>JBGPGE010000001.1:0-132191 GCA_041483675.1 Binatia bacterium
CAACGATCTGAACGCGATCTCGCGGATCGGCCTGGGCGAGCACGGCTCGGTGACGCGGCTCGTCTTCTCCATCAAAGAGCTTCGCAGCCGCCAGTTGTTGATTCATTTGATGACCCAAGCAGGCCTTAAGGTCAACGTCGATCGGATCGGAAATATTTTCGGATGGCTGAATGGCGGCGACCCCAAAGCGCCCGCGGTGATCGCCGGATCGCATCTGGACAGCGTGCTCCACGGCGGCAAATTCGATGGCCCGGTCGGCGTCGTCGGCGCCCTGGAAGCTGTGCGAACTCTCAAGGAAAATAAAGTTGGGCTGCCCTGTCCAATAGAAGTCGCCTGCTTCGTCGGCGAAGAATCGTCCCGCTTCGGCTTCTCCACCTTGGGCAGCAGCCTGCTCGCGGGGCAGGTGCGGATGGAAGATCTGGCCAACGCCGTTGACGCGCATGGCACGAAGCTCGAAGATGTGCTCGCGAGCATGGGTGTCTATCGGGACACGCTGGCGTCGCTCAAGCGCGACCCCGACACCGTGAAGGCTTATCTGGAGCTGCACATCGAGCAGGGGCCGATTCTCGAAGCCAAGAAAAAGAAGATCGGCATCGTCACTGCCATCGCCGCGCCGACGCGGCTCAAAGTCATCTTCACCGGCCAGGCGGACCACTCCGGCACGACGCCGATGGAGATGCGAAAAGACGCCCTGGTGGCCGCCGCGCAGTTGATCGGCTACATCGAACAAGTCTGCCGCAAATATTCGACAATGGAGCAGGGCCGGGTCGTCGGCACGGTCGGCGCGATGAAGATCGAGCCGGGCGTTATCAACGCCATTCCGGGCAAAGTCGAACTGTCCGTGGATATTCGCAGCATCGCGGCCAAGGCCAAAGATCGCGTCGCCGGCATGGTCAAAAGGCGCGCACGAGAGATCGCCAAGGGGCGGGGTATCGCCGTCAAGATCCTGCCGATCCGGGCCGAAGATCCGGTGCCGCTGGATGAAAGCCTCCTGCCGGTGATCCGCGCGATCTGCGAGGAGAAAAACATTCCCTACGAGATCATGCCATCGGGCGCGGGCCACGACGCGATGCAGCTGGCCAAGATCGCGCGCGCCGGCATGATTTTTATTCCGAGCAAAAAAGGCATCAGCCACAGCCCGCTGGAGTGGACCGCGCCGGAGGATATCTGTCTCGGCGCGCAGATTTTGCTCGAAACAATAGTGAAAGTCGCCTATGAAACACCATAAAGAGAAGAGCGTGCGCGTCCTGAACGCGCAAGAGATCAAGAAGTGTCTGGAGCGCTTCTGCCGAGAGATGTCTAAGCGGCACGGAGACCCCACCCAGCTCGCATTCATCGGCATCCGAACCAGAGGCATCCACATCGCCCGGCGGCTCGCCGCGACGATGAAGAAGCTCGGTGGCAAAGAGGTCCCGCTGGGCGAGATGGACATCACGCTCTACCGCGACGACCTGAACACACTGCTGCCGGGCGGTAAGGTGGACAACACGCGGATTCCCTTCGACATCACGAACAAGACCATCATTCTCGTGGACGACGTTCTCAATACCGGCCGCACCGTGCGCGCCGCCGTCGATCATCTGATCGACCTGGGGCGGCCGAAGGCGATCCACCTGGCCGTGCTGATCGACCGCGGCGGGCGCGAGCTGCCGATCGCCGCCGAGTATGTGGGCAAGAAGGTGAACCTTCCGGCGGGAGGCGACGTCAAGGTCAGATTGAAAGAGGTGGACAAGGTGGACGAGGTGATCATCAGCAGATAGATGATTCATCCCGCCAAGATGCCAGGATCGCAAAGAATGCTTGCCTGAGCGTGGTGAAGCACGGCCCTACTGGAATTTCCGGGCCGGATTGATTATATTCGGGCTGCATGAAAAAAATCCCCTGCGCAATCTATCGCGGTGGCACGAGCAAGCCGATCTTTTTCCTGGAGAAAGATCTGCCCCGCGAGGCGAAGCAACGCGATGAAGTCGTTCTCGCCGCCTTCGGCAGCCCGGACTTGAGACAGATCGACGGCCTGGGCGGCGCCGATCCGCTGACCAGCAAGGTCGCCTACATCGGCCCGCCGAGCGTGCCTGACGCCGACATCGACTACACCTTCGGCTACGTCGGCATCGCCAACCCCGTGATCGACTACACCGGCAACTGCGGCAACACCTCCGCCGCCGTCGGGCCTTATGCCCTGCTGAAGGGTCTTATCGAGCCGCATGAGCCGGTGACCAAAGTCCGCATCTACAACACCAACACCAAAAAAATCATCGTCGCGGAATTTTCGGTGCGCGACGGCGACTTCGTGAGCGAGGGGGATTTCCGCATCGACGGCGCTCCCGGCAGCGGCTCGAAAATCCTGCTTGACTTCCTCGACTCCGGCGGCGCGGTGACCGGGAAACTCCTGCCGACGGGAAAAGTCAGGGAGCAGGTCAAATTCCCCACCCTCGGCGCGCTGGAAGTCTCGATGGTGGACGCGGCCAACCCGTTCGTCTTCGTCAGAGCGACTGATCTCGGGCTCAAAGGCAACGAGACGCTCGAAGAGTTCGCCGGCAACGACGCGCTGCTCAAGAAATGCGAGGAGATCCGCTCCGTCGTCGCCGAGATCATGGGCATCGCGAAAAAAGAAGACGCCACGCGGCTAAGCCCCGGCGTGCCCAAGATCGCCGTCGTCGCTCCGCCGATGAGCTACCAGACTCCCAAGGGGAAGGTGGAGGCTTCGGAGATCGACGTCATCGCCCGCATGACGGCTCTGCAGAAGCTCCACAAAGCCTACGCCGTCACCGGCGCGGTCTGTCTCGGCGCGGCGGCCAAGATCGACGGCACGATCGTCAACGAGATTTACCGTAAGGTCCAGCCGGGCAACCCGCCCGCCGTGCGAATCGGCCACCCCTCCGGCACCATCCAGGTCGAGATCGAAACCGAGAAGCGTAACGGCGGCCTTATCCTCTCCAAAGCCGCCCTCACCCGCACCGCGCGCCTGCTGATGGACGGCTACGTGTACGTGCCGGAGCGATGACCCGCGCGTCTTCGCGCGCCTCCCGCCTGTCCTGAGCCCAGTCGAAGGGCACCTCGCATTCTGACTTGACTTCCCTACGCTCGGCGAACGATACTGAAACGCAGACCGGGCCGAACACCGGTTGCTCCGGCCTCCGTAATTTATGGAAAAGCCGCTGCGTATTCTCCATCTCGAGGATAGTCCGGGCGATGCCGAGCTGGTCAAGGCGACGCTCGAAGCCGACGATATCCCCTGCCACGTCGTGCGGGCCGCGACGCGCGCGGAATTTCTGAGCGCGCTCGAACAAGGGAACTTCGACCTGATCCTCGCGGACTATTCCCTGCCTCAGTTCGACGGCGGCGCCGCGCTGGCCATCGCGCGGGAGAAATATCCGAGCCTGCCCTTCATCCTCGTCTCCGGGAGCATCGGCGAGGAAACCGCGGTGGAATCGCTCAGACGAGGCGCGACCGATTATGTCATCAAAAACCGGCTGTCCCGCCTCCCCTCCCGAGTGCGCCGCGCGATGCGCGAAGCGGAGGAGCGGGCGAGGCGCGCCCGGTCGGAGGAAGCGCTCCTCGTCAGAGTCCAGGAGTTGGAGATCCTCCGCGAGGTCAGCCAGACGGTTTTAAACTCCCCCGACCTGAAGACGACCCTCGACAGCGTCCTGGACAAGACTCTCGCGCTCGGCGGCTTTGAGGTTGGAATCTTCCGCCTTGTCGATCCGGCCACCAAAATCCTGCCGGCGGTCTCGGTCCGGGGATTCAAGGACTCGGCTAACGTAAACCTCAAAAGCGCCGACCCGCAAAGCGCGGCAGTAAGCCACGCGGTGACCCAAGCGATGAGCCGCAAAGACGCCTACGTGATCGAAGATGTCCCCCGGCACCCGGGGCTCAGAGCGCTTAAGAAGGAAGCCATTCAGTCCGCGATCATCTTGCCGGTTTGGGCCGCAGAGAAGGTGCTGGGGGCGATACAGCTCGGCAGCCGGCAGCCCCGCAAGTTTCACCCCGACGAGATCCATCTCCTGGAAACGCTGGCGAGTCAGATGGGACTTGCGGTGCAAAAGGCGCTTCTTCTCGAAGAGGCCGATCGCCGGCGCAAACACGCCGAGGCGGTGCGAGAGATCGGCCTCACGCTCACCTCCACGCACGACCCGCAGCAGGTATTGGAGCGCGTCGCCGAGGAGGCGCGCCGCCTGGTCAACGCGATGTTCGCCTACGTGGTCACGCCGGCTAAACCCTTCTACCGTTTCGCCGCCGTAGCCGGAGACGATCGGGGCTACAAAAACGTGCTGAAGCTGTCGGACGATCCGGCCTCTCCCTACGGCGGCGGGCCTCTTGGACGCGCCATTCGCGCTCTGCGACCGGCGATCTGCGAAGACGTGCAAAACGATCCGCTCTTCCGAGCCTGGAGCGACATCGCTTCCAAACACGGCATTCACTCTCTCGTGGCCGTGCCCATCGTGGTTCAAGAGAAGCCCTACGGGGCGCTCATCACTTATGCCCCCGTGACCCGGGCCTATGACAACGAAACGATCAACCTCTTGAGTTCTCTCGCGGCGCAAGCCGGAGTCGCCCTGGAAAACGCCCACCTGTTCCAAGAGACTCAGCGGAGTCTGGAGCGATTCCGCGCGCTCCACGAAATCGAGATGGCGATCACGTCGACCCTGGACCGACGGGCGGTATTGAATATTCTGCTGGAGAAAATCGAGCTGTCCTTGCCCTATGCCGCCGCGACGGTCCGACTCTACAACAAGGAGAGCGGCCTGTTGGAGCCCGAGGCTTGCCGCAATCTCGACGAGAAGGAGTGGCGGGCCGGAGATTGGCGGGGCGGGCGCGGCTCGGCCAATCTGGTGTTCGAAACCAAGGCCCCCATGACGGTTCTCAATATCTCAGCCGACACGCGCGTCCACGACCGCCCGTTTTTCAGCAAATATGAACTCGTCTCTTTCCTGGGAGTCCCGCTCATCTCCAAGGGTGAATGCCTCGGCGTGTTGTCGGTTTACACGAGAGCGGAACACGAATTCGCTCCCGATGAAGTCGAGTATCTCACCGCGTTGGCCGGCCAGGCGGCCATCGCCATCGACAACGCCCAGCTTTACGAGCGAAGCAAGCGCCAGGCGATCGATCTCGCGAAATCCAACAGGGTCAAGGACGAATTCCTGAGCGTCATGTCTCACGAGCTGAGGACTCCGCTCAACGTCGTCATGGGATATGCCGGCATGATGCGCGACGGGATACTGGGACCGGTCAGCCCGGAGCAGGAAAGCGCTCTTGAGAAAGTGCTCAACCGGGCGAACGACCAGTTGACGATGGTCAACAGCATTCTCTACGCAACGAGCATCGAGACACAAAAGATTCCCGTGCGGTACGAGCCGATCTCGCTCAAAGCTTTCTTCGACGAGCTGAGAGCGGGATACGGTCTGCCCGGCGACAAACCGCTCGCCTTCCGCTGGGATTATCCCGCCGACGCGCCGCCGATCCTGACCGATCCGGACAAACTCAAGCACATCCTGCAGAACCTGATCAACAACGCCGTCAAGTTCACGGATGAGGGAAGCATTACGATCACCGCCCGGCTGGGAAGTAGGAATCAGGAATCAGGCATTGGGGCCGCTCCCCAACCCCCAATTCCCAATCCCAAATCCCTAACTCCCAATTCCCGGCGCTGGGTGGAGGTGGAGGTAAAAGACACCGGCGTCGGAATTCCCGCGGAGCAACTCTCCCGGATCTTCGATAAATTCCATCAGGTCGACAGTTCCGAGACGCGGCTCTTCAGCGGCATCGGACTCGGGCTCTACCTGGTCAAACAATTCACCGAGCTTCTGAAGGGAACGGTCGAAGTGGAGAGCGAACTCGACAAGGGCACAACCTTCACCGTGACGATACCGATTCCCCTCTCTTGACACCGATTTCCCCCACCGATAGCCTACCGGTCAAGATTTTACCGCCATAAACGGGAGGGTTTTATGAGACGATCCCTGTTCACGCTGCTTACGCTCCTCGTCCTGGCAACCGTCGCCGTTGCCAAGGAGGTCGTGATCGTGACCTCCTTTCCTAAAGAGCTTTTCGAAGGGTATAAAAAGGCCTTTGAGGCGAAAAATCCCGGCATCACCGTCGTCATCAACAGCAAGCAGACCAACGCCGGCGTAACCTATCTCCGCGAGACCCGGAGCAAGCCCGAAGCGGACATCTTCTGGGTGAGCGCCCCTGACGCCTTCCAGACGCTCAAGACCGACGGCCTGCTGGAAAAATATTCGCCGCCCAAAGAGATCATGGCGAAGATCCCGGCCAAGATCGGCACGTTCCCGATCCACGACGCCGATGGGACCTACTTCGGATTCGCGGTGAGCGGCTACGGCCTGATGTGGAACCGCAACTATCTCCAGGCCCACAAGCTGCCCGCGCCCAAGGAGTGGACCGACCTGGCGAATTCAAAGTATTTCAATCACCTCGTCATCAGCGCACCGTCGCGCAGCGGCACGACTCACCTGACCGTCGAAGTGATTCTCCAGGCCTACGGCTGGGAGAAAGGCTGGGCGCTCTTGCTCAACTCCGGCGGCAACATGGGAGCGATCACCGAGCGCAGCTTCGGCGTCCCGGAGGCGGTCGTCACCGGGCAGTATGGCATCGGCGTGGTGATCGACTTCTTCGGCCTCTCGGCTATCGCGAGCGGCCAGCCCGTCGACTTCGTTTATCCGTCGCTCACCTCGGTCGTTCCGGCGAGCGTGGGAATCGTCAAAGGCGGGCCGAACCCGGACAACGCTAAAGCGTTTGTGAACTATCTGTTGAGCGAAGCGGGACAGATGGTGCTGTTCTCTCCAGACATCGCCCGGCTGCCGGTGCTCCCCGACCTCTATGCCAAAGCGCCGAAAAATTATCCCAACCCGTTTACCACGAAGCTCGGCGGCGTCGATTTCAACGACGCGCTCTCCTCCGCCCGGCGCGACGTGGTGATCTCGCTGTTCGATCATGTCATCACGTTCCGCCACGCGGAGCTAAAAGCGGCCTGGGAAAGCATCTATAAGGCCGAGGAGGCGGTTGGCAAGGCCAAAGGGCGGGACCTGGCGCAGGCGCAGAGTCTCATCGCCGAGGCGAGAAAGGCGGCCTCCCAACCGCCGATCGACGAAAAGAAGGCGAGCGACAAAGACGTGACGGGCGCGTTCAAGTCTAAGTCAGGGCTCAAGGCGCAACTGGAAATCGAGTGGGAGAACTTCGCCAGAGCGAACTATGCGAAAGCAAAAGAATTGGCGAACAAGGCGCTCGCCCTGGCGCGATAACTCAAGGCTCAGAATTTTAGATTTTCGATTGCCGATTTCCGATTAATCTAAAATCTAAAATCGAAAATCGGTGGCGCATGAGGATGAGGCGGGGCGTAGACTGGCGGCAGGGCTCTCTCATGTGGGCGCTGCTCGCCCTGCTGGGAATTTTCATCCTCTACCCGGTGGGGCGCGTGCTGTGGGTCGCGCTGTCCGACGATCAAGGACGCCTCACGCTCCTCCACTTCGGCAACTTTTTCCGCCGCCCTTTGTTCCGCGAAGCTCTGTGGAACAGCCTGCTGAGCGGTGTTTTGGTTGTCTTGTTCGGCAGCCTGATCGCCGTGCCGCTCGCCTATATCGGCGCGCGCTACGAATTTCGCGGCAAGATCGCGCTGCAAACTCTCTCCACCCTACCGCTGGTGATCCCGCCGTTCGTCGGCGCCGTGGCGTTGCAGATGATCCTGGGGCGGAGCGGCATGGTCAATCTCCTGCTCATGCGCTGGTTCGACGCCAGCATCCCGTTCATGGAAGGCATGACCGGAGTCGTCCTGGTGCAGACGCTCCACTTTTTTCCCTTCATCATGCTCAACACCGCAGTCTCGCTCGCCAACATCGAGGCTTCCCTCGAAGAGGCGGCGGAGAATATGGGCTGCCACGGCTGGCGGCTGTTCCGCCGCGTCACGCTGCCGCTGATGCTTCCCGGCTACATCGCCGGCTCGCTCATCGCCTTTATCCGCGTGATCGACGATCTCGGCACGCCGCTCATGCTCAACTTCAAAAATCTGCTCGCGGCGCAGGCCTATCTGCGCATCACGACCATCGGTATCGACGACGTCGACGGCTACGTCATCTGCGTGGTGCTCGTCGTGCTCTCGCTCGCCTCGCTGTTCGGCGCGCGGAAATATCTCGCCGTCGCAGAATATGCGACCGTCCAGCGCGGCGCGCCCGTGTCACGACGCCTCAGCGGGAAAAAGCGCGCCTGGGTCCTGCTCTTCATCGGGCTGGCTTTGGGCGTGAGTCTCCTGCCCCACATCGGCATCGTGATCCTCTCCTTCGCCAAGATCTGGAGCTTTTCGATTTTACCGACTGTTTACACCCTGGACAATTACGTGGAGATTCTCTTTCGCGTCCCGCACTTCGTGAAAAACACCCTGCTCTACACCCTGATCGCCGCCGGATTGGACGTGCTGCTCGGCGCGGCGATCGCCTTCCTCCTGGTGCGCAGCCGGCTTAGGGGAAGAAATCTGCTGGACGCCATCGCCACGCTGCCGCTGGCCATCCCCGGCGTCGTCCTCGCCGTGGGCTTTATCCGGGTCTTTCACGGCTGGGACTTTCCGGGAATCGGCCGGCCGCTCACGTCGAGCTGGATCATTTTGGTGATCGCTTACACGGTGCGCCGCCTTCCTTACACCGTGCGCGCGAGCTACGCCGCCTTGCAGCAGGTGCATGTGAGTCTCGAAGAGGCGGCGCAGAGCCTCGGCGCCAATCGCTTCAAGACCTACTGGAAGGTCACCGTGCCGCTGATCGCCGGCGGGCTGGTGGCGGGCGGTCTGATCGCTTTCGTCACCTCGTGCGTCGAGCTGGCCTCCACGATCATGCTGGTGCCGCGCATCGAGCTGGGGCCGATCTCCTATGGAATTTACATCTACATGCAAAGCCCGCTCGGGCGCAGCGCGGGCGCGGCGCTCGGCGTCGTCGCGATCGTGCTCGTCGGGGTCGGGACGTATCTCACCCACCGAGTCTTCGCCGGCCGCGCCGGAACCGCGTTTAGGGTGTAGCCACCATGAAGCCCGCTCAGGTTAAATTGGAAAATATCGGCAAGCGCTACGGCGAGCAGTGGGTCGTGCGCGGCGTCACGCTCCAGATCGAGCGCGGCGAGTTCTACACTTTTCTCGGGCCGAGCGGCTGCGGCAAGACCACGCTGCTGAGAACGATTGCCGGCTTCGTCGCGCCGGACGAAGGCGTCGTTTACCTCGACGGGGAGCCGGTGACCGATGTCCCGCCGTGGAAGCGCGACGTCGGAATGGTATTTCAAAACTACGCGCTCTGGCCGCACCTGACGGTCTTTGAAAATGTCGCCTTCGGCCTGCGCGAGCGCCGCGCGGCGCGCGAAGAGATCGCCGAGAAGGTCAAGCTCGCGCTCGAACAGGTGGACCTCAAAACCACGGCGGACCGGAGGCCGTCGCAGCTCTCCGGCGGCCAGCAGCAGCGCGTCGCCCTCGCCCGCACGCTGGTGATTCAACCCAGAGTGCTGCTCCTGGACGAGCCGCTCAGCAACCTCGACGCGAAGCTGCGCGCCGAAATGCGCCTCGAGCTGCTGAAGCTCCAGCGCGATCTCGGCATCACGACGATCTATGTGACGCACGACCAGGAGGAGGCGCTGGCGCTGTCCACGCGCATCGCGGTGATGGACCGGGGAAGCATCGTGCAGGAGGGCGCGCCGCGGGAAATCTACGAGCAGCCGCGCGGCCCGTTTGTCGCCGCGTTTGTGGGAAAGTCCAATCTATTTGAAGGCAGCGTCACGCGCGTGGACGGTCGAGCGGCGGAGATCGAGACTCTAGAAGGCATTCGCATGACCGCCGCTCTGGGGCCGCTCCTACCGTCTTCGCCGGCGCGTGGAGCGCGGGTGGCGCTGAACATCCGCCCGGAGGCGATTGCCGTGGTCAGGCCCGACGACGCCACGCCCTTCTCCAACCGGCTGCCGGGCAAGGTGCTCGCCTCGGCCTATCAAGGCTCGCTTGTCGAGTATGAGATCGAATGTTCCGGCAGGTCGATCAAAGCCAACGTGATCAATCCCAAAGGAAAGCCGCTGTTTCACCGCGGCGACGAAGTGGCGATGGTTTTCGCTCCGGAAGATGTGCTGATAATCAAGACGGAGTCGCCGATCGCTTAGCTTCGCAAACACCCTCACCCCTACCCTCTCCCTCTGGGAGAGGGCGAGGGTGAGGGAAAATTCGGGCGACGGGAAGCTGGTGGGGCTGTTGGTTTAGCCGAAATATTTCCGCAGCAGGTTTTGCAGGCTGGTGTCCTCGGTGACCGGCTTCGGGAGAAAATCGTTGCAGCCGATCGCCAGCGCTCTCCTTCTATCCTCTTCCCTCGATTGGGCGGAGACCACGACGATGGGCACCGCGCTCGCCCATTCGGTCCGGCGCAGCTCCTCCATCGCCTGATAGCCGTCCATCACCGGCATGCGGAGGTCCATGAAGATAAGGTCGGGGCGGGCGTCGGCGGCGACCTCAAGCGCCTCCTTCCCGTCCCCCGCGGTGAAAATCGAGAAATCCCCCAGCCGTTTGAGACGGGCGGCGAGAATTTCGCGATTGTCTTCGTTGTCTTCGACAACGAGAATTTTTTTTGGGGCCATAAGCGGCGCTGCGGGATCTGCTTCGAAAGCGTCTCAGGCCCCCGCCCTCTCTATCGCATAGTCGCGCTTGAGCAATAGGGCGAGCACGTCGTCGGGCTCGCGGTGCGCGTCGATAAATCCCCTGACGGCGTCCAGCTCCGCGGCGCTGAAGTGCGGGCTCAATTTCTGCATCAAGACATCCACCATAGGCGGCTCCAGCCAGCCGTACTCCAGAGAGGCGTCGGCATAGTCGTAGCCGACGACCTTGATGGCCTCCGGGTTCAGGTCGCCGACCAGGTCGTTGAACACTTCGATGAACAGATCGGTTTTCTCATCGGCCGTTCTCTCAGAGGCAACGGCACGCAGACGCTGCTTCATTTCCTTGCGCAGCCTCGCTTCCTGGATCGCCACCGCCACCCGGTAGGGCTTGAGCCGCCCGCGGATCAGCTCGAATTCGAGCGGCTCCGCGATCGTTTTGCGAAAGCGCCGGATAACGAAGGATTCCCGGCCGTTGGTCGCTTCAACGTAGCCGACCCGCATGGGATCGCCGGCGGCGCCGACCGGAAAACATTTTTCCCCGACCTCGGTCAGGGCCTCGAGCGGATGGCCGGTGTGGCGCTCGAGGAAAGCGCGGCCGTCGTCGCGGGAAAGCTGCCGCTCTTCCCCACCCTCCATGACGTAGGCCGGCGCGCCGTCGAACCGGGTGATGTGATGGAGTTTGTCGCACTCGCGGCAGCGGATGTATCTTTGCTCGGCCATACGCCACTCCTAAAATCGATGCGACGAAATGCGGCTCAGCTCCGGCAACGCGCGCGACGGCAGGCTGAGCAACACCTCGGTGCCGACCCCGCGCTCGCTCTTCAACTTCAATGAGCCGCCGAGAAACTCTGTCAATCGCCGCGCCGCCGTCAGTCCCAGCCCCAACCCGGCAAACTCCCGGCGCATCGAGCCATCCAACTGCTGAAAAGGCTGGAACAGGCGGTCGATCTGGTCTTCGGGTATCCCCACGCCGGTGTCCCGGATTTCTATTTCAACCATCCCTTTCTGCGGAACTGTCCGGACTTTGATCGTCACTTTGCCCGCAGGCGTGAATTTGATCGCGTTGTGCAGCAGGTTCTGCACGATGCGCCCCGTCTTGTTGGGATCGCCGAGGATCATGATCCGGTCCTGCGGCCCTTCGATCGCGAGCCCCATCCCTTTTTCGTCCGCGAGCTTCTCATAGCGCCGCGCGCACTCCCTGAGCAAGAGGCAGATGTCGAATTCCTCCTCGGTGACGATCAACTCGCCGCTGTTGAGCGAGGTGATGATCAGCACGTTGTCGATCAGCTCGAGCAGCTCGCCGGAATTTTTGTAGACCTTTTCCAACACCTTGCGCTGGCCGTCGTTCACGTCGCCGACCAGTTGATCGAGTAGGATCGACACGAAGCCGATCACCACGCTGAGCGGGGTGCGCAACTCGTGCGAGATATTCGCCATGAACTCCGACCGGACGTTGCGCAGTTGCAGCCTGGCGATGCGGCGCTGCAAGGCGCGGCGGATCAACGCCAGGATATGGTTCACGTCGAACGGCTTGGAGATGTAGTCGAAGGCGCCGAGCCTGAGCCCTTCCACGGCGGTGTCCATCGATCCGTAGCCGGTGATGATGATTGCTTCGATGTCGGGGTCCTGCTCCTTGATCTTTTGCAGTACCTTGGTGCCGGGAAGTCCCGGCATCTTGAGATCGACGGTGACGAGATCGACCGGCACTTCGCCGACCAGCCGGATCGCCTCGCTGCCCCGGTCGGTCGCGAAAACGTTGTAGTAGGGCTTGAGAATCATCTTGAGCGATTCTCTCGGCCCGAGCTCATCATCGACGATCAGTATGTTGGCTCTATCGTCCATCGTGTCCGTCCGTAGCTGTAGGCTTAAGTTAGTCGGATGAGTCTAAAGCAACTCACATGCCACCGGGAGGGTGGACGTAAGTCGCTGGAATTACAGGAGTTTAATTTTAAGACGACGAAGCGGGAGGAGACTGCTTAAACGGCTTTTCGAAGCCGCCCAACCGCAACATATGGGTGGCCGACCGGCGCCCAGCCACCATATGCCGGCCTGACGTGGGGAATTGCGAGGGCCACAGGACTGGCCATCAGCTGGACACTTTTGCGCACTCGATTAACTCGGTATCCTCGGCAATCTGTAATTTTTCCATGCGATACCGTAGTACTCTTCTGCTGGTGCCGAGCAGAAAGGACGCTTTGGTCTGGTTGAATCCGGTCTTTTGGAGCGCCTTTAAGATCAACTCCCGCTCGAACTCATCGACCGCGTCGCCGAGCGGACGCGCCCCTTCGAGCACCGCTTCTTTGAACGCGGGGCGGCTCTCGCCCCGGCGGATCTCCTCGGGAAGATCGTCCAGCCCGATCGCCTCGTGGCAGATCAATATCGTCAGCCGCTCGATCAGATTTTCCAGCTCTCGCACGTTGCCCGGCCACGAGTAGCCGAGCAGCTTGTCCACCACCTCGGCCGACAGCCGCCGCTCGGCGACGGCGTTCTCGCCCGCCTTGACCGTCAAAAAGTGATGCAGCAGCAGCGGGATATCTTCTCTCCGCTCGCGCAGCGGCGGCAGCGGGATCGACACCACGTTTAAGCGATAAAATAAGTCGGCGCGGAAGCCGCCGTCCCTGGCCAGCTTCTCCAGCTCGCGGTTGCTCGCGGCGACGATCCGCACGTCCACTTTGTTCTCCTCCGTGCCGCCCAGCCGGTTGAAGGTCTCGGTCTCGATCGCCCGCAGGAGCTTCGACTGCACCGACAATCCCATCTCCCCGATCTCGTCGAGGAACAGCGTGCCGCCGTGGGCGCTCTCGAAGTGGCCGATCTTTCTTTGGTAGGCGTTGGTGAACGCGCCTTTCTCATAGCCGAACAGCTCGCTCTCGATCAGGTTGTCGGGCAGCGCGGCGCA
Organism: Binatia bacterium; assembly: GCA_041483675.1. GTDB lineage: Bacteria > Desulfobacterota > Binatia > UBA9968 > UBA9968 > 2-12-FULL-60-19. The sequence continues at coordinate 13,514 of JBGPGE010000001.1, forward strand.
GTTGACCACGACGAACGGCTTGCTGCGCCGCTCGCTGCCGAAGTGGATCGCGCGGGCGATCAGCTCCTTGCCCGTCCCGCTCTCGCCGGTGATCAGCACGGTGCTTTTGCGCTTCGCCACTAGGCTGACGGTCTTGAAGACCTCCATCATAGCCTTGGATTTTCCGACGATGTTCTCGATGCCGTATTTCCGCCCCACCTCTTCTTGCAGCCGCTCCAGCTCCCGGGAAAGACGGCTCCTTTCCAGCGCCCGCTCCACTCTGAGGCGCAGCTCGTCCACGTCGAACGGCTTGGTCACGTAGTCGAACGCCCCCGTCTCCTTGGCGGAAAAGGCGGTGCGCGCGGTGTTGAGCGCCGTCAGCATAATGACCTGCCCTTCGGGATGGGCCGCCCTCACCTGCTTGAGGGTTTCGAGGCCGTCCGTCCCCGGCATCATGATGTCGAGCAGGATCACCTCCGGCGTCTCCTCCTTGACCTTGCGGAGCGCCTCTTCGCCCGACCGGGCCTCGTGCACCCGCAGGCTCTTGCCGAAAATCAGGCGAATCGACTCGCGAACCCCCGTCTCATCGTCCACAACTAAAAGCGATGCTTGTTTCATAGTGATCGGAACCCCCTTATAAAGCAGGCAACTCGGCGCGCAGCTGGACCGTCTCTCCGTCCGGGTAGCTGACGCGCAAGCCGCCGCCGTTTCGTTCGAGCAGAATCTTGGCGAGCAGGACGCGCAGCGGCAGCGCCTCCTCCCCGCCCTGCGCCGCCGTCAAGCCGAGATAGCGCGTGAGCGAGCTGATGCCGGCGGCCTCGCGGAGATACGAGATCACCACGGCGCCGCCGTTTTCCACTTTGACCTGGATCGAATTTTTCGATTTCGCCTGGCTCAGGATCGCCAGAAATAGATTTTTGAAAGCAAAGAGAAAATGGGCTTTGTCGGCGAGGACCGCCATCGTCCGCCCCCGCTTGCCCCACTCGACGTTCTTGTCGTCCTTCACGGAATCCGGCAAGAGATCGTCGTGGATCCGGGAGAGCTGCTCGTAGAGATAGATCCGCTCCTTGGCCGGCTGGTTGAAGCGCGCGAATTCGAGCAGGGCCTCCAGCAGATCGTCCATCCGTTGAACGTCGTTGCTCACCGTCTCCTGGAAGCGGGAGCGGAAAGCGGCGTCGTCGAACCGGTCGCCGAGCAGTTGGGAGAAGGTCTTGATCGTGACCATCGGATTTTTAAGCTCGTGCGCCAGCTCGGTCATGAACAGGCGGAGGTCCGGCGGCTCGCCGTTGGCCGTCCGCGCGGCGGCGCTTCCGTTCTGCTGGGTCGCCGAACTGGACGTCTGATTTTCTTCAGCGGGCGGAGTGTCGCGGCGCGCTTCCGCAGAGGCGCCGGCGGAAATCGGCGCGCGCTCGGAGGTGAATTCAAAGATTAGATCCGGCGCGTCGAGCAGCTCTTTCCTGTGCGTCGCGAAGCTTCGGGCGACGACCGCCTCCAGCTCATCGAGATTGCCGAACCACAGATAGTTGCGCAGCCGGTCCACCGCCGCGGGAGAAAAAACCGCACGGTTCAAGCCCAGCCGCGCGCCGCATTCCCCGGCCAGCGCAGCCGCCAGGGCGGCGATATCGGCCTGCCGCTCCCGGAGCGGCTGAAGGCGGAGCACCAGCGCCGCCAGCCGGTAGTAGAGCGGATCGAGAAACGTCCCGCGGTAAACGCTCTCCAGCAAATCCGCGTGCGCGCTGGAGATGAGTTGGAGAGTTCTTCCCTCAGCCTCGCTCTCGCCCAAAAAGTCGATGAGGCCCGACTGAGCCGTGAGGCTCATGCGCTCGACACCGTAAAGAAACAAAGTCAACCGCGCCCCCGCCGGGCGTTCTTCGACTCGCGCCTTGAGGTAGCCCTTCCCGATCTCCGGCGCATGGATAAACAGCGGCGTGCCGGCCTCCGAATTCAGCCGGTGGATCGCCCGCGCCACCCGCTCCTGCCCGCAGCCGGCCTCGCCGAGGATCAGCAGCGGAAACGGCGCCGCGGCGAACTTCTTGACCAGCGTCGCGACGGACTCTGGCACGTAGGGATACTCAAGACGAGAAAGGTCCGCGGCGCACGCGGGGACGACCGTCGACGGTTTCGCCGGCTGAGCGGCGGCTTGCGCCAATAGCCGCGCCACTTTTTCTCTCAGCTCGTAGGGATTGAACGGCTTGGCCAGGAGGTCGACATGCTTCGCGCCGGGATCGAACGGCGCGGTGGGCCGGGAGTCCGCCAGGAACAGCACGGGACAGGAGAACCGCGCGGCGACACGCGCGAGCGCCGCCGGCTCGGAGGCGGCCGTGCCGCCGACCGCCAGAATCATCAGGTCGATCTCCGTGCCGGAAATACCGGCGCTTCCGCTCTCCAGCGAGGCGCCGTGCGAGACCGCAAAATCGGGCCCGAGAATGAGCGCGACGGTCTCTCGCACGGCGGCGGACGGATCAATGACTCGAATACGCTTCATGGACTTGAGGGCGATACTTGGCTCCCGATTGCGCGACGTATTTCAACGGCAGATTGATGAAGAACGCGGTCCCCCGACCGACCCCGCTCTCGACCAGGATATGGCCGCCGTGTTCCTTGACGATCTGGTGCGAGATGGAAAGGCCCAGCCCGTTCCCGTCTTTTTTCGTCGTGAAAAACGGATTAAAGATGTTTTCGAGGTCCTTTTCCGGAATGCCGACGCCGGAATCCCGCACCTCGATTTGCACAAATTGCTCGTGGCCGTTCACCGGGGAGAGATGCGTGGCGATCTCAACCACGCCACCGCCTTCGATGGATTGAATGGCGTTTAGAATGAGATTCATGCAGACCTGCTTGGTCTGCTCTTTGTCAACGAAGATCTTGGGCAGGCCGGAAGCGAGGCGGAGCGCGATCCGCACGTCCTTGTCCTTCGCTTCGGTGTCCAGGAGGCGCGCGATGTTGTCGACGATGTCATTGATATTCTCGGCGGTCACGTTGGGCGTCGAAGGACGGGCGAAGCTCAGCAGGTCGGTGACCAAGCCGCAGATGCGGTCCACTTCCTTCAACGCCAGGCTCTGGAAGCTGTCGCGAAAATCTTTGTCCTCGTACCGTTCCGGCAGGAGCTGGGTGAAAGTCCGGATCGCCACCAGCGGGTTGCGGATCTCGTGGGCCAAGCCGGCCGTCAACATGCCGAGCGAGGAGAGCCGGTCCGCCCGGCGGATGATGTTCTGCGACTGTTTTAGATTTTCGTAGAGCCGGGCGTTGTCGATCGCGATCGCCGCCTGGTTGGCGAGCGTGGAGAGCACCTCGATATCCTCGTAAGAGTACATCGCGTTGCCCTCGCGGTGGCCGAGGTTGAGCATCCCGATGAGGCGGTCTTTGGTGAGGAGCGGCAGAGTCACCTCGGCCTCAAGCTGCGCCATCTTGGCCGACGCTTCCAGGGTCTCGCGGCCGTCGCGCAGCATCTCCAGCTCCTCCCGGATGATCGCCTCGCGCCGCTTGACGAGCGTCCGCACCAGGGGGTCGTCCTGCGCCACCACGGGCTGCTGCGACGGCTCGTACTTCAGGCCGACGTTGCTCTTGATCCGAAACGAGCCGTTGCTTTCCTCCAGGAGAAACAGCGAGGCCTTCTCGATCTCCAGCGCCTTCACCACCGTCTGCACCAGGTTCTGGCACACGGCTTCCAGATCGACCATGGAGATCATCTCCCTGCTGGAGCGGAGCAGAGTCTCGCGGTAGTCGTAATGCTTTTTGAACAGCACGCGCTCGAAGGCCTCCTCCGTGCGGAACCGCACCTTCGGGAAAAAGAAGCCGACGAGGATGAATAACGCCAGGGCGACGAGCGAAAATCCCGCGCTGACCTCCCCGAAAAAGAGCATCTGCGTCCCGACGAGGACGAGATGACATGGAATGAGAAGCGCCAGCAGCAGGCAGGCGTAGATCAGGCTGCGCTTGATGACGACGTCGATGTCGAGGAGGCGGTACTGGATGATCGCGTAAGCGATGATCCCCGCATGGATATTGGTAAAAATAAAACCGATCGGGTAAAGCTCGACGCCGTAATTCATCAGGAAGTCGAGCCCGGCGAGCGAGTAGATGATCGTGGATATGTACACATAGGTTACCTGGTTGACCCGCCCAGGCTGACCGGACAGATCGCGCCGGTGGGCAACAAGGAAGGCCAGCCCCGCGATCAGCAACGCGACCAGGAACACGAGGTACACGGGGTGGAGCACCCCGGCTTGCGGGTAATAGCCCCAGTAACCGCGGTAGACTCCCGCTACGAATGCGTCGCCGGTCCAGGTGGCGACCAGGAAGGCCGCGCCGACGCCGTACGACAGGTAGGCGACGATCCGCTTTCGGACGCTGTTCGTGAACTCGACGACGAAGTGAAAGAATGCGATGGGAATAAATATGATGCCGGAATATCCGAGGCGGGTCACGGTGTCGGCCGCGTGCGGATTCTGCAAGTTGAAGAGGACCGTCCAGTTTCCCTGCCAGTAAGCCGTGAGAAAACACCATAACGCAAAAGTGCGGCTGAGCGACGAGCGCGGATTTCTGAGCAAAACGAAGAATCCGAGACCGGAGGCAAGAAGGGCCGTGAGCAGTGAAGGGATAGAGTAAAGATTCATGGCCCGTCCCGGGATTCAGCTCGCATCGTATTTGCGGATAAGGCATGCGGCGTTGTAGCCGCCGAAGCCGAAGGACATGGACATCATGGTATCGACCTGGCGGCAGGACCCCTCGTTCGGAAGATAATTGAGATCGCAGAGCGGATCGCGCTCACGGAGGTTGATGGTGGGATGGAGATAGCGGTGCTTCATCATCAAACAGCAGGCGATCAGCTCCAGCGCTCCGCCGGCGCCCAGCGTGTGGCCGGTAAGCGGCTTGGTCGCGCTTATCGGAATCGCATAGGCCGCCTCGCCGAAGGCCTTGCGTAGAATGGCCGCCTCGCCGCGGTCATTGTCCGGGATGGCGATGCCGTGCGGATTGATGTAGCCGACCTCCGCCGGATTCACGTGCGCCTCTTTGAGCGCGCCATGGATGGCCACGACCGGCTGCTCGAAACTCGGATCGAACGACATCACATGGTAGGCATCCGCCGAGCTGCCGAATCCCAGCACTTCGGCATAAATCCGCGCGCTGCGTTTGAGCGCGTGATCGAGATCTTCCAGAATCAGAATGCCGGCCCCCTCGCCCAACACAAAGCCGCTCGCGTCCTTGCTGTAAGGCCGAAACGAGGTCTCCGGGCTGTCGTTCTCGGTCGACAACAGTTGGATCGAAGAGAGCGTCGAGACCACCAGCGGCGTGATCGGCGCCTCGGAACCGCCCGCCAGGATCACGTCGTTCTCTCCGTCCCGGATGCTGTGAAAGGCTTCGCCCACGGCCCAGGTTCCGGAAGCGCAGGCCGTGGTAATCGTGCGCGACGGCCCCTTGATCTTGAGGTTCAACGTGATCTGGGTCGCGGCGCTGCTGGGGATCACCGAGGTTCCGAAGAACGGGTTGATCCTCGTCACCCCCTTCTCATAGAAAAGAGCGATCTGTTGCTCGGCGTAGCACAGCGTCCCGACGGAAGTTCCAAGGACGACTCCGGTTCTGGATTGCTCCCCGTTGTCGATCTTAAGGCGCGCATCTTTGACCGCGAGCTTGGCCGCGGCGAGCCCTAACTGCGCGAACCGGTCGATCCGGCGCGCCAGTTGCAGCGGCATGAAGTCCCCGGGGTCGAAATCCGAAATCTCCGCCGCGATCTGGCAAGGGTAGGTGGAAGCGTCGAAGCTGGTGATTTTTTTGATGCCGGATCGGGCCGCGCGCAACGAGTCCCAATAGGCGGTCTTGCCGGTGCCGATCGCGGAGACCACCCCGAGTCCGGTAATCACCACGCGCCGGTTCCGCCCTTTCCCGTTGCTCGATCCGTTGCCGTTGCTATGAGCCATTTGTGACTCTCTCCCGCCGCCTCTCGGACGTCACTGAGTCTTGCGAGTCGAGGGCATGTTCGAGTTCCTTAACAACCACTCCTCGATCATTTTCCGGTTAAAACGCCACTGGCTGCCGACCCGAAAGGCCGGCAACTTTTTCTGAGCCACCAGGCGATAAACCGTGAACTTGTCCACTTTGAGATAGCGGGCGACCTGCACCGCCGTTAAAAGATTTTCTTGCATTCCAGCCTCTTATATGGCAGCATTTGGCAACATTGTACAATCATATACAATAGTTAACAAATGGCGTCAAGGGTTAATAGAGGTTAGCAATGAGCATGAAGAGAGGCTTTCAGTTAGGATTTTTCGTGATTTTGGGGCTCGTTGCGGACTTGAACGGCGGCCCGCCGGCCTTCGGCGGCGGCTACGCGGTGCCACCGCAAACCGCCAAGGCGGCCAGTCTGGCCAACGCCGTAACCGCCGGCGTGGACGATCCCTCCGCCGTTTACGCCAACCCGGCCGCCTTGAGCGTCATCGACGGCAACCAGGCGATGGGGGGAGTGACCTATATCAACACGCTGAGCAGCGTCGGCAACGGCGGGCGCACATCTTCCAATCAGCACGAGCACGACCTGATTCCAACGCTGTTTGCCAACTACCACATTCCCAAGACCGACCTGACGCTCGGTCTCGGCGCCTACGCTCCCTTCGGCCTGGCGACCACTTACGACCGCGACGCCTTTACCCGCTTTGCCGCCATCCGCTCAAAATTGACAACCATGTTCATCACGCCCTCCATCGCCTGGAAACCTTCTCCCTATTTCTCGATCGGCGGCGGCGTGAGTTTCGTCCGCTCCTACGCCTATCTGTCGCGCGCCGTTTTCCTCGGGGTCGGCGAAGGGACGCTCAGGATCACCGACAAGGACGACGCCTACGGCTACAATTTCGGTATCCTGGTCAGGCCGCACGACGCCGTAAAGCTGGGCCTGACGTATAGAAGCCGGGTCGATCTCAAGTTTGATACGGCCGACACGAAGTTCCAGGACGCGCCGATCGCCGGCGGCGCGGTGTCGCGCGTACGCGCGACCGGGATTCACATCCCACTGCCGCCGGTCGTCAGCGCCGGGGTTCACTGGCAGATCAACGACGCGTGGGGCGTTGAACTGGTTTACGACTTTACCCGCTGGAGCGAATTCGAGCGGCTGAAGGCGAACTTTGAAACGCCGTTGCCGGCGCTCGGCGGGTTCGTGCCGATCTCCGGCTTCACAATTCCCGAGAACTGGAAAGATACCAGCACGATCCGCTTCGGCGCGTCCTTCAAGGCGACGCAAAATCTCTCCTTGAGAGGCGGTTTTGCGTTGGATCAGACTCCGATCCCCGACAGCACATCAAGCCCGTCAATTCCCGGCGCGGACTTCTTAACCGTCACCGGCGGAATCGGTTACAACTGGGGAAATCTGGGAGTTGACGTGGGCTATATGGCGGTTTTTTATAAGACGAGAAACGTAACCAACAACGTGCTCGAGACCGGAGGCAGCCCGGGCGCCCTACCTGCTCCTGGCCTTTCAGGCCGCGACAAGTACGAGACCTTCCAGAATCTGGTCTCTATGCATCTGCGCTATCGCTTCTAATCAAGGGCTTGAAAAAAGTCGTATCCCTTTTCGAGTTTCCTCATGGTTCGATTTCCCTCACCATGACCCTGAGTGTAGTCGAAGGGGTCAGGGTGGTGAGTTCATCGAACCACCGCCAGCCGGCTTGGGGGTCTCTCGTAGGGCCGACGCGTGGGACGCGGAGATACGAGCGTAGCAAAGAAATCGTCTCAGCTCCCAGGAGCAGCGTAACAATGACGTATCGCGTCGGCCCGGAGAGAGATTCCCAGGCCGGCGTGACAATCGCGCAATGCCGCCTACCCTTGCTTCTGGGCCTTTTCGACCTTGGCCCACGTGTCGCGCAGCGTGACGGTGCGATTGAACACGAGTCTCCGTTCAGAGGAATCGACGGGATCGACGCAGAAGTAGCCCAGCCTTTCAAACTGATAACGATCTCCCGGCGCCGCGTCTTTCAGGCAGGGCTCGACGCGGCACGACGCCAATGTTTCCAGCGAATTCGGATTGATGTTGCGGGTCCAATCCGCGCCCTCCTCCACGTCGTCGGGGTTCTCCGCGGCGAACAGATGATCGTAGAGCCGAACTTCGGCCTCGATGGCGTGCGCCGCCGAGACCCAATGGAGCGTGGCTTTCACCTTGCGGCCGCTCTGAGCCGAGCCGCTCCTGGTCTCCAGGTCGTAGCTGCAGCTGAGCTCGATCACCGCTCCGCTCGTGGGATCTTTCACGACCTCGTCGCATTTGATGATATAGCCGTAGCGCAGCCGCACCTCGCGGCCCGGCGTGAGACGAAAAAACCCCTTGGGCGACGCTTCGCGAAAATCGTCCTGCTCGATGTAGAGCACGCGCGAGAACGGGACTTTCCGCGTGCCCATCTGCGGATCTTCGGGATTGTTCACCGCCTCGAGCTCTTCGACCTGCCCTTCCGGATAGTTGGTGATGACGACCTTGAGCGGCCTGAGCACCGCCATGACGCGCGGCGCGCGGCGGTTCAGATCTTCGCGCGCGCAGTGTTCGAGCATCGCCACCTCGACGGTGCTGTTCCGCTTGGCCACGCCGATGCGCTCGCAAAAGACGCGGAGCGACTCCGGCGTGTAGCCGCGCCGGCGGATGCCGGCCAGCGTGGGCATCCGCGGATCGTCCCATCCGGCGACGAAGCCCTGCTGGACCAGTTGCAGGAGCTTGCGCTTGCTCAGGACCGTATGTGTCAGGTTGAGCCGGGCGAACTCGATCTGCTGCGGATGGTGGATCTTCAACTTATCGAGAAACCAGTCGTACAGCGGACGATGGTCTTCGAACTCCAGCGTGCAGATCGAGTGGGTGATCCCCTCGATCGAATCCGACTGCCCGTGGGCGAAATCGTAGGTCGGATAGATGCGCCATTGGTCGCCGGTGCGATGGTGAGCCGCGCGCAGAATGCGGTACATCACCGGATCGCGCATATTCAAGTTCGGCGAGGCCATGTCGACTTTGGCGCGCAGCGTGCGCGAGCCGTCGGGAAACTCGCCCGCGCGCATGCGCTGGAACAGATCGAGATTTTCCTCGACCGAACGGGTGCGATACGGGCTCTCTTTTCCGACTTCGGTCAACGTGCCGCGATACTTGCGCATCTCGTCCGCGCTCAAATCGCAGACGTAGGCGTCGCCCGACTCGATCAATCGCACCGCGAACCGGTAGAGCTGCTCGAAATAATCCGAGGCGTAAAATTCCCGGTTACCCCAGTCGAACCCCAGCCAGCGGACATCCGACTTGATCGACTCTACGTATTCGATATCTTCCTTGCTCGGGTTGGTGTCGTCGAACCTGAGGTTACACAGCCCGCCGAACTCCGCGGCGAGGCCGAAGTTGAGACAGATCGACTTTGCGTGGCCGATATGGAGGTAGCCGTTCGGCTCCGGCGGAAAACGGGTGTGAACACGGCCGTTATTTTTGTTGTTTTGCCGGTCTTCCGTGACGATGTTTCGGATAAAATGCGAAGGGGTGGTTGCCGTTTCGTTCACGATGCTTTCTCCTCAATTTGTAGAATGTAACATATCCGGCGCTTTTTGATAACGCGCCGTTGACGCTTCTCGCGCTCCTTGTTAGGTTAGCCTGTAGTCAAGTCGAACACGGGGTTTGAACCCCGTGTTCGACCCAAGGGGAGAGCTACCGCTTCTCCCCTTGGGAAACCCCATCGGCTTTGTGCCCGTCTCAAGAGGCGGGGTTTAAATTGAATCATGCAGTCCATTCGCACCCGTTTCGCTCCCAGCCCGACAGGCTATCTCCACATCGGCGGCGCGCGCACCGCGCTGTTCAATTATCTCTTCGCCCGCCATCACGGCGGGAAATTCATCCTGCGCATCGAAGACACCGACCGTGAGCGCTCGACGCCCGAAGCGATCGCCGCGATCCTCGATTCGCTGAAATGGCTCGGGCTCGACTGGGACGAAGGGCCGTTCTACCAGACCGAGCGCTATCCGCTTTACAAGGAAAAAGTGCGGGAGCTGTTGGCCGCGGGCAAGGCCTACCCCTGCACCTGCGCGCCGGCGGAGTTGGAAGCGAAGCGCCAGGCGGCGCTGAAGGAAAAACGGAAACCGGCCTACGATGGAAGCTGCCGTCCGAAAGACGGGAGCATTCCTCCGCTCCCGCAAGGCAAGCCCTACACCGTCCGTTTTCTGTCGCCTAAAAGCGGAACGACGATTGTGGAAGACGGAGTAAAAGGGAATGTCGTCTTTGAAAATCGGGAGCTCGACGATTTGATCGTCGCCCGCTCCGACGGCAGCCCGACTTACAACTTCTGCGTCGTGGTGGACGACATCGACATGGGAATCACCGACATTATTCGCGGCGACGATCATTTGTCCAATACGCCGCGCCAGATTCTCCTCTACCAGGCGCTCGGCCGCACGCCACCCCGCTTCGCTCACGTGCCGCTGATTCTCGGAACCGACAAGGCCCGGCTCAGCAAACGTCATGGCGCGACCTCCGTGACCGCGTATCGCGACATGGGCTATTTCCCCGAGGCGCTGGTCAACTATCTGGTCCGCTTGGGTTGGTCGCACGGCGACCAGGAGATTTTTTCCCGCGACGAGCTGATCAAAAAGTTCACCCTGGAGACCGTGGGAAAATCGGCCGGCGTCTTCAATCCCGAAAAATTTCTCTGGCTCAACTCCCACTACATGAAAAACCGTCCGCTCCCCCAACTGGCCGACGAGGTTCTCCCGTTTCTCGACGCTAAAGGCTACCCGCGGCAGCCTGATCGGGAGTGGCTGGCAAAGATGATCCGCACGTTGACCGAGCGGGCCAAGACCCTCGTCGAGCTCGTCGAGATGGCCCATTTTTATCTGAGCGACGATATTCAGCTCGAAGAAAAAGCGGCCAAGAAATTCTTGACGCCGGAAATCTCCGGGCCTTTGAACGAATTGTCCCAAAAGCTGGCCGCGCTCGACGACTTCGCCGAGCCCACGATTGAGGGGGCGTTCACCGCTATCCTTCAGGAAAAGAGCTGGTCGCTCGGGAAGCTGGCCCAGCCGGTCCGCGTCGCCCTGACGGGATCCACCACCAGCCCCGGCATCCACGAAGTGATCGCCGTGCTGGGAAAAGAGCGCACCCTGCGACGCCTCCGAGCCGCGCTGGATCACATCCATTCACCTACCTAAGCCCGTAGCGGGCTACCTGTTCCGGCTGGAAGCTTTTGTCGTATCGCCGTCCTGAGATCCTGCGGAGTGCTGTTGCCCGCCCCTACTTCTTCGGCCAGGGGCCTTTGGCCTCGGGGAAGATGGTCGGGGAGATGCAGAGGGGAGAAGTTCCGTAGGAGTCGGAGGGCGAGATGTCGCCGGATCAGCCGCGCCACCGTGTCAAGTTTATTTTGCTTCGTCGCCGCTGAAATTGGCGCGCCAACCCGATCCCAGCGCAAACCATCCACACCGCCAAGATCGGCATGAGGCCGAGACTCACACGGTCCATCCCTTCGCGGCTAAACGTCAGAACCCACCACGCGAAAATTGGACCGGCATGGCCGTAGATCGACGGCGTCAGCGCGAATGCGAGAACACCTCTTCGCGCCACAACGCGAAGATGCTCGTTCGTGATACGTGCGGCGAGCTTCCGCCCAACGACCGCGATAATGATGCTCGGAGCCTACGGCCAGCATAGCGAAAAGAGCCATGACGAATATGAATTCGAATCCCTGCGGCAATATCGCCTCCGATCACCTGGGGGCTTAAGTCAACCGGCCTTTTGAAGACTCCACATACGATACACACAGTGAGTTTTGGCCTCGCTGCATAGAAAGACCCAAACACTGTCCTCGGAGGTGTACTGCCCGGCCGCATAACCCTCTTGTGTTTTTCGGCGAACGTAATCCTCCAGATCGAAGTAAGGACTTTTCAAGGAGGTGTAAGGCCGGAGGCGGGCTTGAAATCCCCGATGGTCTGCGAAATCAAAGTAAAACTCTCCTTCAGAAGTGTTTACGTCGAGATTGTTTTCGGTGTAAATATTCTTTGCCGACGGAGGCAGAATATCGGGAAGCCAACCTCGTTCGAACAGGCGATCTTTTCGCGCATCGTCCAACGTCGGGTAGCGATGAGAGACGGTGTCACAACCCAAGATCGCCAAAGCGCAAAGCAGTAGGCAAATGCGCGTGATCATATGCCTTCTGACCTTATGGATAAGCGACGCGTCTTCCGCGTTCGCTGCATCCTATTGTCAGCCATCGCCGCTCTCATCGTCGGACCTGCCGAAGAGATGCTTGAAGTACCTCTCCGGTGAATTGAGGAAATCCCGGGTGACCCGAAAGTGTTCCGTCTCGCTGTAAGCGACCTCTCCGATCGTATCCCCGTCCAGGCTGAAGAGGACGGCCGCCGGGTAGCTGAGGATGATGGGCGAATGAGTCGAAATAAGGAATTGAGCGTGGCCCGGCCTCTCCAGATCGTGGATGATTCTGAGAAAAGAAAGTTGCCGTTGGGGCGAGAGCGCCGCCTCCGGCTCGTCGAGGATGTAGATGCCGTGCTCGAAACGGTTTACGAACAGCGAAAGGAAGGACTCGCCGTGGGATTGCTCGTGGAGCGACTTACCGCCGTACGCGCGCAGATTCGAAGCCTGCTCAATGTAAGTAGCGAAGTTATAAAAACTCTCGGCGCGCAGGAAAAAACCTTCCGTCACCTTCGGCAGCCATGAGAGCCGAAGCGCCTTTGCGAGGTCAGAGCGGTCTCCGAAGGTCGCGAAGTGATGATCGCGGTTTCCGCCCTCGGGATTGAATCCACAGCACTCCGCAATGGCTTCAAGAAGTGTGGACTTCCCGCTGCCGTTCTCGCCGACAAAGAAGGTGACGTTGCTGCGGAACCCGAGGTCGATGCCGCGCGAGAAGGCCCTGACGTTGAACGGGTATCGGGACGGATCCATCTTCTCAGGAAGACTCACGACGCGCCGGAGGAAAGGCGCCGATGTAGGTGACAACCCGGCCCGTGCCTTTCGGTTCGGCTTCATCATATTCCACCAGCTGAACGTTCGCGGTGAGTCGCGTTACTCGACTACCATATCTACCTCCACCCCATCCGCCTTGAGATAGTCGATCAGCTCTCGAAACCGTTCAAGGATCGCTCTCGCTTCATCGTACATCGCGCGAAGGCCGCAAACGCGCAGCGGGTACGGAACCTCGATCCGGTTGATTCCGCCGGTCCCGATGCTGTCGTTAAGTGCGTCAAGATTGTGGCCATGCCACTCCGGCGCGCCAACTGCCCGGAGAATCCCCTCGTAGAAATCCTCTTGAGTTTTCCAGGCGCTGCCGTCGAGCAAAATTTCACGCATTGCGGTTCCCCTACACGATATGTGCCCTGCTTAGGTTTGAAACTTCTCACCTTTCCAGCAGTAAATCTTCACATGTTCCAACACCTTTCCACCTTTGTTCGTCTCTGACAGCTCAGGCCCTCCCCAAGCCGGCGTCATTAAGTGATCATGATTGAAATAACCATCTTTGGTGTGACGGACCAAGTTCGAAAGGACCGTAGAGAAGTGCTGTAACCCCGGAGCGTCGCCGTGGATTTCAAGGCACTGTTCTGCCTCGTCAAATTCAAAGCTGAGTAGAAACTCTGACATTAGATTCCGTCTCCTTTCAGCACCTCAACTGTCGAACAGCCGTCTAACCGGCGATATCCGCCGCGGAGTATTACGAACGGCACTATGATCTGTTCGAATCACAACTCGACGCAATATCTCTCATTTACAAAAATTCTTCAAGAATTATTTTGCGGGCAAACGCGGGGCGGCCTATCCGGCTACCGACCTGCGGCCGAGATCTCGTCGAACTATACAGCCGGCACAAGGCTGCTCTATTTCGATGGCGTGGGAATGACGCTCAAGGAAACCTAGGCCGTCTTGGCCAGAGGCTCCTGGTTTTGGATGGTGATCTTGGGATGTGGGTTCGCGCTAGGAATCGGGAGGCGTTGGTCCTTCAGAAGCGCGACATGCTCTTCGATTCCCCACTTTGCCTGGTACAGGCAGTCCTCGACCGAGTGACCGACGCCCGTAAATCCTTCGAGATCAGGGGAGTAGAAACCAAAGAACGTCGGATCGTCGGTCGCTTCGATGATCAACGAATATTTCAAATCAATCATATGCCCCCTCTTACTTCAGCCCGGCTGCCTTGAGGATAGCGTTGCACGTCCCGGTCGGAATCTCTTTTACACCATGATAATCGACTCGGATTAATCTGTCCACCCCCGGCTTTCCGTAATAGCGCACTGAGCCTTTCTCCTTGAGGAGCCTAAATCCGTTCTGTTCTAATAGCCTGACAAGCTCGCTGAATCTCACGGTCGGTCCCCTCGCAGTTGTCACCGGATGTTATGCGATTTGGTAGGGCAGTGACAAGCGGAAACTTGTAAGGCGGATGGAACGGGCGAGGGGAGCAGCCGTCGCCGCCCCTACTTCTTCGGCCAGTGGCCTTTGGCCTTGGGGAGGATCGTCGGAGAGATGCAGAGGGGAAAACTGCCGTAGAAATTGCTGGGAGAGATGTCGCCGGATTGGCTGTCGGGCGTGGTGTGGACTAGCCAGCCGTCGGAGGTTCGATAGTGGCCGATGCGATCGGCGACGGCGCGGCTGTCGCGCTCGGCTTCGATCAACATCTGAATCGTCTCGTCGCCGACGCCGGCTTTTTTGAGCGCGAGCACTTCCACCACGCTGAGCGCGTATGCGGGAGCGCTCGCGAGGAAAGAAAAAATCAGCAGAGCGAAGATAGTCGGTTTTCGCGGCACGGCTTTGTTCCCGCCGTCTCGAAGCGTCCGCGAGACCGTTCTACCCATGGCGGGCCGATTTTCTATCGAAGTCTCTCTCAAGCTCGGCCTGCATGCCCAGAAACTCCCGGAGCAGATCCGTCGAGGTCAGGATGCCGATCACCCGGTCCGTTTCATCGGTTACCGCGAGGCAGTTGATCCGGTGGCGCAGCAATAGCTCCGTCGCATCGGACAGCGGCGTCGTCGTTCGGGCCGTCACGGCGCCGCGCGTCATCACATCGGCCACAGTCGTCCGCTGCCAATCGAACTTGCGCGCCAGGGCGCGCAACAGGTCGCGGTCGGAAACCACACCGACCAGCCGCCCGTCACCCTCGACCACCAGGAAGTGGCGAAACGGGCGATTGGCCATCAATCCAACGGTTTCGGCGTAGCTGTCGCGCGGCGAGAGCGTGACCACCTGGGTCGTCATGAGGTCGCCCACATACATGGGCGTCGCATGGGACTCGGCTCTTTCCAGCCGGACAACCTTCGCCCCGATCTCGGATCTCTCGGCGGTGTTCATTAGAGATAACCTCCCGGACAGGCCTTGCGGCAGACTCTGCGCCAGCCAACGAGCCTCATCAAAGCGAGACCTGTCCGCATGACGAGAACGCGCAGCACGGCTACGATCTCCCCCGACGCTCTTCTTCGACTTGAGCGGGCAGAGCTTTTCCTGAATCCGCTCTACGCGCTCCGGCTGTCAGAAAATACGACACCCCGATCGCCACGATCGCGCAAGTCATCGTCAAGCTGAATTGCACCGCCGTGTCGTAGGGCGAGCGCGACGGACTGAGAACGAACACGAACAGACTGGTCATCGCTTCGAAAAATTCCACCTTCCGGCCCTCCGAAAACGGCGCGCCAGCGCGCTATAGCGCTTCGCCCCTGGAATCCCCTGCCCGAAGCCACCCCTCTGATATTAGATCGGCATCTCGTCCGCTTTCTTTAGTGCCCCTCTCGGGAATGATGGAAACCCCTCGCGTTTAGGGACAGCAAAGAGTCGTCACTCCCGCGTAAGCGGGAGTCCAGGCATGAAAAAGACTCTGGATTCCCGTTTTCACGGGAATGACGTGAGAGAGAGAATGCGGCATCCATACGTATTCTCAAAGTCGGCTTGAGCCGACAGCTACCAAACCCCTCCCTCGGCGCCCGCTCTATAACCTGCTGATTTTTCTCGATGTAATGCGCCGCGTGAGGTTGCGGGAGTCGATCACCAGGCGCGACGACTCGACGATTTTCGCCGGATCGAACGCACTATGGTCGGTCACGATGACCGCAAGGTCGCTCGACGACAGCGCCTCAGGAGTCAGCGGGACGGACTGGAGCGTCCTGCCGTTGAACTGCATCTCGGGCACGTGCGGGTCGTGGTAAGAGAGCAGCCCGCCCCTCTCGTGCACGAGCTTCATCAGGTCCAGCGCCGGCGACTCGCGCACGTCGCTGGAATCTTTTTTATACGCCACACCCAAGAGCAAAATCTTCGATCCCTGGACGCTCTTGTGCGCGCGGTTCAGCGCCTCGACTATTTTTTCGAAGACGAAGCGCGGCATCTCCCGGTTGATCTCGTCCGCCAGCTCGATAATGCGCGGCTTGTAGGCCAACAGTCGTAGCTTCCACGAGAGATAATGCGGATCGACGGGAATGCAGTGGCCGCCCAGCCCCGGCCCCGGATAAAACGGCAGGAAGCCGAACGGCTTGGTGCTCGCCGCGCGGATTACTTCCCAAACGTCCAGCCCCAGACGGTGGCACATGATCGCGAACTCGTTGACCAGCGCGATGTTGACGCTGCGAAACGTATTCTCCAGGAGCTTCACCATCTCCGCCGTGTCAGTGTTGTTGACCGGCACTACCTCGCGCACAATCTGCCCGTAAATCGTCTTGGCCAGCTCCAGGCAGGCCGGCGTGATACCGGCCACGACTTTGGGCGTGTTGGCGAAGGTAAATTTCTCGTTGCCGGGATCGATCCGCTCCGGCGAGTAGGCGAGGAAAAAGTCTTCTCCCACTTGCAGCCCGCGCGCCTCCATCATCGGCAAGAGCAGCTCCCGCGTCGTCCCGGGATACGTGGTGCTCTCGAGGATGATAAGCTGACCTTCGTGGAGGCTTTCGGCGACCGCCTGCGCCGCCGCCAACACCATCGACAGGTCGGGGTCTCTCGTTTTGCTGAGCGGCGTCGGCACGCAGATCGCGACGATGTCGGATTTTCTAAGCAGCGCGAAGTCGGTCGAGGCATGGAGAGTCTTGGCGCGCGGTGAGTCGAGCGAGACGTCTTGAATATAGGAGACGCCGCGATTGATGTCATCCACCCTCGCCTTGTCGAGGTCGAGGCCGAACACCGGGAAGCCCTCCTCGGCGAAGCTCACGGCGAGCGGCAGGCCGACATAGCCCAGCCCCAGGACAAAAATTCTCGCCCGCTTCTCGGCGATCTTGGCCTGAAGAATATCGTGATGGTTGTCTCTAAAAATCTCTGCTCGGTTTAGCAACATGGCATTTTTCCCTTTCTCCCCGCTCTGTCATTCCCGCGAAAGCGGGAATCCAGTCTTTGCCTCATGGCCTGCTCCGCCACCGCCCTGGATGCCCGCTTCCGCGGGCATGACGGACTTTTGTTTCGCCTAGTTGAAACTCTCTATGGTTACGCCGCTATTCTCCAACCGCCCTTCATCCACCGTCCTGTACAGCCGAATCTCCACCCGGCGATTGGCCTGGCGGCCGTCCGGACCGACGTTGGGCGCCAGCGGAAGAAACGCCGCGTGGCCCTGGATCGATAAACGGCCTGGCTCGATGCCCCTCTGACCGAGATAACGCGCCACGCGCGCCGCCCGCGCGGCCGACAGCTCCCAGTTCGATGGGAACTCCGGCGTGGAGATGGGCCGGTCGTCGGTATGGCCGGCGATTTGTATCTGCAACTCAGGACGCCGCTCGGCGATCTCCACCAGCTTGTCGAGGACCGGGAACAGTTCCCGTTGCAGCTCCGCCTTGCCAGAGTTGAACGGGACCTTATCTTCAAAAGTCAGAAATAATCCGTGCTGCGTCGAGGCCACGGCGATCTTCTCGGTCAGCCGGGCTTCCGCGAGATATTGTTCCATCTCCGTTCTCAGTCCGCTCCACGCTTCGTTGTCGCTCGCGGCGGTTTCCTCCGCGGAGATTGCCTCAACTTCCGCCGGCGCATCGGCGACAACCTGCTCGACAACGATTTTAGATCGCTCCCGCGCAGCTTGACGGCCGTTGGTCACGTACCAGACGACGCCGAAGGCGAGGAGCAGCAGGGTGAGATCGCTCAGCGTGATGATCCAGCCGGCATCTTCCCCCGGCAGCCTGAGCCGCCCCGCAACTTCCGCGGAGCCGTTCTTGATGAGACGAGTGTAGTGGGAGCGGATCGAAGGCGACCGGCCGTTTCGTGGGCGGGATGAAGATGTTGCAGGCGCGGCCGTCGATGCCATCGAGCCTACCTCTCTTCGAAAAGGGTCGTTCGGCTCCAGCTCGGCTCGCCGCTTTCGTTTTGCCCGCCGCCGGCATGCAGCGCGCCGAGCCTGCGTTCGATTGCGGCCGGAGCATCTCCCCGGGCTATCGCAATCACCCACTCAGCCGCCAGAATCATGACCGCCTCGCGCCGCTGCCATGCCGACTGCAGCCGCGCCGCCAACGGCAAAACAACGACGTTCGCCGCCAGCGCTCCGTAGAGCGTGGTCAGGATCGCCAGAGAAAAGGAAGGTATGAGACTTTGCGAATCCTCGCCGGGAATCTGCTTGAGCAGCAGCACCAGGCCGATCAACGTGCCGATCAGGCCGAAGGCCGGCAGCAGCTTGCCCAGCGTGAGCAGGATCTGCTCCGCCGTCGCGTACCGGCCGGCCGAGAAGAGCGCCTCGCTTTCAAGCTTGGCGCGGATCTCCTCTTCGCTTTCGACGTCGATCAACATCATGACGCCGCGCCTGAGAAACGGGTCCGCGATCGCGGGCTCCCGGCTTTCCAGGCCGCGCGGGCCGTTTAGATGATAGAGGCGCGCCAACCGCCGGAGTTCGCCGGTCATGCCGGCGAGATTCTCCTCACTCCCGGTCCGCAGCCGCCAAACCAGCCGCGCCAGATCTTGTAGCTGCGCCCAGGAAAAGGTCATGAGCGTGACCGAGAGAGCGCCGCCCAGGGTGATGAGCAGCGACGGCAGGTCGAAGAATTCCCGCGACGTCTCCCCGCCCGCGATCAAGCCCCCGGCCAGCAACGCCGCCGCAACGATGAATCGAGTCATCGCGCCCGTCTCAAGCCGCGACTTCGCTGCGCCGGTTATATTCCTGAGCAACGCGCTCCCGCTCCGCCGTTATGGCCTCTTCCCAGGCCCGATAGAGGGGGCGGAGCAGAGAGATGACGACGTCGAGCGGCTTGGTGTCGTTGTTCAGGTTCGCCGTGAAAACTTGATCCAACATGAAGATGTAAAGCGCCTCGAGGTTCCGCGCCATCTCGCCCCCGATCTCGACATCGAGGCTGGCGAGCAGCTCGGAGATGATCGTGTGGGCTTGAGAGAGATGCTCGCCTTTTTCAAAGACATCGCCTCGCTCGATGGAGATCTTCGCCTCCTCCAGCAATTCGATGGCCGCGTTGTAGAGCATCAAGAGAACCGCGCCTTTATCTCCGACGTTGACTCCCTTGGCGGTGGATCCGCTCTCCTGTGGCTGCATGGTTGTCTTCATACGTTTTTACCTCCCTTTCCCGTTTCCAAGATTTTCCTATCGCCCGCCGCCGAGCAGCGTGAGCGCCAACGACGGCAACTGGTTGGCCTGCGCGAGCACGGACGTGCCCGCCTGGACCAGGATCTGGTTGCGCGCCAGCTCGGAGGTCTCCTTCGCCACATCGACATCGCGAATCCGGGACTGCGCCGCCGACAGGTTCTCGACCATGATCGTCTGGCTCCGCGTGCGCGATTCGAGAGCCACCTGCGCCGCTCCGAGACTCGCCCGGCTGGTGTTAAGATCGTTGATCGCGGTGTCGAGCGTGGCAAGCGCGGCTTGCGCATTGCTTGCCGTCGTCAAGGCCACGGCCGTGAGGTCGAGGTTGCTGCTGGTAAAGTTGGTGGACAATAGAGCATAGAGAGCGACGCCGATCTGATCCGTCGTCGATACCGTGTAGCCGACCGTCCCGATGCCGACCTGAAAAACGATCGTGTTACCGCCTTGCGCGGCGGTGCCCATCAAAGTCACGTTGTTGAACTTGGCGGAGTTCGCGATCCCCGTGAGTTCCGTGATCAGCCGGTCGGCCTCCGCCTGGATCGACAGGCGATCGGTCGAGGAGAAGGTGCCGTTGGCCGACTCGATGGCCAGCTCGCGCAGTCGGATAAGAATGTTGGCCGCCTCGTTGTACGCGCCTTCAGCCACCTGGACGAGGCTGACCGCGTCCATGGTGTTCCGCTCGGCCTGGCCGAAGGAACGGATCTGCGCGCTCATCCGCTGAGAGATCGCCATTCCGGCCGCATCGTCCACGGCCCTGTTGAGCCGCAGGCCCGAGGCCAACCGCTCCATCGACTTGCTCAGGCTATCGCTGCTTCGAGCAAGGTTTCTCTGGGTCTGCAACGAAGCCAGGTTGGTGTTCACGACAATCGCCATAAATGTCTCCTCCTGGAACAGAGGACTAAGCAGAATCTATGCCAAACGAAAAACTGAAAAACCGGCAATAAAATCAGCGAGCGGACGGAGGGATGAGCTTTTTGTCAGGCAAGAGTTGCCTGCGGGGAATTTGTTTCCTACGCGGCGGAGGTCCGGTTTTCCAGCCCGAGCACAAGTTGAATGCCGTGGATCAACTCGGCCGGTTTGAACGGCTTGGTGATGTAGTAGGCGGCGCCGAGCTTGTACCCCTCCAAGATATCGTCGTGCTCGCCGTTGACGGTCAACACGATCACGGGGATAGCCGAGGTGTTCGGAGAGTCCTTGAGCTTGGCGAGAACTTCGAGGCCACTCATCTGCGGCATCACGACATCGAGGATGATGAGGTCGGGACTGTAGCCTCCGAGATAGAAAAGCGCCTCTTCTCCGCTGAAAGCGCAACGGACGCCGTAGCCCTCGCTCTCCAATGCTGTCTGCACGATCCGCGTGACCGTGCGGCTATCGTCGACGATCAGGATCTTCTTGTGATCCATGGCCTCTCACCTTCCCTACCGCCTAAGGCGGCATTGTCGCACTAAGAGTATGGCGCAAGCGATGTCGGACGAACGAGGATCTGGGCGAGCTTGCCCTCTCTGTTTGGAGGATAAGCACGAACGATGCCAAAGCGATTGGACGAAAAGAGGAAGACAGCCCGTCAGGAAAGCGGGAGAATCGTCAGAGAGCTAACGGGGTCGCGGTGGGAATTTATTTCCCAGCAGGTTGCTGAAAGAGCGGTGTTCGTGCTTCGACAAGCTCAGCACGAACGGAAAATCTTCGACGATTTTTTCACCCGACCCGTTCGCCCTGAGCTCGTCGAAGGGTGAACGGAGGTTTTTTTTTCGGCCTGCTAAACGTTCCTCTGAAGGAACGTTGACGGACGCGGCGGAAGGTATCCCCTTAGAGCCCGGCGGCCCTCGGCCACTCCGGAAAGTTCCGTGCGGCAGCGAGCGAGCCCCTCCTCGAGTTTCTCCATGAGCAGCCGGTCCCTCTCAAGAACCGTCCTGACCAGCTTCTCGACCGCGGCCCGCTCGGCTGCTTCATCGGTCACCAAAGTCCCGGTCGCCTGCAGGCGGGCAAAAGCCTCCCGCCGATTGCGGCCGTAGCTTGCCCACGCTTCAGTGTCCGGCTCAGGGCATGCCAGCAGCTTTTCAGTTTCTCGAAGAAGGGCGGAGAGTTCCTGCAGAAATACGTTGTCCATTAGAGCAACCCTTCCTTGCGGGCCTGGACCACCGCTCCCTGCCACCCTTCCAGCAGTGTTTCCAGCAGCGAGATCACGTCATCGAGCGGCTTCGAATCGTTGCCGAGATGGGCCTGCACGAGTTGATCGAGCATAAACCGGTATAGGTCCTCCAGCTTGCGGGGAAGATCGCTGTCGGCGTCGCGCTTCAAGCTGGTGAGAAACTCGCTGATAATCGCGTGCGCTTTGGCGATGTAGGCTCCCTTTGCCTCCAGGTCGCCTTCATTCAGCCGGCTTTTCGCCTTTTTTAAAAAGTCGATCGCGCCCTGATAGAGCATCAGCAGGACCGTTCCCCGGTCCGCCGTATAGTAGTGGTTGCGCTGGTAGACTTGGGCTTGGGATTGATAGGCCACGTTCATAAAGTAGGGAACCTCCGCTAGGATATTCTCGGCAGGCTGAGAAGTTGCTGGCTCAGATAGGATCCTTGCGCCTTCATCTGGCTCACCAGCGACTCCAGAGAGGCAAAGCGTCGAACCATTCCATCCCTAAACAGTTCCAGAGCGGTCTCTTTCTTCGCGATCTGATCGCCGAGAGCGTCGATGTTCCCCTGAGCCCCGTCGATGCGGGCGGTGAGAATGCCGTCGCCCGCCGCCGTGAGATCGCTGATGCTGTTCAGCATTTTTTGCGCCACCCCGTTGGTGACGTCGACGAAGATCGCGCTCACCTGGGTCAGGTTGTTGGCGAGAGCGTTGGTGAGCTTGGTGTCATCCACCGTTAAGCTGTCGTCGGTTCCGGTCTTGATGCCGATCTCCGTGAGCGTCGATGGGCTGCCGGGCACCGCCGCGCCGAGGGCGGTGCGCAGAAAGTTTTTGACGGTTTGAACCGTGAAATCCGCGATCAACGGGCCTGCCGTCCGGCTCTCGCTGTTGTATTTGCTCTGCTCGTGGATGAACGACTGGACGTCGTTGTAGGCTTTGACGAAGTCGTTGATCTGCGTCTTGATAGCGCCGGTATCGTTGGCGATCGTTACCTGGACCTCGGCAGCCGACAGGCTCTTGAGGTCCAGCGTCACGCCCGTGATAACGTCGGAGACGACGTTGGTGGAGCGGGCGATAGCGATCCCGTCCACCGTAAGCGACGCATCCGTGGCGGCCTGCGTCACCGTAAATCCGGGCAGCGGATCCGTCCCGGTCGTCAGGCCGCTCTCGTCGATGGTCACGGCATTGGCCGTCCCGGTGTTTTTACCGGTCACCACCAGACGGTAGTTCGTGGCATCGACCTGTACGATGGAGGCGATGACCGCGGCCCCAGAGCCGTTGATCGCGCTCTTGAGTCCGTCGAGCGTGTTGTTGGTTCCATCGACCGTGATGTTGGTGACGGTCGTTCCCACCGTGATCGCCAGCGTCCCCTGCCGGACATTGCTCGTCGAAGAGCTGAAGTTGGCGGAGGCTTGCGTCGCGGCCCGCGCCAGCGTGCCGACGGTGACAGAGTGGCTGCCGGCCGCGGCATTGGAGCCGACGGTGGCGACGACGACGGCTTCGTTCGAGCTGCTCGCCTTCTTGACGAGGAATCTCGAAGAGGTGGAAAGCTTTTCCGTCGCGGTTTTCACCGCGGCGAGCTTGCTGTTGAGGTCGTTGAAAAGGGAGAGCTTGCTTTCGAGCTCGCTCTGCTGATTTTGGAGCAGATCGATCGGCCGGTGCTCGACCCCGACGAGCGCATCGATCAGCTCGCTCGTGTTGATCCCGGTCGCCAGCCCGCTGAATGTGATGAGAGGCATTGTTACGACTTTCTTAGGAGTAAGCCGCGCTTCACGGCGCGAAACTTTGCGGAGGCAACGGGATGTTCGGTGACTTGAGCGTTCATCGTTCTTTATTTAAGGAGAAGAGGAGGGGCCGGGTAGGCCCCTCCTCTTGCCATCGCTGCTGAACCGACTACGCTCGCAGCAGACTCAGCGCCAACTGCGGCAACTGATTGGCCTGGGAGAGCACGGCAGTGCCCGCCTGGACCAGGATCTGGTTGCGCACGAGCTCCGAGGTCTCCTTGGCCACGTCCGCATCCCGAATGCGGGACTGCGCAGCCGTCAGGTTCTCGATCATGATGGTCTGGCTGCGCGTGCGCGATTCCAGAGCCACCTGCGCCGCTCCGAGTTGGGCGCGGCTGTTGTTCATGTTGTTGATCGCGGTGTCCAGGGTCGAGATCGCGATCTGGGCGTTGCTGGCGGTCGTCAGGGCCAATGCGGTAAGGTCCGCGTTGCTGCTGGTGAAGTTCGTCGCCAACAGAGCATACAGCGTCACCGCGAACTGGTCCGTCGAAGAGACGGTGTAGCCGATCGTCGAGATGCCGACCTGGAAGACGATCGTGTTACCGGCCTGAGCGGCGGTGCCGAGCAGGATGACGTTGTTGAACTTGGCGGAGTTCGCGATACCCGTCAACTCCGAGACCAGCCGGTCCGCCTCGGCCTGGATCGACAAGCGATCGGTCGAGGAGAAGGTGCCGTTGGCCGACTCGATGGACAGCTCGCGCAGCCGGATGAGAATGTTGCCGGTC
Source organism: Binatia bacterium (assembly GCA_041483675.1). Taxonomy (GTDB): domain Bacteria; phylum Desulfobacterota; class Binatia; order UBA9968; family UBA9968; genus 2-12-FULL-60-19. The sequence goes on from JBGPGE010000001.1 coordinate 37,586, forward strand.
TCGTTGTAGGCGCCTTCGGCGACCTGCACGAGGCTGATCGCGTCCATGGTGTTCCGCTCGGCCTGGCCGAAGGAGCGAATCTGGGCGCTCATCCTCTGGGAGATCGCCATGCCCGCGGCGTCGTCCGCGGCCCGGTTGATCCTCATGCCGGAAGCCAGGCGCTCCATCGACTTGCTCAGAAGGCTGGTGCTGTCGCTCAGATTTCTCTGGGCGGCCAGCGATGCGAGGTTCGTATTGACTACGATTGACATAAACTTTTCCTCCTTGAATTTTTTGTCTCAGGGCTTCCCTGCCCCGTTGGGAGAGCGACGCCGGAGATCAGCGCGCGCTTGATCTCTTCACCGCTCTGATTGTGTTTATCGCCGCAAGGGAAAGAAACTTTAGAGTCTCCTAACGGAAACCGTGGAAGCTTCGTATATTTGGGCGAGGAGAGGGGTCGTCACTCCCGCGGAAGCGGGAGTCCAGGCGAAGAAGAGCCCTGGATTCCCGTTTTCACGGGAATGACATCGGAGAGGTAAGCCGCGCTTTGGGATGGCTCAGGGCTGCTCGCTTATTGAATCGGCAACTGCGGAAGAAACTTTAGTCTCTGCGAGGAGTTTTTCGTAAAGCCCGGTGATCTGCTTATGATCCAGGCCGTCGTCCTGCCAGTATTGCTGGACGTCGGGCCAGAGGCTGCCGATCCACTTGACGTAGAACCGCAGCCGGTCCGACTCCTCGCGCTCCGGCTCGGCGCCCGGAGCGACCAGAACGCTCTCCGGCGTGTAAACGGTCTTCCATCCGGCGGCTTCGGCCTGCAAACAGAAGTCGATGTCGTGCAGGCCGGCGGTATAGCCTTCGTCGATACCGCCTAGGGCGAGAAAGAGCTCCCGGCACGCGAGCAGACAACCGCTGACCGCCCGCATCGCCCGCCGCTTGGCGGCGCCGGGTAGAGAGGCCGGAAGGAGTTGATAGAGAGACGAGGGGCTGAAGTTCATATCGAAAGCGATGCCGGCATGGTGGATCATCCCCTGAGGGTCGATGATCTTTCCGCCCACGATGCCGGTCGCCGGATCTCGTTCCATCTCCTCGACCAGGGCCTCCAGCCATCCGGGCTGCGGAATCAGACCGGGGGGCAGGATGCAAAGATAGCGCCCCCTGGCCTCCCTCGCGGCAAGATTCAAGAGCGTCGCGATCGACGTCGAAGAAGACGGGATCGAACGGACATCCCCCTGGACAAAGTCCTGAAGAGCCCGGCTCTCGTCGCCGGCCCCTGCCAAAAGACATTCGTAAGAGATGTCGGCAGACGTGTGCTGCGCGACCCCGATGAGGCTCTCCGCCACGCCTTCCATCGAGGTAAAGGGAATGACGATCGAGCAAAGGAATTCTTCGCCTCCCGGTTTCTTGGCTGACGGGACGTGCGACGAGTTGCGCCTGGCGGCCGGCGCCCGCTTGTTGACCTCCTCCCGCGTCTCGAGCATCTGTTGGATCAGGTCGAGCGTCCTCTCCATGTTTTCACCGCCAAGCGAATGGAGATTGCGAACCAGATATTGCTCTACCTTCTCTCTCCGCTCTTGCGAAACTCCCTTTTGCAGGATCGACTCCGCCACTTCCGGCAGGTCCGGCAAGTCGCCGGCCTGATCGGCGACGCCGAGCGAGGTAAACGAGTAATGTTGTCCCGGAACGCGGATCTCCACCAGCGGCTTGCCGAAGGCCAGTGCCTCCAGACCCGCGGTCGAATTGCCGAACACCGCGCAAACGTCGCTGACCGCCAGGAGCCGGTAGGTGTCGTCCTGCTGGAGCGAACGAATGTTGCGAAAGCCGGCGAGCCTCTCGCCGATCTGGTCGATGATCCGTTTGTTGTTGAAGGGATGCCACTTGAAGATCAGGGTCAGGTCCTTCCTGCGGCGGGCCCAATCGAGCAACGGTTTGGGAAACTCAAAGTCGCTGCCATAACCGAGACCGCCCATCAGGACGGTGACCACGCGCGTTTTGTGGTCGAGCTTCAGCCGCCGCCGGGTCTGTTTCATCGCCTCCGGCTCCGTCGCCTCGCGTATCGCCGCCGGCAGGTGGGTATTCCCCACCAGATAGATTTTATCCGCCGAGCTGCCCGAGCGGACCAGCACTTCGCGCGCGGACTCTCCCCACGCGAAGCAGGCGGTCGAGTACTCCGTGTGATAGCGGTAGACTCCCGTGGGTCCCCAGTAGAGCCCTTCCTGAAGGGTGATGAAAGGAATTCGCAACTCGTTACAGAGATAGCCGAGCATCTTTCCCCAGCTGTTGAGCTCGTGCAGGGCCAGAACCAGATCGGGCTTCTCGACCTCGAACATCCGCCGCAGGAGATAGAAATTCTCGAGATGCATGCGCAGCGCTTTGTCCTGGATGGAAAGAGTGAAGTGGTGGAGGATGTCGTTCTCCAGGAATCTCTCCTTCCACTGACCCCTCACTTCCCGGTAGGCCCGCTCGATCTCATCGGCGACCTCCGGTGTCAGATAAGAGAACGTATGATGGTAAGGCAAACCCTCATCCAGCATCGTGATCTCGAACGGGCTTTCCGCCTGGGCCGTGGGATAGAGGACTTCCATGCCCCGGGCCGCCAGCGCGCGCGTGATCGGGAAGAGGAAACGGCCGTGATGCTTGAGCGCGATGAAGCAGAACGCCTTCTTGCCTTTAAGATCCATAATGAGCGGCCTCCGGTTTGGCATCGCGGGACGTCGTGAGGATGTGGCTGATAATTCCGTTCAGGCTTTTCCTGCGCAATAAGCGCCTCTCGATCCAGGATTCGATCATCGGGATGGCCCGCTCAGGCTCCGGTTCCATGACGAGGTGCTCCCCCACCCAGGCCTTCTGCCCGAACCGCTGGCTGATAATGGTGAGCTTGTCGTAAAAAGAAGATATCTCCGCGTAAACCGAACAGGCCGCCCCCCAGACGATATCGCCGTAGAGCAGCGTCCAGAGCCATCCCGGCTCCTCGTTGATGATGACGCAGGGAAGGTCCGCGAGTTCCTTTCGATAGACCTTCTCGACCATTTCTTTCTCCTTGAGACTGTGGCGCGCGACGTTCGGATCGACGTTCAACACCACGGCGACCGGATACTTGAGCAGCTTGAGGGCCTTGAGGATCTCCCGCGTCTCATAGATGAAGGCGACATTGTGCGGAATAAAAATCACGGTGCTGCCGCCGAGCATGCGAATCTTCGCCTTGAGCGCCACTGCCTGCTGAAAATATTCATCGAGCACGGAATCCTGCCGGCAAGAGAGCAGATAGACCTCTTCGGGCGGAAGAATGAAGCTCTGCCCGGGGGAGGCCAGCTCCTGGGACTCGACGAATGAACGCGAAAACTCGCTCTTGACCGCGTAGTAGTCGGCCAGAGACGCGGCGAAGGTCTGACGGTTGCCGAGCGGCGAAATTTCGACGCCGATCACGGTGGCCGCGGCTTTTTTTGCCTCCAGCGCCATGCCGCCGTAGAAATGAGACGAATCGGCGGTGGTGTTGTCGATGCCTATAAGAGGATAGACCAGGACATCCGGCCGGATCGGCAGCGGCGGTCTCTTGTGGAGGCTGAGACAACCCATGTAGTCGTCCATCGCGATGGTTTTCCACAGCGGGAGCCGGCTGCCGGGAAAGTCGATGTCCTGAATCAGGCGGATCATCAGATCGGTCATCGAAATCGCGTGCTCGGGCAGATGGCGCACGACCTCTTCTTCGAGATGAAAACTTTTTATCGGGCTATCCGAGAACGCAGCGCAAATCTCCTTGGAGTGGCTAGCCACGCTCACCTCCCACTGCCCGGTGGCGGCGGCCATGCTCACTAAATGGCGCAGTTTCCCGTACGTATATTTCCATTCCACTTCGCCGATGGCGAAAAGAACTTGCGGCTTTTTCATCCGTTAAGGCCTCCTGCGGCAGAACTCGGCTTGAACCGGAAGAAGCAATTAACATGCCCGGCAAAAGGGGAAAATTTTGCCGCCTGAAAAACATTTTTTCGCAGTCTGAATCCTTACTTAAGACTCTCCGCGAGAAACCGATTAGAAGCTTGAAGCAAGGAGTATTTGCCATGAAGTCGCAAACTACATATCGCGAGATCGAAGATTTCTCTCCCGCCGGATTCCCGCTCTGCGAGCCTCGCAGCCCGATGGCGGTGAATAAGGGCAGCGTCCTGGCCTATCTGGCAACGGTCCTGGCGACCATGGCCCAGGAGCTGGCGCGTTCCCCAAAGACAGATTCCACCTGTCTCCTCTGTTCCGACGCGATCCACTCGACCCAGGTGACGGCCGAGGATCAAGGAAATCCGGTCCACGCCATATGCCTTGAGATGAAACAGCGAAAAAACGCCCTTTTGCAGAAGGCCAAACAGCACGATCATGCCTGCGAGCTCTGCGGGCAAAAAGTGCCGCCCACCGGCATTTATCTCCACGAGGCCGGCTTGACGCTCTCCTACGCCTGCGCGGAGGGGAGACATGACGAGCCGAATCTCTTTTCTCTGCCGGTGACGACGGAGGAGAGCCGACGCGTCGGAATGTGGGAGGCCAGGCTGCGCGAGCGGCTGAAGCAAAAAGGATTCGTGCGTTGTTGTGAATGCGGCCGCCTGATCCACCAGGGAAAGGCCCGCCTCCTGGGGCCGGGATGGCACTATTGCGGCTGCCTGCCGGAGCTTTGGAGAACGGGACCCTAGCGGCATTCCGGGAAGATGAAGGGAAACCGCTGTGAACATCCCCGTCCTACTCCATGAGATCGCGCGATGGGCCGTTCCATTTTTGACCGTCCCCGCCGATGTCAAAAAGCGGGCGGACAGCGGTCTTCTGACACCCGCGGATTGCCGACTCATTGCCGGGCAACTGAGCGACCTCGGACGATCTCTCGCCGGGAAAGACCACGCCAATGAGGCCGCGCGTTTGGGCGAGGAGACGGTGAAGCTCGTCCGCCTCGCGCAAGAGGACGGCGAGCTGAGAGAGTGCCTGCAATCCCTCTATGAGATATCCGGCCAACAGCCCCGGCGCGCCTGCCTGCAATTCTTTTTCTCCCTCGCTTCATTTCGCCGCACACCCCACTGAGGCCCGATCCTAACTCCCTAAGCGACTCCCCGGGGCGTAAGCTCGCGGCTTCCAAGTGAAAGCCGGTGCCCGGTCGGAGATCCCGCGCATCCGATACTGCCGGTGGAAATAAGTAGCTACCCATTGCGCGGGATCGGAGAGCGGGTGCCGGCTTTCGTCGTCAAGAGCGATTCTCTAAGAACTTCCACGACATCACTTCCTGCTTGGCCGCGCCCCCGGCCTGGGGAAAGACGAAGCTGTCGGGCCGCGTCGTATTGCGCGCCGTCAGCTCCGGCCGGCTGTCCAGGAAACGAACAATGTCGTCGGCGTCGAAATCGGCCCGGACGGGATACAGCGCCTCATAGATCTCCCTGACCAGATCGAGATCCTCCTGGTAATCGACGCACAGGCGGTAGCGCGGCCGATCAAGATTTTCCGGCGCGCGGAGGTTGAGCAGGCGGTAGCGCTGCGGGTTGCGATAGATAAAGGGCGAAACGTTGCCGCGGTCGTAGGGATCGCTCGTCAAACGCGACACTTCGCGCAGCAAGCCGGCCGAATAGAGCTGAACGTCGAAGCCGATGGGGAACGAAAGAACGTCGAGCACATTGGTGAGATAATCGCAGCCGCCCGTGAGATACCGGGTAACCGCAGCATCGACGATGCCGGGGTCGATCAGCGGACAGTCACCGGTAATGTCGGCGACGATATCGGCGTCGAGCGACTGCGCGGCGCCGATAAGGCGCCCCAGCACGTCGTCCAGAGAGCCGCGGTAGCAGGCGACGCCTTCAGTTCCCGCAATCTCTTCGAGAACGTCGTCCGGCGGTTCCGCGCTCGTCGCCAAACAGACGGCATCGACTTTTTGGCATCGCTTCAACCGCTCCAGCAGGCGCCGCGCCATCGGTTGTCCGAGAATCGGCTTTAAATGTTTCCCCGGCAGCCGGCTGGAGCTCATCCGGCTCCTGACCGTGGCCACAACTCGCATCGAAGCTATCCCTCTTTTTTTGGTTCTTCCGGGTTTCCTGTGGGGGAGTATTCACCACAGAGGCACAGAGTTCGCAGAGTTCGGAGTATTACTTCATCAAAAACTCTTTACTCCGCGACCTCAGCGCCTCTGCGGTGCAATATCCGAATCCTTCTTTACCGCGAACTGGAACAGCGTTGACCCGCTTACCCATACAGAAGTCTCAAGCCCCCCTTTTTTCGGCTACTCCAACAACTCGATCTTCGGCGTCAGCGAGAGCACCTTGGAACTGAGACCGTAACGATCGCGGATGTCGCGGGTGATTTCGGCGCTGTACTGGGAGCAGACCAGAATGTAGTCGGGCGCGTTTTTCTGAAGAACCTCAGGCGGCGACACCGCGGTATCGAGATTCAAAAACTTAAGGCCGTGTTTTCTTCCATCCCGATCGACCACTGCCGTCACCCGCTCGGCGAGCAGCGGCGCGAGCGTCAAGAGCGTGATGCCGAAGGAGCCGGCGCCCCAGAGGGCGAGGGTCGATCCCTGGCGATTCAGCTTTTCAGCGAGAGAAGTCAACTGCGAGAGATAGGCGTCGAACCGGCTCGCGAAATCCTTGGCCTGCCCGACCAACCGCTCGACGCGAGACCGGTCGTTGGAGATCTCCGGCCTTCCGGACGCTATGCTGCATAAGGCGACTAAATTCCCCGTCTCATCAAACAGCCGCTCGACTTTCAGCCCCGCCCGCTCCAGACAAACGCGGAGAGAATTGGGCGTGAAAACCGAGAGATGCTCGAAGTGACAAGGGAGACCCAAGGGATTGTGCTCGACGAAATAGGCCCCGTTGGGCGTCTCGATAGCGACGAAGCCGTCCGCCCGAACACACTCGCGCGCAGCCGCCGCAAACTTCACGGGATCGTCGAGATGCTCGATCAGGTGGCGATTGATCACCGCGCCGAAGCTGCCGCGATCGAACAGCTCGGGTGAAAAGAATTCGCGGACGATCGGAATGCCTCGCTGCTCGCCGATCTTCGCCCCTTCGCTAGGATCGCAGCCGAGCACCGAAAACCCCTCTTTGGCGAGCTGCAGGAGTAGATAGCCGTCGTAGCAGCCGATCTCCAGGATGCGCGCTCCCGCTGGCAGCCGCGGCTTGATGTTCTCTTTGAACACGGCGACAAATTCATCCGCGTCCTCAGTGGCGAAGCCCAGCTCCAGCTTGGATAGATAGGTGGTGTAGAGGCTGCGATAGAGGTCCTGAAGCATGTCGTCGCTCGGTCTCGACAGCAGAAGAAAATGGCCGCAATCGCGACAAATGCCCAGCCTGAGCGGTAAAGTGGGCGAAATATTCTTGCTTTTCAGCTCGGCGATCCCCGCGTCGGAGATCGGCCGCAGCACCAGGGGAAATTGCGGAAACGCGCAGACCGGCTCGATATTTTTGCCGCGGCAGACATTACACTCGTGGACATCCAGTAGTTTCATAATTTTCCTCTCCGTTCTTGGAACTTGCTCCATTTCACTGGAGGTCGACTACCTCCCCATTCCGTCATTCCCGCGCAAGCGGGAATCCAGTCTTTGCCTCATGGCCCGCTCCGCCACCAGCCTGGATGCCCGCTTTCGCGGGCATGACGGACTTTCGCTTCGCCTAAAGCCTGCCCCCGACCCGATCGGGGGGCGAGGGGTTTCTACCACCCCCGATAAGGACACGAAGCCTCGGCCACCACGCTCCCTTCAAAGTCGTCGATTTCAAAACGCCGCCCCAGCCGTTCCAGCATGGGCTCTACCCAGTTTCTCGACTGCTCATCGAGAAGATAAAGGGGGTTCCGGCCGAGACGCTCGGTCCACAAGCGAACGAGGCCGCGCGCCGACGCCGCGATGAACCGGCTCCCGTTCGATTCCCACGCGCGGCACACTCCGGCCGAGATCGAATCCAAAAGCAACTTTTCCCAGTCGTAGTCCAGCCAACGGTTCAACGGGCGGACGTGGTAAAGGAGCAGAATGCGCTGAACCATCCGGTCCGCGCCGATGACTTCGCCCGGAAACCGTTTGTCGTAGCGGTACAGCGGCCCGCCCGCTGAGCGCTCGACATGATGGATAATCGTCGCGGCGGAAAACGGCGCGCCGTAAAACAGAATCGCGCCGTCCTGCTCGACGAGCCTGGCAAACGGCGACCTCGGGCCGAAGGGATCTATTTGCCCCACGCGATCGAACTCCGGGCGCCGCCCTACCCCGGCAAACGAAAACACCGGCGTCGGTGTGCGCCACCGCGCGACGGTGGTCCGAAAATGTTCCGTCAAGGGGCCAACCTCGGAGACGTCGCTCAAGACGTCGTAACTCCCGGAGCGGGGAAAGCCATAGTTGAACGCCGGCATCCAGAGTCCCCGCTCCCCGGCGATTTCACGCACGAGATCGACGTGAGCCGTGAGCCACTCATTCCGCCCCGCGGAGACCGGGAGCAGACGGCCCGCGCGCAACAGGTCCGAGTGAACCAACAAAGGCCCGTCGCCCAATCCGTCGATCAGACGCTCAAGGGTCGTTTTCGGCGTTTCCGTCATTGCAACAGCGCGCCTTCGCCGCCGAGTTTGGAAGCCAGGGCCTCCACGCTGTCCATCTTCTCGATCTCCTCGGCGCTGAAGTGAACTTGGAACTCTTCTTCGAGCGCCAAGATAGTGCGCAGGTGATTGAGCGAGTCCCATTTTTCGCAATCGGCGAGCGGCGACTTGAGCGGCACCCGCTCCACGGCGATGGCCAGCATATCCGCGACCACCTGCCGGACTTTTTGGATGATGACATTGTTCATGACAGTCCACCTTCGATTTGCACGACGTTCGTTGAATCCATTGCTCTTGACGCTGATTTCTCCGCCGGCGCCGCCGTTAACGTGAAGTAGTCGGGCATCGCCACGGTCTGCGTCTCTAAATCCAGCTCCCACGTTTCGGCGCCGTTGGCGCTTTTCTCCACGAGCCGGAAGCCGTGGCCGGGCAGAAGGCCCCGCGCCGGCTCGTTTTTCTTCGTGCGGATAAATTCGGCGATCAGCTTGCGAGCGCCACCATGACGCGCCTGTTCGGCGAGATAGGCCAGCAACGCAGTCTCGACGGTCCGGCCGATCACCCGGCAGCTCAGCAGGAAACAATCGATCGCCCAGGCGTCGTCCCGCGCGCGCGTGATCATGGCCGCGACAACGCCGTTTTCCCCCAGGCGGTCTCCGACCGAGGCGCAGTAAATTTCGACGCCTGGGCGATTCGCCATCTCATGCAGTTGCTGCTCGGTATAGCGGCGCGTCGTGAGATTGAACTGGTTGGTCTTTTGCGTCAGTTGCGCGATGCGCTCGGCGTTCGATCGGCTGAGCGGCTCGATCTTTAGCCGCATGTCGAGCGAACGATAAAAATCTTCGACGGAACCGGCGCTCCGTTCCAGCTCCACGCGGCGCCGCTGCTCGGCGTACATCCGGCCGCGGCTGCGGTCCTCTTCGGTCAACGACAGCCGCTCGAACGCCGGAAACTCCCTGAGCGCGCGGGCATAACCCAACGGCTCCGCGGGCAGGTCGATGACGAAGACCTCCGCCATTTCGCGGCGCACGCGATCGCGCTCCACCGGGTTGTCGTCCAGAAACGCCAGCGCCTCCGTTCCGATATTCAGCTCCGCGGCGAGCTCTTTCAGATTGGCGGCTTTGTCCTGCCAGTTGATGCGCAGCGCCGCGAAATGGCGCGGCCTGAGCAACATTCCCGGATGCTTCTCCAGCGCCTCCAACGCCTCGGCAAAATTGTTTTTGCTGCAAACGGCCAGGATGATTCCGCGCTGGTAGAGATCGAGGATCGCCCTCTGAAGCGCCAGGTAAGGCGCGCCCGGCAGCTCTTTCCCGACTTTGATGCCGTCGATGCCGTCCTCGCCGACCACGCCGCCCCAAAGGGTATTGTCGAGATCGACGACCAAAGCCTTCGCCACCCGCCCCGAGAGCGGCAGCAAAAAGCGGAGATATTCGGCGGCTAGAGCCGGGAGGAAAGTCGCGCGAATCGGCAACCGCGCCGTGAGCCACTTTTCTTCATCGTGCCAGTTGAGCCGGCCGTGGCGGGAAACCAGCGCATCGTAATCCAAAACCGAGACTCCCGCGACGCTCTGCGCGATCCGGGCGAGGCCGTGATTGAGCCGGTGGATCGCCTCCGCCTGTCCCTCGACCTGCGCGTCAAGAATGCCGGCACACGGGTACGCAGGCAACTCAAGGGAGTGAACGATGAGATTGGCCCTGCTGTATTTGCGAAAGCTCTCGATCCAGCGATGGAGGTCGGTCAAGGTCGATTCGATCAGGCTTTGCACCGCATCGGCGCCGAGCTCGGCGAAGTTGTTCCACAGCGCCGGCACGATGTCCCGCGCCTGAAGCGCCAGCACGGCGGTGTCGGGAGCGAACCGGTAGAGGCGGCTTTGCGGATCGAGCATCTCCTGCGCGTAGGCGTTGAAGTCGCCGATCTGAACGTCGAGATCCAGCCCCGACACAAACGCTTGTGCCTGCAACAGCGGCGCCAGCGGCTCAAGCGTGAACGAGCGCAAGAAAAATACTTTGTGGCGGACGAGCGGCAGGTCGGCCCGTAGTTCACCGGCGCGGCTCAGGATATAGCTCGCCGTCCTGCTGGAAGGCTGCTCATGCCAGATTCGCCCCAGCCAATAGGCCGCGCGACGAAAGTCGCCGGCGGCGATCGCCGCTGCTACTTCATCTCTCGGCTGAGTTTCATTTGCTGACTGCACGTTTCACCCCGCCCCTATAAAAGCGGCTGCGGCGCGATTCGCCGCGCGCCCATGTTTCATCAATACTCTCCAGCAGCGCGGCGGCTTTCAACTCCTCCGCCACGGCAATGAGTGTCTGGATGGGTTGGCCGGACCGCTCGGCAATCGACAGCAGATCGTGTTGACCGTCGGCCAGATTGAGCAGCCAGAACATCGCCCGGTCCCGCTCGACCAAGCCTTTCTGCGCTCCGAGATTCGAGAAGAGCCCCCGTTTTCCCAACTGCGGCTCGCCGCGCTGCACGGTATTTCGCCAACGGACGTTCGCCTCCAGCGCCGCGACAATCGACTTGTAGGCTTCCACCGAACCGGCGAGCGCGTCAAAGTCGATGCGCGTCTTGTTGTCGAGCGAGGTATGGTATTCGGGATAGCGGACATACCTCGTCCTCATCAGCGACCCTACGGGCAGGTCGAACCCGGGGGAGCAATACTGGCGCTCATCGCTTCCTTCATAGGGATCGAAGTCGATGATCTCGTGGGGGCCAAAGTCTCGCAGCACCGTCGTGGCGGCGCGGTCGGCAAGCGAATCTCCCCGGCGCGACTTCTTGTAGGTGAACCGGTCGCGAATCCCGACGCAGGTGATCACGTAGCCTGCGGCCAGATGTTTCTTTAGGCGATCTCCCCGCGCGGTGAGATAACAGATCGAGCCGATGGTTTCGGGCAAAACGACGAACCGGTAGCTGTAGCGGCGGCGCGGCATGGCGGCGAGAGACTCATAGAGAAACGCCGTCACCAGCGGGCCGGACAACTCGTTGTTGGCGAGCGAGGGATGGCAGAGATAGGTGGAGAATAAGATTTCCTCCTCCGTCTCGCCGGGGAGCAGCGCCTCGCCCACCTCCACGTGGCCGGGTTTGAGCTCCGTATCCACCACGACGTGGTATCTCCCCTCGGGAAGAGAGCGGAGTTCGTTATCCGTCAGGCAAAAGCCCCAGTGTTTTTTGTAGTACGAAGTGAGATACGGGATCGCGTCGGGCTGCTCGGGCAGCGAATAGAGATGCGGGCGCAGCTCATCGAGCGTCAAAGTGCCGGAGAAAGGGATCGAGTAGTTGAGCAAGTGGAGGTTGTTGACTTTGAAGCCGGCGCGCTTGACGCCATTGGGATCGATCAGGTAGGCGTCGCGCGCGAGCCATTCCTCCGGCACCGTCCAGTCGAAGACTTTTTGGCCGGTGGGGAATTTCAGCCGTGCGGTCGGCATGATTTTGGAGACGATGTCCAGCGACTCACGATAGCCGGGTCCGGCGATGCTGCGGCAGATCGGCCATAAGCGGTCGAAATACCACTCCATCCGCTCTACGGTGCTTGAAGCCGACTGTTGTTCCATTGCCTGAGCCGTTCTCGCCATTTTGCTAATCTCCCGCCACGGCTTGAAGCTGCACCGAATCGGCGGAAAAACGCTCCCGCGAGCGTTCGCCGTCCCGGACGTCGTCCACGCAGGCGCGGAACCACAGTTCCAGGTTTACCAACTGCCAGAGAAACATCATGTGATTTTCCTGCTGGCGTCCACTGGTCACGATCTCGTAGTGCTCGCGGAGAATTTTTTCCACCTTGCCCACCCGGTAAACACCGCGCTCGCGAAAGCGGCGCGAGCGGATGAGATCGTTGAGCGGCTCACGACTCTCCACGGCGAACCAGAGATGGGCCGGCGCGTTCCAGCCGGTCTTTTTGATTCGCGTTCTCGTCTCCTCCGGCAGGACGCCCTTCATCGCCCGGCGGAGCAGATGTTTGGTGATGCCGTCGCGGATTTTCAAGTGGCCGGGGACGCGGAACATAAACTCGACCAGACGATAGTCGAGAAACGGAAGAAAATTTTCCAGGCCGAACGCCGCGGTCTGGCGGTCCTCGGCGCGAAGACAGCAGGGCATCGTCTCCCGCGTGAGGTCCTGGTAGGCGCGGTTTTTGAGATAGCTCCAGAATGGCTGCTCCATCGCCGGCAGAAAATTCTTGAGCTCGTAATAGCCGGAATCGAGCGTCGCGTAGTAGCGTTTGAGCCGCCGCGGATCGGGGAGGCAGCGGCCGGGGATCAGCGGATCGACCATGCACTTGAGCCCCTCTTCCATCACGGCAAGGTTTTTTCGATAGATCGGATGGTCGTGATATTTGGCCCACAGGGCGACTTCCCGCTCCAGCTCCGCCTCTTTCCCGGCGGCGCGGAGATCGGCGAAGTGGAAAAAATAGTATTCGTACTCGCCGGCGTTGAGCTCGTCGCCGCCCAACCCGCCGAACAGCCCGCCGAAGCCGCGCTCCCGCACTTCGCGACAGAGCAGATAGTGCGACAGCCAGGTGGCTGTGGCGACCGGCTCGTCATGCAGCCGCACCATCTCGTCCACCAGGCGAAAGATATCCGGCCCGTCGATCTTCACCGACAGCCAAGAGTCAACGGCGGCGGCGAGCATGCTGCGGATCTCGTCCGTCTCGTCGTAAGTCTTGTCCGTATAGACGCTGGAAAAAGCCGTCTGGCGATTTCCGGTCTGCGATACCGCCGAGATCAGGACCGAAGAGGAATCCATGCCGCCGGAGAGTGTGAAAGCGGGTCTGCTCGCCCGCCGCAAGCGGATTTTCACCGCGTCGAACAACAGCTCGCGATAGGCCGCCGCCAGGTCCTCTTCGCTTTCCCCGTAATCGGGCTGCTCGGCCAGGTCCCAGTAGCGAAATACCCTCGCGTCGTTTCCTTTCAAGTGGAGCATCGCGCCCGCGGGCAACTGGGCGATCCCCTCGTAGGGAGATTTCTCCGGGTCGTTGTCGAAGTAGCGGTAGTGCGCGGCGGCGAACAGCGCGACAAATTTCCGGTTCGGCGCGGCTTCGGCGCCCGGCAAAGTCAACAGCGCGCGCGGCCGGGAAGCAAAAGCAAACTGCCTGTCCTGAGCGCAGTCGAAGGGATCTTTTCCCTGGCGATAGTAGAGCGGCTTCAGTCCCAGCCGGTCGCGCCCGAGCCACAACGTGCGATCGCGAAAGTCGTAGAGCGCGACGGCGAAATCGCCGTTGAGCTTTTTAAGAGTGCCGCCGAAGCCGTGCTGTAGATAAAGCTCGGCCACCAGCTCGGCATCGCTCTTCTTTCCATTGGCCGAGCCGTTCAGCTCGGCTCGATTGTAAATGCAACCATCGAGCACGACGGCGATCTGCGGCTCGTCCCGCCGCGACATCGCGCGGCGAGAGAAAAACGCTCCGCCGAGACTTTTCCCGACCCAGCCGAGCGCGCTCGGGCCGTCGCTGTCCGCAGCGATCTCCCCCGACGTCCCCAAGCCCATCGCCACCAGCATGTCGGTGAGCAGCCTGGAATTCTCCCGGCTATCCCTTGCGTTTACGATCCCCGCGATTCTAGACATAATCTGTTATCCCTTGGCTAAGAGCTTAGAGTTGAGAGCTTAGAGCTTTCGGCCCTTAGCTCTTAGCTCTCGGCTCTTAGCATTCCTTACTTCACACCGTACACGATCCACATGCTCTGCTGATATTCGCCGTAGCCGCGCCGCTCGGCATCCTCCTTCGGCAAGTAGTAGGTAGTGAGACACGGGTCGATGACGGAAAAGCCTTTCAGCAGGTCGAAATATTCCTCGCGCGAAAAAAAATGCGACAGACCGATGTTGGTGAGATAGTAGCCGGAGCGGCGGTCCTGGAGCATCAAGCTGCCGGGGTCGTCGGGAAGCTGCGCGCCCTTTTTCTGCCGGAAGACCGTGTGGCCCCGGTCGAGCATGTAGCCGGCGAACAGGCCGCCCGGCTTGAGCAGCCGGCGAACCTCCCCGAAGGCCGACGCGCGGTCGGCGCGGCTCAGATGTTGAAAGACGCAGGACTCGAAGATGCCGTCGAACGAGCCGTCGGGAAACGGCACCTCTGTAACCGATCCCTGGATCAGCTTGCCGACGCGGTCGCGCAGCCGCGGCCGGCGCAGGTTCTGCTCGCAAAGGCCCAGCGCCGTCGGCGAGATGTCGATGCCACTGACTTCGATTCCTTTTTCGGCGAGCCAGACGAGATTCGGCCCGGCGCCGCAGCCCATTTCGAGAAAACTCAGATGTCTCATCTGAGCCGGCGTGTACCTCGATCTCAGATAGTACGACGCCGTACGCACCAGCGCCTCGACGGGCGCGGTATTGTACGACTGATCCGTGATCTGGGCGGCGAACGATTCCTCCCAGGTCTGTTCCATTGCTTCGGCTGTGGCCGTTCTCATGACTGTTCTCCTCTTCCTGATCCATCCATAAGACGGACTCGTTTCGTCGTCGCCTTCGGGTCTCCGTTCCCTCTCCCTAACCCTCTCCCTGTGGGAGAGGGAATGGGTGAGGGGTAAGAAACGCCCGCAGCGTGTACTTGCGACTGGGCTCGCGCACGCGCTCCATCAGGCGGACGCCAAAGCCGGCGCGCGCCGCAAGCAGGCTCAACGACGCCGGGCTGAAGACGCAGCGGTGTTCGATGAAGAATTCCTCCCGCCCCGGTCCGTCTTGAGCCGCGGCCTCGCCGTCGGGCACCTCGACGTAAACCACTCCCCCCGGTTTCAGATGATGCTTGCTCTTGCCGAGCATCGCGATCGGGTCGGGCACGTGCTCCAGAACTTTGTTGAATGTGACGAGATCGTAGAGGCCGACGTCGTCGAGCTTCATGAAATCGCCCGTGATCGCCTCTATCCCCACTTCCTTCCGCGCGTGCTCCGCGGCCCGTGGGTCGGGATCGAGGGCCGCGCAGTTCCAGCCCGCCTCTTTCATTCTTTTGAGGAAGACGCACAGGCCCGAACCCACGTCGAGCACCTTGGGTCTCGCGTTGTCGCCGTATTTGAAGTCCGCCGCCTCGAACTGCTCGAACATGAACCGCACGATCCGCTCCACACGCCGGCAGTTGTCGGAGCGTTCGGCCGGCAGCGCCATGATCAGCCGGTAGGCGTCGGTCAGGCCGCGCTCGCCGTAGGTGGCCTGAACGTAGGCGCCTTCGTAGAGGGAATTCAGCGCCGCGTCTTGAACGTTCAAGTAGTGGCCGCAGCCGCCGCAGCGCTGGATCTCGCGGTAATACTTTCCCGACAGTTCCGGAAAAAACGTTTCGCCCGGCGGCGGGGCATCGTAGCGGAAGACGAGCGAGAAGTCGGACGAACCGCAGAGGGGACAATGCCAACCGAGTGTCAAGTGTCGAGTGTCGAGTGTCGAGTGTCGGATTTCGGATTTCGAGCCTTGAGTTTCGGATTTCGGATTTCGGATTTCGAGCTTATCGGGCAGGTGGAGCCATGAGAGAAGTTCCATTTTCTGAGTCTTGAGATAGGCGTGGAACTGCTCCTCTTTGCCGTTTTCGACGAGCAATAGATAGCGCCGCTCGCCGCTTCGGACCAGCGCGGGCTTGAGACCAAGGCTCGGCAAGCGATGGTTGAGCGACGGAGTCGCATAGTAGCCCCACTCCTTGCGCGCCACGTCGTACTCGGTCCCCGACGGTGTTACGAAGGTGACCTGCTCGTCCGTGTCGAGCTCGACGCGCCCGCAGTCTTTCAAATAAATCTCGCCGTTGTGTCCGACACCGAACACCCGCGGCGGCTCTATAGCTGTGAAGTTCATCCCCTTCTGCCTTCTGCCTTCTGCCTTCTGCCTTCTGCCTTCTGCCTTCTGCCTCCTGCCTCCTGCCTCCTGCCTACCATTGCCAATCTGGTATTAAAAAATCCTCGATCATCCACTTGCCGCCGCGTTTCACCCAGATCTCCGGGTTGCGGAATTTCTCGATCAGCTGAAAGAACTGCTGCCGCGTGATGCCGGCAAAGGCGCAGAATTTCTCGATATCTTCGCGCGGCGTCTGATCGCCGCGCTCGCGCACAATGCGGACCGCTTCGTCACGGCTGATCCGGCCGTTGCGGATTTCAAGCGACAAATTATCGAACAGCCGCGTGAAGCCGAACTTGTGCCACTTGAGATAGTGATGGATCGAGATGAAGTCGTCGTCGATGTCGGCGTAATCGTAGTAGCCGGTCTTGGGCCCCTCGTCGCGCGCCTTGAAGCCGTGCTCCAGGGCGACGCGCAGGCTGTTCTCGGGATCCCACGAAAAATAATAGCCGAGAAAAACCGCGACCACGCCTTTGTCGTTCAGCTCACGCTCGTTCGGGCCGAAATAGGGCGTCAGCTCTTTTTCCGTAAGCCGAGCGGAGATCCAATCGAGCGCCGTCGTCCCGTGGGTGACGCCGTATTTTTTGAGCCATCGCTCGTCCAGCCGGAAGCCGACGCGCTCCTCTTCCGTGCCGCCGTACTCGAAGGCGGAGTTCTCGCCCCAGACCACGAGCGGAATATCGAACTTCACGGCGAGCTTGAGCGGGATATTGAAAAGCGCCATGTGCATCGGAATGGCCGTGCTGCCGTAGCGCGCGAGCGCTTCGACCATGAATTTCTTTTCGACTTTCGGGTTGACCTGATAGTCGATGTGATCGACGCCCAGGCTGATGAGATTGGCCAGGTTCCGCGCGCCGATCGCCGTGCGCGCCGGGCTCTTCCAGGTGACGGCCAGCGGGTTCAGACCGTAGTCAAGACATTGGACCACCTGCCAGGTGCTATCCTTGCCGCCGCTCACCGGAATCAGGCAGTCGTAGCCGTTGCCCCTGGATTTCGCGCGCGCCGCGACCTCCCTGAAAGCCGTCTCTCGCGCCGCCCAGTCGATCTCCGGTTTGAGGTTGTGGGCGATGCAGGCGTTGCAGACGCCGCGCGCGTCGAACTCGATGTTCGGCCGGGTGGACGGCGTGATGCAGCGCACGCAGTAGCGAATCTTGGGACTCAAAACCAGGCGGAGGGCCGGCTTGCTCATAGAGCGAACTCCTCCAGAAACATTTTGCTCGTGAGAAAGTAGAAGAGAAACTTGCTCTCGCTGTTGGGCAGCTCGGCCTTTTTGATCAACGCTTCGATCGGCTCGCGCCGGAGATAGTCGAAGATCGGGCTCGGCTCGAGCAGCGCCTCGCGCACCTGCGGGTCGCGCACGTCGAGAAAGGAAAAGATCGGCGCGTTGAAGCCCACCTTGCGCGGGTTCGCGAGGATGCGCTCCGGCGCGATGCCGCGCATGGCGTCTCTCAGCACCGCCTTGGCGAAGCCGTCGCGGATCAGATGGCGCGACGGGATCGAGTGGCAAAACTCGAACAGCCGCCGGTCGAGATAGGGCGAGCGATTCTCGATCGAAAAATACATCGCGTTGAGATCGTCTTCGTGGAGGATCACCGGCACCGCTTCGTGAAAGATCTCGTTCAGCATGCGGTTGCGGAGCACGCTCTCGCTGTAGCGCTCCTCGCCGAACGGCTCGGTCCAGTCGGTCGTCAGATAGCGGCCGAAGCCGTCGGCGTTGAGGAAGATGTGGTCGCGCAGCTCGGGATTGGCGATGAAGGCGTCGGGGTCGCTGAGATAGGGATTGCGCACGATCGGTTTGATCTTGTCCATCCATGCCCGGCGCGCCGCCGGATAGAGCGTCGCGTCGCCGTGAATCTCATGGAGATAGGCCAGGTGGTGATCGAAGTAGCCGGTGAACAGCTCGTCGGCGCCGGTGCCGCTGACTGAAATGCGGTAGCCGTGTTGTGCCACACTCTCCATCAGCAGCCAGTGGGCGAAGTAGGTGATGGTATAGACCGGGGCGTCGTGGTATCGGATCAGCTCGCGGAGCTTGGCGAGAAAGCGGTCGGTGTTTACCGGGATGGTCGTGTGGCGGATGGCGAGCTCGCCGACCGCGTACTCGACCAGCTCCTGCTCTTCGTAACGGGCATCGGAGTTGGCGATGGTGAAGCCGTGGACGTCGTAGTTGAAAACGTTTTTCGCGATGGCAATGAGCGCGTTGGAATCGACGCCGCCGCTCATGCAAAAGGCGAGCGGCACGTCGGCGCGGAGCCTCAACCCGACGGAGCGGATCAGCTGCTCGCGCGCGCCGGCGACCGCGTCGCCGTAACTCATCCTCTCGTCGGGCGCGATTCGGGGCTGCCAGTAGCGATACTGTTCCTCGCGGCCGGCGGCGTCGAGCAGCAGGACGGAGCCGGGCTTCAACTCGGAAAGGCCGTTAAAGAAGGTGTGACCATTTTTGTAAAGCGATTTGTAGCCGTTCACGAGATAGCGGAAGACCTGCTCGCGATCGACTTCCAGCCGCCGTCCCCGGAGGGCCGTGATAAATTTCACTTCCGAGCCGAAATAGAGCCCGCTCTCGTCGCGGTAGAGATAGAGCGGTTTTTCGCCGAAGCGGTCCCGGCTGAGCAGCAGCGAGCCGTCCCGCGTGTCGTAGAGCGCGAAGGCCCACATCCCTTCGCACCGGTCCAAGCCCTGCCAGCCGAATTCACCGACGGCCCGGAGCAGCACCTCCGTGTCGGACTCTGTTTCGAAGGAGTGGCCGAGAGCAGCCAGCTCCTGCTTAAGCTCCACGTAGTTGTAAAGCTCGCCGTTGTAGATCAACGCCTTGGAACCGACGCGAAACGGCTGATGAGAACGCTCGTCGAGGTCGATGATGCTGAGCCTGGTGTGGAGCAGATAGGCGTTGCGCGTCGCGAAGCGGTGGTGAAACAGCGCCGCATGGTCCGGCCCGCGCCGCCCCATGAGGCGGAGACACTCATCCAGCCGCTCGCGACCGATCTCCTTGCTGCCGATGTATCCTGCGATGCCACACATAAATTTTGGATTTTCGATTTTAGATTTTGGATTAAAACGGGCGCGATGAATCGCGCCCCTACGCTTGGCTCTTACCTCTTTCTTTCTATCCTCTATCCTCCATCCTCGATCCTCCTGCCTCTTGCCTCCTGCCTTCTGCCTCCACCTGCAGGTGGCGCTCCAGCACCGCCTCGTGCCGTCGGAGCGGCACCGCCAGGCGGCGCCCCGCGAGATAACGCGCCGCCGAGGGCGGCAGCCCGTTGCCCGGTCTCACAAATTCAAAATCGTCAAGCGACAGCCGCGCCCCCGCCGGCAGGTTGCGGGCGGCCACCACGCTCCTTCGCGCCGCCGCCATCGTCTCCATCTCCGAGACGCCGGGTCGCTTTTTGCCGTCGCCCATCATCTCATCCAACGAGTGAAGCGCCTGGGCGAGCCGCTTGAGATCGGCGGGATCGGCCGACATCGCGTGGTCACGAAACGTGGCGCGGCTCTTGTCCAGCGTGAAATGCTTTTCAATGACGCGCGCGCCGAGACAGGCGGCGACGATCGCCGCCTCGATGCCCAGCGTGTGGTCCGAGTAGCCGGTGATAAAACCGAACGCCTCTTCCAGCGTCTCGATCGCCTTGAGGTTGGCCTCGGCCAGCGGCGTCGGATAGGCGCTGACGCAATGGAGCAGCGCGAGCGAGTCGAACAACAACTTCTCCGGCGGAAGATTGAGCGCGACCGTCGCCACCGCCCGCTCGACCTCTTCGAGCGTCCCCATGCCGGTCGAGAGAATCATCGGCTTGCCCGTCTCAGCGGCGGCCGAAAGGAGCTGGACGTAATTGAGATCGCCCGAAGCGATCTTGATCGCGTCGGCCAGCCCCGCCACTTCGCCGAGGCTATGCGGATCGAACGGCGTGGCGATGAACAACATTCCTTCGGATCGGGCGAGATCGGCCATCGCCTCGAACGTCCCTTCCGGCAGCCGGAATCGCTCCAGTTGCGCGACGCGCTCCTGCTGGGCGGCGTTCACCAGCCGTTCGGCGCGGATCGCCTGGACTTTTACGGCGTCGGCGCCGGCTTCGGCGGCCGCGGCCACCATTTCCATCGCCAGCGACGGCTCCCCTTCGTGGTTGTTGCCGATCTCCGCGACGAGCAGGCGCTGTCGCTTCAAGTCGCGGCCTTCGAGAATCATCCCAAACACCTCGCCTTCTTCAAATGACAATGGAGCACGTAAGCGGTCTCGGCGATGCGGAACCCGAGCCCTTCGTAGAGTCTGAGGGAAAGCAGATTGGCGGCTTGCGTGCCGACACGCAGCAACAGTCCCGCGGACGCCGCCTCTTCTTGCAGATTGGAGACCAGCGCCTTGCCGACGCCCGAGCCCTGGTGCGTCCGATCCACTCCGATGAGGTCGATCGTGCGGCACGGCTCGCTGTCGAGGCTCGACGCGAGCACCGCGAGAAACCCGACCGGCGTCCCGTGGCGCAAAGCAACGAGCAGCTTCTCGCCGCGCTGCCGCGTGAGGTAGCTCTTCACCCATTCGCGCTTGATCGCGTGAGCGAGCGCGGTTGGGATTTCAGGGTCGAGGCGAAAGCGCGAGTAGGCAAAGCAGGAGCCGGCGATGTCCAACACCGCGTCATATTCGGCGGGCAGAATTTCCCGCACCGTGACCGGCAACGCATCGTTCTCCCGCGCGCGCCGCGGCGATTGGTATTCGAAAGTTACGTTCACGTCCACTACCCCGAAGCCCGACTGCGCCAACGCTTGCACAAAATCCACCCGCCGGGTCGGGACCTTGGCATAGTAAAACGCCCGAGCGCCCGCTGAGGCGCCTGTCAGCAGCCGCAGTTGATGCGCGGCAACCGCTTCTCCAAGGTCGGCGGCGGAAGGCCGGCCGCCGTCGAACGGGACCTTAAAGGCATCGTAGCCGAAGATCCTCGACAGCCAGGCGTCGCGCTCAATCTTCACCCCGGACACGACGGGCCGCGCCGGGGATGGGGATGGTTCGAGGTTCATCAGGCGACTTTTTTCTCGGCCGGAGCGATCTTCCGGTCCAGCTCGCGGTACCACTCGATGTATCTGGGGAAGCCCACCTCCACCGGATTCGCCGGCTGGTAGCCGAGCAGGCGGCGCGCTTTATCGACACACAAGGTTCCGCGCATCGGCATGAGATGGTCGCGCTCGACGTACTCCACGCGCACGGCGGGAAACGCCTGCTTGACGACTTCGAGGAGATCTTTGATCGAGCGCGACTCGCCGTAGGTCAGATTGAAGATCTGATTTTTCGCCTCCGGCCGCTGCAAGACGAGCAGAATCCCCTGCACCAGGTCGTCGATGTGGGTGAAGTCGAGTTTTTCGCCGCCGTCGCCGTCGACGCGCAGCGTGGCGCTGCTCATCGCGCTCTCGATAAAGATCTGCCCGACGCGGCGGCTCACGCAGCGCGGCCCGTAGAGCGCCGAGGGGCGGACGATCGTGTAGGGCAGGTCGAACACCTGCTGGTAGGCGATGACCAGTTTTTCGCCGCCGACCTTGAGCGCGCCGTAGATGCCGATCGGCTCCAGCGGATGCGTTTCCTCGACCTGCTCGGTGAGAAAGTTGCCGTAGGCCATGCTGGAGGAGAAAAAGACAAACTGTTCGAGCGCGACGCCGCGCGCGTAGTCGAGCGCGTTCTCCAACGTCACCAGGCTGTTGTCGAACGTGCTGTAGGGGTCCTTGTTGGAGCGCCCGGCGTGGGCGATCGCCGCGAGGTGGACGATGGCCTGCGGCTGGATCTGGCCAAGCACCCGCGATAGGCCGTGATAGTCGCGGGCGTCGAGCATGGAGATCGGCACCCTGGCTTCGCGCAAGAGCTCCAGCCGCTCGCCGATGATGCTGAGATAGAGCTCCCGCTGCGCCAGCTCCGGCATCTTGGCCGCGAACGACAGCAGGTTGTTGTGCTGCATGCTGTCGATGATGCTCACCTCGGCATGCTGCGCGGCGAGCGCGATCGCCAGGTTGTGGCCGATGAATCCTGCGCCGCCGATCAATGCTATTTTTCGTCCTTTTAACGAAACACTCATTATTGCATCTCCTTTGTCGCCTGTGTCGCCTGGACGAAACTTTCCGCTATGTAATCCATGTCCGCCGGCGTCAGGTGCGGCCCGACCGGCAACGCGATCGACTGGTCGCTGATCCGCGCGGCGTTGGGAAAATCCTCGGCGCGGTAGCCGTATTTGTCCCGGTAATAGGTCATGCGCGGCACCGGCTGGGGATAGTAAACGCTCGTGCCCACGCCGCGCTGCTGAAGCCGGGCGACGATCTCGTTGCGCTGCTTGCCCAACTCGCCGAGCAGCACGGCGCTGAAGCAATAGTGGCTGTTGTCCTGCGACTCCTCGACCGCGTCCAAGACCAACACGCCTTCCTGCTTCCCGAGATGGGACTTAAGCCGATAGAAATTGTCGCGGCGGCGCTCGAGGTTTTCCTCGATGCGGGCGATCTGCTGCCGGCCGAGCGCCGCTTGCAGCTCGCTCATCCGATAGTTGAGGCCGAGCGTCGGCACGTCGTAGAGGCCCGGCACCGAGCGTTCGCCGTGCGTCCGGTCCACTCCAAAGGCGCGCAGCTTATCCACCCCTGCCGCGACGTCCTTACGGCGCGTCACCAGCATCCCGCCCTCTCCGGTGGTGATGTGCTTGACCGGGTAGAAAGAAAAACAGCCGGCGTCGCCGAACAGCCCGACGTGCTGTCGCCGATAACGCGAGCCGAGCGCGACGGCGCAGTCTTCCACGACTTTCAGGCCCCGGCGCTCAGCCAACGCCATGATCTCCGTCATGCCGCAGGGAATGCCGAGCAGGTGGACCACCGACAGCGCCTTGGTCTTGGGCGTCAGCGCCGCTTCGATCCGCTCCGCCGTGAGATTTCCCGTCGCCGGGTCGCAATCGACGAAGATCGGCTTCGCGCCGACCCATTCCACGGCGTGGACGGTGGCGACGTGCGTCTGGGCGGGCACGATCACTTCGTCGCCGGGGCCGACGCCGAGTTGCAGGTAGGCCAGGTGCAGCGCCGCCATGCAGGAGCTCAAGCTCACGCAATGGGCGCCGCGGCCGATAAACGCGCCGAACTCTTCCTCGAATGCTTTGCCTTCGGGGCCGTGCGTCAACACCGGCCCTTGCAGCACGGCCGTCACCGCCTTGCGCTCGTCATCGGTAATCCAGGGTTTGCCGAAAGGAATCGATCGTTGCGTAGTCATACGTAGGGAACCTCCTCTTCTAATCCGGATTGCAAGGACCGGTCGCACGCCGCGCAAACGCTGATCGCGTCGAACATCTCCTGCGTGTGGCCGCCGAGATCGGCATCGGACAAAATCGCGTCGACGAACGGGCCGATCCCCACGCCCTTGCCCGCGGGGAGCGCGCCGAGGTCAATCGGTTTAGCCGCCGTCGCCGGATCTCTCGTCGAGTGCCAGCGCGCGCCCGCATCGTCGGTGACGAGCGTCGCCTCGGTGCCGAACAGGCGCAAGACGTGCTGGTGGCGATGGACGCAGCCGAAGTTCGCGGTGACGCGGGCGAGCAGTCCCGACGGGCAGCGCAACTCAGCGGCAACGTAATCGAGATAGCGAAACGGCGTGTTCTCGGAGCAGATGCGGTTGCCCGCGGCATGGACCGACTGCGGCCGCTCGCCGGTGAGCCACAACAGCAGGTCCACGAGATGGACGCCGCCTCCCGCCATGACGGAATAGTTTTCCACCCGGCTGCGCCATCCTTCCATGATCTTGCCGAGCCGTCCGTAAAGATAGTCGCCGTCGAAGGCATAGAGCTTGCCGAAGCGGCCAGCGTCGATAGTCTCTTTGATCCAGCCGTAGAGCGGCGCCTGGCGCAGCACCATGTTGGAGGAGAGCTTCAACCGCCCTCCGTGTCTCAGCCAGGCGCGTTTGATCGCGAGCAGCTCGTCCACCGTGCGGCAGAGCGGCTTTTCGACGAAGACGTGCTTGCCCGCTTCGAGCGCGGCGATCGCCTGGCCGAAGTGTGCGTCGTCGTAGGAGGCGATCGAGATCGCCTGCACTTCGGGATCTTCGAGAATCTGTTCGAAATGGGTGGCGGCTTTTTCCGCGCCCAGCTCGGCCGCCAGCGCGCCCGCTTTGGGCGCGTCGATGTCGTAGAGCCATCTGAGCCGGCAGCGACCCGTCGCCCGATAGGCGCGGGCATGCTCCGCCCCGATGCCCAGACCGACTACTGCGACGCCGAGTGGAGCGCTCATGCGACCCGCTTGACCTCCTGCATGAGGACTTTCGGTGGAAACAACTCCTGAGAGCACAAGTGTTCCAGATGAATCAGATCCTCCAGCGTATCGACCGCGTAGCTCGTCTCGGCGAGCTTGGGCTCGGCCGACTCGATATTGACGATGTTGAAAATTTCCGGGTGGTAATAATAAATTTGCGTGGCGTGCTCTTTTTGCTGTGGCGTCAGCCGGCTCGCGTCGATCGCCGCGAAGGTGGCCGCGCGAATCAGCTCCACGCTCTGCCCTTTGGGGAAGGTCCGCGGGAAGACGTTGGTTACGAGGTCTATATCTTTACCGTCTTGATAGCGCATGGCGGCGCTGAGCAGCGAAGGATCGAGCAGCGGGCTGTCGGCGCAGAGACGAAAGAACCAGTCGCAGGGGTTGGCGCGGAGACAGCCCTGGAACCGCTCCACGACGTTCTCCAGCGGGCCGCGGAACACCGAGACACCGAGCTCCCGGACGTAGCAGGCCAGCGGATCGTCCGCCGCCGTCGCGCTGGTGGCGACGGTGATGCGGTCGCGCGCCACCGCCTCGGCGGCCGCGTCGATCAGGCGGGCAATAATCGCCTTGCCTTGAAACGGCGCGAGGACTTTGCCGGGAAATCGCCTGGAACCCATGCGGGCCTGAATGAATACTCGGACCATTGCCCCAACGCATGAAGCAAGATGCAGGCCACGCAAAGAACAAGGGATGAAGGATGAGGGATGAAAGGAAAAAAGTTCCGGAGAGTCGGTTAGGCCGCGGCCTGGGCGGACCGGCCAAGGGGAAGCCGGACGCGGAAAGTCGCCCCCCGTCCCGGCTCGCTTTCGACGCTGATTTGGCCCTCTAGAAGGTCGAGCACCCGGCGCACCGTATAGAGACCCAGACCGAGACCGCCAAAGTGGCGGCTATCGCCGTCATCAAGCTGGCGGAAGCGGTCGAAAATAATCTCCCGGCCCTGCTCCTCGATGCCGATGCCGGTGTCCTGGACGACTATCTCGACGCCCCCGTCCACGCCGAAACTTCCCAGGACGATTTTTCCCTCGCGGGTAAATTTTGCCGCGTTGTCGAGCAGGCAGGTCAACACCTGCTTGACCCGCTTGGCGTCGGAAAAGATCGTCGGCAGCGTGCCGGTGTAGTCGCGTTCCAGGACGACGGGCTTGCCGGCGATCAGGCCGGTGGCATGGAGCGCCGCCTCGTCCAGCAGGGCCGATAGCTCGAGCGGCTCGCGGCGCACCTTGAGCAGGTCGCCCTCGATCTGCGTCAAGTCGAGAATGGCATCGATCATGCTCAGCAGGTGCTCGGCGGCCTTGAGAATCTTTTGCATCCCGGTGCGAATCTCCGGAGTCGGCTCGCCGAACAGATTGTTCAACACCATGCCCGGATAGGCCATGATAATGCTGAGCGGGGTGCGCAGCTCGTGCGACATGATGTGCAAAAACTTTTCTTTGACGCGGAGCGCCTCCTGCAGCGCCTTGTTGAGCTTCTGGAGCGTCACGGCCTCTTCGGCGGATTCCCGGTAGAGCCGCGCGTTTTCCAGCGCCACCGCGACCAGGCCGACGAAGTTATTGAAGCCGCTGATCTCCTGGGGCGTCCATTGCCGCTCCCTGCGGCTGTGGACCGACAGCACGGCGATCGCCTTGCCCGCCCACTCCACCGGCAGCAAGAGATGCGAGCGGTATCCGCCGCGGCTGAAAAAATCTTTTTCCCAGGAAGGCGTCGCGCGCCCGATGTCGGCGATCACTATCGCCTCTTTCATCCGCGCCACCCAGCCGGCCAGGCTTGCGTCGGCGGGGATCGTCGTGCCGAGCAGGCCGTCGGTCCCCGCCGCGCCGGCGATTTCGAGCGCCTCCGCTTTCGGCAGGAGAATCTCCGCGGCGTCCGCGCCGAGCAGCGCCACGGCGTGAGAGGCGATGTTGGGCAACATCTCATCCAGGCCGGCCAGCACGGAGATCTGTTTTCCCGCTTCGATAAAGCGGGCGAAATAGGCGCCCGCGTCCGCGGCGGCGGCCGGGGTTGCCGCCGTCGGCGCGCCCTGGGGAGAAGCGGCGGCTTTGCCGTTCGCCCGGCCGTTCGATTTCTCGGCTTCGTCGCGCTTGGCCGGGCTTCTCCAGCCCAGCGCCATGGCGAACATCTCCCGGCTCTTTTCCAGCTCGGAAATCACCCCGCCGAGCATCTCCCGGCATTGATCCTCCGTCACTTTGAGAAACGGCCAGACCGAGCCGTCGAGCGCGCCGTCGCCGCGATCTCCGCCTTTGCCGATCTCGGAGCTTTCGCAAAGCCGGTCGGCCAGATGGACGATCGCCACGATCTTGCGCACCGAGTCGTCCGCATTCTGCGGCACTTCCGCCGGCGCGCGATGAAACCCGATCGAGTATCTGAGGAGCGGCGGGAAACCCCACTGATTGGCCGCCGCCTGTCCCACCACCGTATGGTCGGTGCCGAGCGTGCGCTGTTCCGCCTGGGAGAGCGGGATCCCTTCGCTCTCGGCGATCTGCACCGCGTCGAGCAGCTCCTTCTTGAAAAACCGGTACAGCAACACCTTGCCCATATCGTGGAGCAGTCCGGCGATAAAGGCCTCTTCCGGGGAAATGCGTCCGATGTGCGTCGCGACGGCCCGGGACCATACGGCGCAACCTAAGGAATGCTCCCACAACTGGCCGATGCTTAGAATCTCGTTGTCTTCATCGGCAAAAGTGCCGAAGGTGAACAGGGTCAGCGCGAGCGACGCGATGGCGTCCATGCCCAGGATCGAGACGGCCTGGGACACAGTACTGACTTCGCGCGACTGGCCGTAGAAGGGCGAGTTGGCGATGCGCAGCAGGCGAGCGGTAAAGGCCTGGTCGAGGACGATGATCTTCGCCATCTCCCGTGCGCCGGCCCGCTCATCCCGCGCCACCTCGACGATCTTCATGGCGACCGGAGAGAACGGCAACTGCGTGACCCGCTCGATGACTCGCGCCACCCGCTGGTTATGCCCCGCGGCTCCGCGCTCTTCGGCGCCGACCTGGCGGAACGGGGCAAGAGCCGGCGCGCTGCCCGCCGCGCCTGGTTGTCGCCCTGCTCGATTTAACGCTTCCATGGTCAAACGTATAACAGCCTGGAGGACTGGACTGATGGATTAGCGGAGTAATACGTTTGAAACCAAATACTCCAATACTCCAATACTCCCATCGTCCAACACTCCATTTTGTCCGACCTGCTACGCCGCCTTTTTCCGTTTCGGCGCCGGCGCCTGCACCATTTTCAACGCCGGGCGGGCCGCCAGCTGTCTTTCCTTCCAACGCAGCAAGCCGCCGCGCAGATATTGCGGATCGATGGCCAAAGTTTCGCAGACGTTGTCGAAGGAAAAAAGCGAGTCGTTGTCGCGGTCGAAGAGCCAGCTCTCGAGCTCGGCGAGCTTGCCGTTGGGCTTCCCCCGGCGGGGGAAAAAATGTTTCTGGTAGCTCTCTATGGCATCCTCCAGGATGGCCCACATGAGCAGCTTCTCGGGCTCAATGGGGATGGTCCGGCGCAGGGTCTCAAAATACTGCACCGGCAGGACCGCATCGGGCTCGAACAGGGCGAGCGCCTTCTCCGCCAGCCGAAATTCCGGTTCGTGCAACATAGGAAGAACCTCTAGAGAGGTTTTCGGCCTTCGGACCCGAAACTTTAGGAAACCGTGGAATTGACCAACGGATGGCGCAGAGGATACTGCTCGGCGATGATCTGGACGCCCAGGCGGTTCGCCGGATTGAGCACCACGGGCCCCTGAAGATTGGCCGTAATCTCAGCGACTCGCTCCCGCAGCGTAACGATGGCGAAGACCGTGAGATCGGCCGTCGAGCTGGCGCCCAGCTTGGCTGGCACCCCGGGCAAAAGGGCGAGGCTGTAATCCGCCACCAGCAGATCGGGTGAAATGAGCGGGAAACAGAGATCGTCGTCCTTCGCCTGGAGCAGAAAAAACGGCGACGCGCTGCCGTCGGGCGGCTGGTAAGGGCTCAGCACAAAGTTTTGGTGGGAAGAAAAACCCAGCAGCCCTTCAGGGAAGAAAAACTGCTGTTCCTCCACGACGAAAGCGGACGGGGTCGCAAGCCCGCCGGCCTCGCGCTTTTCCGAATCAGTCATCACGGCTTGCCTCCTTTTTTCCATGCCAGTGCTTGACCAGCGCCGCGAGCGGCAGCGCATGCCCCAGCCCCTGGGCGGCGGCGCTGTTCTCCTCCTGCAGCGCCTTGACTATCTCCTCGCGCAGCACCGGCACGTGGTGCGGCGCGGTGATGCCCAGCCGCACCTGGCCGCCGGCGGCGGCGACGACTGTAACGACGATGTCGTCGCCGATCGTGATGCTCTCTCCGGCCCGGCGCGTAAGAACCAGCATAAAATCCTACCGCAAAAAGTCGAGCAGGCTCGGCTGGATCACCCGCGCCGAGGATTGCAGCGCCGCCTGAAACGCCTGCTGGAGGCGGGCGAAGTCCGAGTAGATCTTGAGCGCGTCCACGTCTTCGATCTTAGAGCGCATCTCGCCGGTTCGTAAGCGCATCGCCTCCAGCCCGTCGCTCGCGGTGTTCAATGTATCGAGACGGGCGCCCACCTCCGCGCGAAATCGCGACGCCTGATTCAACGCGGTATCGAGCCGGCCGATCTGCGCTCCGATCCCGCTTGGGCCGGTGACATCATTGGCCTGCAGCGCCGTCTCCAGGTCCAAAAGAACATCGAACATATCGACCCCGCCGGTCACTCCGACTCCCTGGAAAACTTTATCGCCCGGCAGGTTGACGGCAACGTTGGTCGAGCTGTTGGCTTGAATCTTGACCTCGCCGCCGTCGCCGCTATAGGTGACGACTCCCACGCCTTCAGCGAACGGCACGGTAGCGTTTTCAAAGCCGGCGAAGAGATAGCGGTTTTCGAACTTCGTGTTGCCGAGAGATAGCAGCCTTAAGAAAAGCTGGCGCACTTCCGCTGCGGTGGAGGCCCGGTCCTGAGCGGAGACGGAACCGTTCGTCATCGCCAGGGCCAGTTCTTTGGTCCGGCTCAGGATGTCGTCGACTTCGCCAAGCACCGAGTCGGTCTGATTGAGAACCGGCAGCGCGCTCTGGATGTTTTTATCGTACTGATCGAGCGAGGCCTCGAAACTCCTGAGATCGACTGCCCGGACCGCGCCGAACGGATCGTCGGAGAGGCGGTTGATGCGCTTTCCGGTCGAGACCGACTCCTGCGTCTCGGCCAGCCTGCGATAAGCCTGCTGGAGACCCTCTTGCACTTGATTGGATAGCGATTGATTGGTGACGCGCATGGCTCTGTCTTCTTCCGGAGGGCGCGATGAATCGCGCCCCTACAGGGCAGACACACAGGTCTGCCCCTACCGCCTTCTCCCTTCCTGCTATCCTCGATCCTCCATCCTCAATCCTCTATCCTCTATCCTCCTGCTACCTCACCATCGCCAACACCGTCTGATACATCTCGTCTCCGGTGCGCACCAGGACGGAGGCGGCCTCGAAGGCGCGCTGAAAAAGAATCAGCTTGGTCATCTCCTCTTCGATGCTCACGCCGGAAAGTCCGTCGCGCCGCGCCTGAGCCTGGCTTAGCAGCGACTCTTGAAAGTTGAGATTATTTTGCGCGCTCTCCGCCTTCGCGCCCACGTCCTGGACGAGCGACAGGTAGTAGTCCTGGAGCGTCTTGTTACCGAGGGCGGGGATGGCGCTGTTCTGTAGGTTCGTGAGTGCCAGTGCGTTGCCGTTGTCCCCCGGCGCGCCGGCGGCGGTTTGCGCTGCGGCGATGAGTCCCGGATCGCCGGCGACGGCTGCCGTCGCCTGGACAATGTTGGCGGCGCCCGGAACCGCGCCGATCGGGTTGAAAAAGTTTCCGCCCGCCGCGCCGTAGAGATCGAAGCCGAGCGCGTGTTGGGCATTGACCTCATCGACGAGCGTCTTTGCCAACTGATCGAGTTGGCCGATCATGTTCGGCGTTTCGACGTCGCGCATGGCGAGAATGCCGCCCAGCTCGCCCTTGGTGAAAAGCGCCGTGGCATCGAAGGCGAGCCCTTCCGGGCTGCGGTATTCGACGGTGTGCAGTCCCGACGGCGCGAGATTGCCCGCGTCGAGCGTCGCCGCCCGATCGCCGCTCACCAAGAGCAGGCCGCCCGCCAGCACCGTCAACTGCTCCCCCTGCCCGCCACCCAGGACAGTGGCCCCGGTCAGACGGGAAATCTCTTGCAGCAGAACCTGGCGCTGGTCTCTCAGGTCGTTGGCCGGCTGGCCTCCGGACTCGACGGCGGCGATCTGTCGATTGTAGTCGGCGATCTGCGTGAGCAGCGAATTGGCTTGGCCGACGACTTGGGTGAGCTCTCCATCCAAATTGGACTGCGCGTTCGTCAGCAGGCTCCGCGTCTCGCGCAAGCGGTCGCCCAACGCGTTCGCCTTGCCGATCACTGCCGTTCTTTCGGCCTGCCCGCCCGGATTATTCGAGAGACTCGACCAGGCGGCAAAAAAATCGCTGAGCGCTTCCGAGATTCCTCCCGTGACCGGAAAGGCTTCCTGGATTCCGCCCAACGCGCGCGCCTCGGCCTGTGTAAAGCCGAGCGTGCCGTTGTGGCCGAGCAGCTCCGCTTCGCTGAAGCGGTTCATCACGCTGCTCACGCCGTCGATCGACACTCCGTTGCCGAGCGTGAGTTGCCCCTGGACGATCGGATAGGCCGACGTGAGATCGAGCCGCTGGCGCGAATAGCCGGGAGTGGCGACGTTGGCCAGGTTATGGCTGGTCGTCTGGATCGCCTTCTGCTGGGCCGCCATCGCCTGCGCCGCAATCGAAAAACTGGTCAGGATAGACATGAAACTTAGATTTTGCCTTGAATCAGGCCGGAGGAGGCGTGCGTGAAAGAATCGGATGTCCCCTGCTCTCCGTAAAGACGCATGTCAGGACGGCTCAAAGGACTCAGCGCATCGCGGATGTGCTGCAAAAGATTGTCCATCAAATTCAACAAACTTTTTTCTTCGGCTTGGAGGCGCGTGTAAGTCCGGCGTGCGTCAGCTTGAAGACGCTGAAGCTCGCCCGCCTGATCCGCCTGCGAAACGCGGCACAGAATCTCCGTCAGAGAGAGCGTCGCGTCATCCGTGCCGCCGAGCCGGCTGACGATCGCCCGCCGCCGCTCCTCCATCGCGCCGAGGTTGGACAGCAGCGACTCGCGGCCCTCGATCCGCTCGATCAACGAAGAGATTTTCCATTCGAGAATCGCCTGGCGCTGGGCGGCGAGGTTCTCCAGCAGATCCTGCCCCAGAGAGATCTCCTCTCCGACGACTGCGGCTAACTCCGTTAGCTCGTGTGTCATGGGAGGTCCGCTCATTTTTCGCCCAGCAGCCGCGAAACTTCGCTGCGCACGAGGCTCTCCGCCACCGTCTCAGCGTCGACGTGGTATTCACCTTGCGCGATCAGCTCCTTCAGATGGGCGACTTTCTCCGCCCGAAGCTCGTCGCCCTTGCCGGCCAACTCGGCCGCCTTTTGCAGGTAGCGGGCCTCCGGCGAGATGCTGATCTTGGCCGAGCCGCCGGCGCTCTCCGGCCCCTTTTCCCCGTCGCTACGAACCGGGGCAATCCCCTTGTCGTTCTTGACGAGCTGGGAAATGCCGGAGTCGATGAGGTCCTTACTGGTAATCTTCATTCGTCTTCTCCCCCTTCGCCCTGTGGGCGCAATCAGACCTAGAGTGGTTCAACTAATTGGGTATATCGGCGACTCCTCCGGCTTCTTTAATAAAATCTCAGCCTTTCTTCGAAATGTTGAATTCCCCTTGCAAACCAAGTACTTGCATGGGATCGACAGCCTGCCCGTTCTGATGCACCTCGAAATGGAGATGGGATCCTTTGGAGCGTCCGGTCGCCCCGACCAGGGCGATCTCCTGCCCCGCCGCCACCCGGTCGCCTACGCCGACCAGATTGACTTCGTTATGGCCGTAACGGGTCACAACTCCGTCGCCGTGATCGATCGTCACGAGATTGCCATAGCCGTCGGCCCGGCCGCTGAAAGTCACCTTTCCGGCGGCGGCGGCCTTGACCGGACTACCCGTCCGGGCGGCGATATCGAGCCCTTTGTGAAACCGGTTTTCGCCGGTCCAGGGGTCGGGCCGGACGCCGAACCCCGATGACACCGCGCCGCTCACCGGACTACCAAGCTCTTGCGGGCTATTTCCCGGCGCGGAGCTACGGCCGGCCGGCTCAGCGGCGCGAGGATCGAGCGTTTTCATCTGGCTCCGGTCGAGCGCTTTCTCCACCATCTTGCGCAGACCCAGCGCCTCTCTACCGGCGAGGGTCCGGGCGATCTCCGTGTCGCCCATCGTCGTGTAGATATCGCTCTGCAGCGAGTCGCTCTCGAACAGCCCGCCTTTGGGAATCGCCGCGCGCATGGCTTTGAGAACTTCGAGAAACAGCAGCGAGACGAACTCCTGCGCGACCTTCTCTTTTTCCTTGGCGGTGGAGGCGCCGCCGGCCGCCGCGCCGAGCCTCTCGGCCTTCCCGGCGATCACGTCGTGAGCGTTGAATTTGTCGATTGGGCTTATCATCTCTTTCTTGCTCTGTGTCTTAGCTAAGAGTTTAGAGCTTAGAGCTTCCGGCTCTGGGCCCTTGGCTCTTAGCTCTTGGCTAATTTACATGACCACTAATTCCGCTTGCAGCGCGCCCGCGGCGCGCAGCGCCTCGAACACAGCGATCAGATCGCGCGGGGTGACGCCCAGCGCGTTGAGCGCGTGCACGATGTCGCTCAGATCGACGCCCTCGGGAAGCTCCATCAACTGCCGCTTTTCCGGTTCCTTCACGACAATCGTCGTGTCGGGCACGACCACCGTCTTTCCCTGGCTAAACGGCTGAGGCTGGGAGACTTTTTGATCTTCCTTGATCGTGATGTGCAGCGCGCCGTGCGCCACCGCCACGGGCGCGATTCTCACTTTCTTTCCGATGATGACGGTGCCGGTTCGTTCGTTGACCACGATCCGCGCCGGCGCGTCGGGCGCGATCTCCAGCGATTCGATCGTCGAGATAAAACCGATCGTGTGTCCCCAGTACTCAGACGGCACTCTGACTTTCACGACACCCGGCGAAATCGGGCTCGCGGCGGTCCGCGCATCCGCTTCGATAATCGCCTCCGCGATCCGCTGCGCCGTGGTGAAGTCCGGCTTGTTGAGATGGATTTTCACCTCGCCGTCCACGCTCACGATCTCCGACGGGATCGCCCGCTCGAGCAGCAGCCCCGCGGTGATCCGGCCGGCGGTCGGGTGATTTTTGCTGATGCGGGCGGCTACGCCCAACGCCGTGTAGCCTCCGCCCAGGCTGACCGGCCCCTGCGCGACGCCGTAGACGCGGCCGTCGGCGCCCTTGAGCGGCGTGAGCAGGAGCGTCCCGCCGGACAGGCTCGTCGCGTCGCCCGCCGAAGAGACCAGCGCATCCAGGCGCGTCCCCGGCTGGCTGTAGGGCGGGACCTCCGCCGTGACCATGACCGCCGCCACGTTTTTTACTTTCACCAGCGCCGGATCGACTTTGATCTGGTAGGCCTGCAGGAGATTGGTCAGCGTCTGGACCGTAAATTCGGTGTTTTGCTTGTCGCCGCTGCCGTCGAGCCCCACCACCAGGCCGTAGCCGATAAGCTGGTTGGCGCGCACCCCCTCGACCTGCGCGATATCTTTAATGCGCGACGCATGCGCAGGAAGCGCAGGAAGTAAAAAGGCAAAAGTAAAAAGGCAAAAGTAAGAAACAAAGAGCGTTGTGGCTTCGTTCTTTCGATTTTTGTTCTTGGTTTTCATTTTTCCTTTTTACTTTTAACTTTTTACTTTCATCAGAACGGCCACAACCAATCGAAGATCCACGTGCCCCAGCCGGAGCGCTGCTTGTCGGCCACCACGCCGGCGCCGGCCAGCGTGATGCGGGCGTCGGCGATCTGCGTCGACAGCACGGCGTTGTCCCGGCCGAGATCTTCCTGCCGGACGATGCCGGTCAGCGTGATAAATTGTTCTTCGTTGTTCACGCCCACGGCGCGCGTGCCTTTGATGACGAGATTACCGTTGGGCAGCACGTGCGTGACGATGGCCGTGATGCTCGCCGTGACTTTCCCCTCCCGCGTCGTGGCGCCTTTGCCGACGTGGCTGTTTTCGGCGTTCGATTCGACGGCGTTCTGTCCCATCGGCGTCAGGCCGAAAAACCGCTTCGCGGTAAACGCGCTGTCCACCTTGGCGTTGATCGACGACTTGCGCGAAAGATCGGTGTCGGCGGCGTTGCTCGCCTGGGCGGCTTCGATGATCTTAATGGTGACGACGTCGCCCACCCGCCGCGCTTTTCGGTCCGCGTAGAAAAATAGATGGTCGTCGCTAGGCCACAGCGAGCCGATAGCCACCGGCTGCGCGGCGTCCGGCAAGACTGGAATTTTTCCCAGCCGCTCGGTCTCCCGCTGCAACTGAGACTCCGACGGCGTCGGAAACACCCGCCGCTCCAGGGCGCAGGCCGCAAAAGACAGACAATAGACAATGGAAAATAGACAATAGAAAAGACGAAGAGCTTTCTTACCCTTCTTTCTTACGAATGCCTGTTCCTTCATGCCTAATGCCTTCTTCATCGGACCCTCACCGTCCGGCCATCCAGCACGACCGCCTGCAGCACTTTCCCGGACGATGCATTTTTCACTTGAATCGTATCGCCGACCTTTCCTCCCTCGACGGCCAGCCCCGGCGATTCCACGCGCAACGTATTCGTTTCGTAGACCAGCACCACCGGGCTGCCGTAGCGCAGCACGCGGGGCGACTCGGCCACGGCGGAGGTCACCGGTTCATTCATATCTATGGATCGGGCAACCATCTTGCCGACCACCTCGTCGATCCTGTTGAACGGGCGCGGCGGCGAAGCGCCCACCTCGCGCAATTCCAGACGCACGTCCTCGGGCGCGATGAGCTGGCGGTGGGCCAACGGGCGTGAGCTGACAACGATCACGCTGAAGAGCTTCACCTCGGCGCGCACCCAGAACTGAGTTTCTCCCGCCGCGAGCAGAAAAGTATGCACGCCGGGGCCCAATCCGTTGCCGGGCTTGAGCACTTGCAGTTTCACCTCGCCCGCGGGCAACCGGGGCGGCTTGAACGAAAGCGCTCTCACCTCGATCTGTCCGGCCTTCCACAGACTTCCTTTGAGCACGTGCTCGCGCAGGGCCTGCTCGACCTGTTCTTTGCCGAGCGGCGCCGCCCGCAGCTCGGCGCGAATCTCCGCCGCGCCGAGCAACGTGAGCAGTGCGAGAGCGATAACCGCGCGCCGGGCCACTACATCCTCACCAGGTTATTGGCGGTCTGCATCATCTCATCCGCGGTGCGGATAGCCCGCGAGTTGATCTCGTAGGCGCGCTGGCCGATGATGAGATTGACCATCTCCTCGACGACGTTGACGTTGGACATCTCGATGAATCCCTGGAGCAGGTTGCCGAATCCGTCTTTGCCCGCGGTGCCGGGAATCGCATCGCCCGAAGCCTGCGTCGGCCGAAAGAGATTGCGCCCGAGACTTTCCAATCCCGCGGGATTGACGAATCGGACCAGCTCGAGGGTGCCGATCTGTTGGGCCTGGAGCGACGCGGGCTGGGTCACCGACACCGTGCCGTCCACGCCGATGGTGACCGACAACGCGTCTTGCGGAATCGTGATATCGGGCTGCAGCGCAAAGCCTTCCGAGGTGACGAGCTTGCCCTGGCTGTCTTTTTTAAAACTACCCGCCTGGGTGTAGGCGATCTCTCCGTTGGGCTGGACTACCTGAAAAAATCCGTCTCCCTCGATCGCCACGTCCAGCGGGTTGCCGGTGTGCTGAAGGTCGCCCTTGATGAACAGCCGGTGGGTCGACACCGCGCGCGAGCCGTGGCCGACCTGCAGGCCCGTAGGCGCCTCGCGCCCCTGCGCCGACGCGGCGCCTGGCGCTTGCAGCGTTTCGTAGACCAGATCCTGAAAATCGAGACGGCTCCGCTTGAAGCCGGTCGTCTGCACGTTGGCCAGGTTGTTGGCGATCACGTCGAGGGTCAATTGCTGCGACTGCATCCCGGTCGCCGCGGTCCAAAGGGCTCTCATTCTTTTAGCTCCTTAGTTGTCAGCTTTTTTTGGCTAAGAGCTTAGAGCTAAGCGGCTCTCAGCTCTCGACTCTCAGCTCTTAGCTCTCCGCTACAACCTTGCTCCTTCCGCTATCATTCTTCCGGTCGCCTGGTCCATCAGCTGCAGCGCCTTGCCGTAAGCTTCGAACTGGCGATGAATAGCGATCAATCCGACCATGGCGTCGACCGCATTTACGTTGGACTGCTCGATGCTGCCTTGCAGAACGCGAACCTCCCCGGCCGGCTGGGGCTGAACGCCGTCGGGCGCGCGGTAGAGCCCGCGTCCCTCTTGCGTGAGCGTGAGCGGATCGACGAAGCGCACGATTTGCAATCTGCCGGCCTCGCCTTCGTCGGAGCGCACGATCCCTTCGGGGGTCACTTCCATTTTTTTGCCGGCGATGTGAATCGGGCCGCCGTCTCCCAACACCGGCTCGCCGAAAGAGTTGACCAGCGTTCCGTCGGACGAGAGCGTGAATGTCCCCTGGCGCGTGTAGCGCGGCCCACGAGGGCTGTCGATGACGAAGAAACCTTCGCCGTCGATCGCCAGGTCGAACTGATTTCCGGTCTGTTGCATCTCTCCCTGAGTGAAGTCGGTGCGCTGCTCGGCGATCGCCACCAGGCCACCCGCCCGATCTTCGCCCTGCTCGGACCCGGCAAGCATCTCGCTGAAGGCGACGCGCTGCCCCTTGAAGCCCGAGGTGTTCATGTTGGCCAGATTTTGCATCGCCACTTCGAGCCGGCGCATCTGCGCGACCGACCCGGAAACAGCTTTGTAGATCGCGGCATTCATCGCATCACGCCCTCAGTGCAATAAACATACCGGCTTACGTGAGCCGGAGCAGCGCGGTTAAAGTCCAACGACAAAGCCTCCTAAAGTCTGATCTTTTCATGCCGATCTTCCTCTGCGCGGCCCGGCCGCCTAGCGGCCGACGGCGGCAGTTTTTTCCCGGTGAGCGGCACCATTGTGCCCCTTTGCGATGTGCGCGGGAAAAGTTGGGCGTCTCTTTGCCGCCGCCGCCGCCGCGCTCCGTTCTTCGAGCCGTTTTTGCCCCGCAATCGCCGCCGGAGTTCTATGAGCGCGCGACTTGTGATCCCGCTGCACGGCGCGGCGCAGCTCCTGAATCAGCTCGACCTGATGCAGCGGAAGACCGAGCATTCCCGCGACCTGATCCGGCGCTTTTCCCTCCGAGAGCAGCAGCGCCGCCGAAGAGTATTGATCGGCTTTGCCGCAGCCGGTCTGCGTCAACAGCGTCATCAGCCGCTGCTCCGCGCTCTCCGCCCTGAGGATCACGGTTTCAAGATTTTTCTGCACCAGCTCCAAAGAACGGAGAAAAGTATGGTTGGTCAGCTCAGCGGTGCGCACCGTCTCTTCGAGACGGGCCAACCGCTCGTCCCGCGCGTCGGGCCTGGCCGCGGACCAGCTCCTGATCGCTCCGTAACCCCGGCCAAGCGCGCGCGCCAGCAATTCCAGCCGCCGCCGGCTGAGAAAGCAGAGCAGCAGACCTAAGGTAACAACCAACAGCAAAGTTTGATTCAACATACGTTCGTCCTCTCTTTCAGGTGTAGGGGCGACCGGCCGGTCGCCCCTACAAATTTTCGTGATCCTGAATCACTACCGTTTTTTCTTCACGCCTAACCCCTCACGTCTTTTTCAGACTTTGATATCGATCGCCTTGCCTTTTTTCGGATCCACCGGCATCTCTTCTTCATCCGGCGTTGCCGGCGGCGGCGCGGACTCCTTGGCGCTCTCCTGTTGCTGAGAGGCGGCGCCCCGTTTTTTTCCCTCTCGATCTCTCTCCCGGTCGACCGCCACCGCGCGATCGACCGAGACCGAAGGCAACACGACTCTGTTTACCGACTCTGCCACAACGCGTCACCTATCCAACGTATTCTCCGTTTTCTTGCCTCTTCTTATCTTCCTCTTCCCCTCATCCCTTATCCCTCATCCCTTATCCCTCATCCTTCATCCCTGACTTTATTTTTTCCTCACGCCGCGGTCTTCTTCACCGGGCTTCTGTTTTTCGCCGCCTCGGCCGCCGATTTCTTCGGTTTCGGTTCCAGCGCTCCCTCGCCCAACGCGCCTTTCAGCCGCCCGAGCGCCTGACCGTAAATCTGGCAGACGCGCCCCTCGGTCACGCCGATGATCTCGCCGATCTCCCTGAGCGTCATCTCTTCATGGTAATAGAGCGTGACCACCATCCGCTCGCGCTCGGGCAGCTGGTCGATCGCCGAAGTCAGCTTCTCGACCAAATCCTTCCCCTCGACGAAGGTCAGCGGATCGCGGAACGGATAGTTGGAAAATTCCTCCTGGGCTTTCTCCCACTCCGCCTCGGAAGCGATCGAGAGATCTTCCAGGCTTAAGAGCGCCGCCTCGCTCACCTTCTGCTCGACGCGATAGTATTCGTCGAGAGGGACGTTCAGCTCTCCGGCCATCTCCTCGACGGTGGGAGCGCGGGAGAGCTTGCCCGCCAATTTGCTGCGCGCGGCTTCCACCTTGCGCCCCCATGAGCGGACCGACCGGCTCGCCCAATCGAGCGAGCGCAGGCACTGCATCAC
This sequence comes from Binatia bacterium, assembly GCA_041483675.1. Classification (GTDB taxonomy): domain Bacteria; phylum Desulfobacterota; class Binatia; order UBA9968; family UBA9968; genus 2-12-FULL-60-19. The sequence goes on from JBGPGE010000001.1 coordinate 76,715, forward strand.
CTCGCCCTCGATCCGGTAGCGGGCGTATGTCTCGAACGCGACGCCGCGGCTCGCGTCGTAACGCCCCAAAGCCTCAAGGAGGCCGACGATGCCCGAATGGATCAGCGAGGTGAGATCGACGCCGGGCGGGAGGCGGCGGTGAATCCGCTCCGCCACCATGCGGACCAGCGGTAGATAGGTCTCGACCATCTCGTCCCACGACTGGTCGGGCAGTTTTTTCGGTTCCGCCGTCATCTCGCCTTTCTCCTTACGATCGGCTGAATGAATCATCGTTGTCCCGTCCCGACAGCAGTAAGCTTGCCAGCAGCTCCGGCCGGCTCATCTCCAGGTCCTTCACCATGTCCTGCCCGACGGAAATGTAGGAAAGCGGCCGGCCGCAACCGATCGCCGTATTGATCAGCGGGCCGAAATAGCGGCACTCGTCCACTTTGGTAAAAGCCAGCGAGTCGAAACCGACTTTGCCGTAAAGCTCCACCCAATCGGCCATGTCGCGCCCGTTGGTCGAGGCGCTGAGCAGCAGCGCGCGCCGGAGACCGGCGACGCCCCGAAGGGAATCCGCCAGCTCCTCGACGGCGCTTTCGTCCCGCGGGCTTAGGCCCGGCGTATCGACCAGCACCCAGTCGCACTCCGAGAGATTTTCGAAGGCTTTGGCCAGGCTCGCTCGATCGTCGGCGACCTGATAGGGCACGCCGACGATCCCGCAGTAACTCGCCAGCAGATCGGCGGCGACTGAGCGGCGGCTCTCAAGACCGATCCAGCCGACGCGACAGCCCTGTTGGCCGGCGAGGCGGACGGTGAGCTTGATGACGCCACTGGTCTTGCCCACGCCCGTAGGTCCGATCAAGGCCAATCTCCCCTGTCGCTCGCCGCGACGATCGAATTCTCTCTCACAGGGAATCAGGCGCGCCAGAGCGGCAAACACCCGCTCGCGATCGTCTTTCCGCCCCATCGCTCCCGCCTCCCGCGCCAGGCGCGCGATGATATCGGGGGACAATCCTTGCTCGAGAAGATTTCCGGTCGCGCCCTTGCGCTCCGTTCCGGGAAGAAACCAACTCAGCAGATCGCGAACCTCCGCGATCTCCTCGCGCACGACCTTGAGTTCTCCCTCTCCCCGTTTCCCCGATTCTCCGTGTCTCCGATTCTCCGTTTCTCCGGTTCCCCGCTTCTCCGTCTCCTCTTCATAGACCTCCACCGCGTCGTCGTTCATCGCGGTGATCTCCACGCGCGCGCCATCGCCGGCGGGAACCGTCCGCGAACGGAGAATCAAGGCGTCGGGACCGAGCGATCTTCGAACGGCGCTCAAGGCCTCGGTCATATCTTTTCCTAAGAAATGTTTTGGCGTCATACCTTCACCTAATTTCCGTTCACCCTTCGACAAGCCTGTCCTGAATCGTTGTAGGGGCAGGCCCCCGTGCCTGCCCGGTTCTTGGGCGACCACAGGGGGTCGCCCCTACGAAATTTCGCGAACCCGAACCAGTACCAAATTGTTTTCAGCGGCCTGCTCATCTGATGACTCCGAGCGATTGTATTTTAACTCCGTCGGCGATCTCGCGATGCGAGAGCACCACGATCTGTCTCAGATAGTGGCTCAATAGTTGGCGCAGGTGGCGGCGGACATCCGAACTGGCGAGAAACACCGGCAGCAGCCCGCGCGCCGTGAAAGTATCCATCGCCTGGCGCGCGGCGCTGACGATGCGCTGCGCCGCCTGCGGCTCGACCGCCATATTTTCCTGCACGCTCTCGCGGATAACGCGCTCGATCTGCGGGTCCACGGTCATCAGCGGCAGCACCCCGTCGCCGTTGCGGCACGAGGCGGTGATGGTGCGCGCCAGGGCATGGCGCACGTGCTCGGTCAACTGATCCATATCTTTTATTTGCGGCGCGTGGTCCGCCAGCGTCTCGACGATCGTCAGCAGGTCGCGGATCGGCACGTCTTCGCGTAAGAGATTTTGCAGCACTTTCTGCACGCCGCCGATGCCCAACTGTTGCGGCACCAGCTCTTCGACGACTTTGGGATGCTCTTTGGCCAACTCGTCGAGCAGCCGCTGCACGTCCTGGCGCGTAACCAGATCGGGGCCGTAACGCTTGACGATCTCCGATAGATGGGTGATCAGCACGGTTTCCGGATCGACGACCGTGTGGCCCATCCCCTCCGCCCGGTCCTTATCGGCGGACGAGATCCACAACGCGGGCAGGCCGAATGCCGGCTCTTCCGTCCGCTCTCCCGGCAGCGCGCCGGCCGACTCCGCCTCCGCGGTCACGCTCATCGCCAGAAACTTTCCCGGCTTGAGTTCGCCTTTACCAGCCTCGACGCCTTTGACGAGGATGACATACTGTTTGCTTCCCAAGCGAAGGTTGTCGCGGATGTGAATCTGCGGGACGAGAAAGCCGCGCTCGGTGAGCAGTTGGCGGCGCAGCGCCTTGATCCGCTCGACCAGGCCGCCCTTGTCGCTGTCGATCAGCGGGATCAATTCATAGCCGACTTCAAGCTCCATCAGATCGATCGGCGCAGGGCGCGGCGCTTCTTCTCCGCGCTTCGGCGGTTTTTGCGCTTCCGCCGCGGCCTTGTTGCGCTGCCGTTCCCACTCCGCCGCCATGTACGAGATTCCCCCGGCAAGCAGCGCGGTCAGCAGAAATGGAATAGCCGGCATGCCCGGCATGAAAGCCAGCAGTCCGAGCGCCCCCGCCACGACGCTGAGGGCCTTGGGATTCCACAAAAGCTGGCGCCCCAGCTCCGCGGCGAGACCGACATCGGACGAGGTGCGGGTGACGACGATGCCGGCCGCGGTCGAGACAATGATCGCGGGAATCTGCGCCACCAAGCCGTCGCCGATGCTGAGCAGGCTGTAGAGACCGGCCGCGTCGCCGGCCGAAAGCCCCTTCTGCATCACGCCGATGAAAAAACCGCCCAGCAGATTGACCGCCAGGATGATGATGCCGGCGACCGCGTCGCCGCGGACGAATTTCGACGCGCCGTCCATCGAGCCGTAGAAGTCGGCTTCTTTTTGAATCCGCACGCGTCTGGCCCGGGCCTCGGTGTCGTTGATCAGCCCCGCGTTCAAGTCGGCGTCGATCGCCATCTGTTTTCCCGGCATCGCGTCCAACGTGAAACGGGCGGCCACCTCGGCGATGCGGGTGGCGCCTTTGGTGATGACGACGAAGTTGACGACGGTGAGAATGACGAAGACGATGAAGCCGACGGCGTAGTTGCCTCCCATGACGAACTGGCCGAACGCCTCGATCACGTGCCCCGCCGCCGCCGATCCCTCCTCACCGCGCATCAGGATCAGCCGGGCGGAGGCGACGTTGAGACCGAGGCGGAAGAGCGTCGCGAACAGGAGCACCGTGGGAAAGGCGGCGAAATCGAGCGGCTCTTTGATGGAGAAAGAGACCATCAGGATGGTGAGCGACAGCGCAATGCTGATCACCAGCGTGAAGTCGAGCAGCCACGGCGGCACCGGCAGCATCAACAGCATCAACACGCCGACCAGCCCCAACGCCGGCCCGGTGTCGCCCCACGAAATGCCCCGCCTCTCTTGTGTGTTCGCCTGACTCATCATCCCTCTAGCTAGTGCCCAGCCTCAAAATTTTCTCGAAAAAGTCGCAGCGCCACCGGCGTCATTCCCGCGAAAGCGGGAATCCAGATCTTTTTGAATCTCCTGGATTCCGGCTCTCGTCAGCCTCGGGCTGACTCGGCCGGAATGACGGTCGGAAGTAGATGACGAATTTCTGCAACACCACACTATTCTCCAATTCCCGTCTTATCTTCGCCGCAGCCGATATACGTACGCCAGCACTTCCGCCACTGCGCGATACAAACTCTCGTGGATCTCCTGTCCCACCTCGACGAGCTTAAAGAGCAGCCGCGCCAGCGGCTTGTTCTCGACGACCGGAATCCGGTGCTCGGCGGCGATCTCTTTTATTTTCTGCGCCATGAAGCCCGCCCCCTTGGCCACGACACGCGGCGCCGCCGTCTCGCCCGCGCGGTAGCGCAGCGCCACGGCCAGATGGTCCGGGTTGGCGATCACCACGTCGGCTTTGGCGGCGTCGGCCATCATGCGCCGGCGCGACATTTTTATTCTCAGCCCTTTGATGCGGCTTTTGATCAGCGGGTCGCCTTCCGACTCCCGCATCTCCTCTTTCAGCTCGTGGCGGCTCATGCGAAGCCTGGTTTCCGTGCGCCGCCGCTTGACGAAATAGTCGAGGGCGGCGACCGCCGCCATGATTCCCACGCCGGCGCCGATCAGCCGCGCGCCTTCGCGCCCGACGTAGAGCAGTATCTCTTCGCCCCCGAGCCCGGGGAGTCGCGCGAGGGCGGCCAGATCGTCGTAGAGGAAATAGAAACCCAGCGCGCTGAAAGCGACGAGAATCATCAGCGACTTGGCCAACTCGATCGCCGCCTCCAGGCTGAACATCCGGCGAAAACCCGACAGCGGATTGATCCGGCTGAAGTCCCAGCGCAGCGTCTCGCCGGTCCAGAGAAAGCCCGTTTGCAGCAATCCCGATCCCACGCCGGCCAGCACCACGCCGAGAAACAGCGGTGCGAGGACGGGGACCATGAGCAGGCCGGAATCCATCGACAACGAGAACAGTTTTTCCTGCACCATCTCGTGGCGCGCGCCGGCCAGGGAAAAGCAGCCGACGAACAAGCGCCCCAACCGGATGACCGTCTCCTCGCCGACAAAACGCAGCGCCAGGGCGGTCGCGAGCAGCGTCGCGGCGGGCACCATCAGCCGGGAGGTTGCGATCTCGCCCTTCTTGCGCGCCTCTTCGCGACGCTTGGGCGAAGGCTCTTCGGTGCGCTCGAATTGATCTTGTTGTTCAGCCATTGCGGCCTCGTGATCCTCTGTAGGGGCACGGCATGCCGTGCCCCTACGCCGTTACCCCGGCGTCGAGCCCAGCGCCGACAACTGATTGCCGACGGCTCCTAAATAATCCGCGCAAAACCAAACCACCGCCGGCAGCGAGACAAAGATCAGCAGGATCCCGAAAGCGAGCTGCAGCGGCATGGCGACGAAAAAGACGTTCATCTGTGGAATGGCCCGGCTGACGATTCCCAGGACGATGTCGCTCAAGAGCAAGCCGACCACGACCGGAGCGCTCACCCGGAGCGCGATGGAAAAGATATCGCCGGCCGAGCCGACGATCATGCGGCTGAGCGCGAGCTTTTCTCCAGCCAGCGGAAACACCGCGTAGCTCGACGTCAGCGCCTGGACGAACAGCCGGTGGCCGTTGAGCGAAAAAAAAATCAGCACGCCAAGCAGCTCGAAGAACACCGAGAGCGAAGAGCTGTGGTCGCCCCACTGCGGATCGACCATCTGGGCGATGCTCAGGCCCATCTTCATCTCCATTTGCTGGGCCGCGAGGCGCAGTCCCGCAAAGAGCAGTTGCGCCGCCCAGCCGAGCGCGATCCCCAGAACAATCTCTCCCGCGAGCGCGAGCACGAGCAGCACAATCGCCGCGCTCTCCGTCGTCCTCGCCGCGCCGGCGGGAAAGGAAACCGTTTGCACGAAGGGATAGACCGCGGCGCTCAGCACCACGGCCACCCAGCCACGGACCAGCCCCGGCACGACGCGGCTGCCCCAAAACGGGGCGCTGATCACCAGGCCGCTGGTGCGGCCGAGGACCAGCATAAAGGTCATCACCTCCGGCCATTGCCAACCGATAAGTTGAGCGAGTCCCGACATGCGTCACCCGATCACCTTGGGAAGCGTCAGGAGAATCTGGCGCGTGAAGTCGATGTAGAGCTGCAACATCCACGGGCCGAACAGAATCAGCGCCGCCACCACGCCGATCATCTTGGGGACAAACACCAGCGTCGCGTCGTTGATCTGCGTGGTCGCCTGGAGCACGCTGACCACCACGCCCGCCACCAGGCTCACCAGGATGATCGGGCTGGCGACCATGCCGCCCACGCCCAGCGCGCTACGCAGCAGGTCGATCACGATTTCGGGCGTCATTGGAAGCTCCTGACGAGAGAGGTGACCAACAGGTTCCAGCCGTCCACCAGAACGAAGAGGGCGAGCTTGAACGGCAGCGACACCAGCGCCGGCGGCAGAAACATCATCCCCATCGACATCAAAACGGAAGCCACCACGAGATCGAAAATCAGAAACGGCACGTAAATGAAGAAGGCCATCTGAAAAGCGGTTTTCAGCTCCGAGATCATGAAGGCCGGGATCACGGCGGTGGCGGGCAGGTCGCTCTGATCGAGCGCCTTCTCCTGCTCAGTGCGCAGGAAGAGCGCGATATCGCCCTTATGCGTCTGCTTGAGGACGAATTCCCTGAGCGGCGCCCACGCCTGCGTCAACGCCTTTTGCGGCGTGATCTTGCGGCTGAGGTAAGGCGTCACGGCGTCCGCTTCGATCCGCTGCCAGACCGGCGCCATCACGTAGAGCGAGAGAAAGAGCGACAGCGCGATGACGATTTGATTCGACGGCGCCTGCTGCGTGCCCAAGGCCTGGCGCATAAACGAGAGGACGATCACGATCCGGGTGAACGAGGTCAAAGTGATGAGAATCAGCGGCCCCAGCGAGAGCAGCGTCAGGAGAAAGATGATCTCGAAGGCGGCGGAGACTTGCGTGCCCTTTAGAGACGACGCCAGGAGCGGAAGGGTTGCCGGGTTCATGGCATTTCACTGAAGCCTGAGTAGTTCGTCCGCTGCTTCTTCCCTGCTCTCCGGCGGCGCTTCCGGCATCGGCGGCAGCTTGGCGAGCAGCGTGACGTTTGCGGCCGTAAGTCCCAGGAGGAGCGTCTGCTGTCCCGCCTGGATCATCGCGACCGAGCACTTGGGATTGAGCATCAACGTGCCCAGGTGGCGCGGCAGGTCGCGCCGGCCGGGCCGCGCGTTGAAAAACGGCCTGAGCCGCTTCGAAAAGACGGCGACCACCACGGCGCCGAGAACCATCAACACCAGCGTCGCAAATCCGGATCCCATCGTCGGATGACTGCTCCTTTTTATTGAATGAGAAATTCCCTGAAATAGACCGCTTCGACCAGTTCCTCGCCCACCGCGCCGTTGATCCGCTCCAGGGCTTCGCCGCGCAGCTCCGACTTTCCTTCCGGCGGCAGGAGCGCCTCGGCCGTCTTGCCGCTGAACAGCATAATCAGCCCGTCGCGGATGCGCGGGACGAATTCTTTCACGCGCTGTTTTCCCGGCTCATCTTTCAAAGCGAGGCTGAGCGAGGCGCGCAGATAGCGGCCCGGCCCCTGGCCGGCGAGATTCACCACAAACGGCTCCAGTTCCATGGTCGCCTCTTTTTTGGTTTCGCCGGCGCTCTTTGCCTCCGCCTCGGCGGCTTTAGGCTTGACGGCCCGCTGGGCGACGAACCACGCGCCGCCGCCCACGCCGAGGACCAATCCGGCGCCCAGGGCGGCCAAAACGGTTTTCTTGGTCAAGTCGGCTAAGGTCATTGTGCAGGAGGGAGTCAGCAATGGCTGTGCCAACGCGCCGAAAGCGGAAAAACTTCCGGGAGGGGCTGGAAAACGTTCAAGCAGTTCAAGACGTTAAGCGCCTTGAGCTAATTGAACGCGTTGACTGAGCGGAACTGGGGGCAAAAAATTCCCGTCAGGAAGGCCGGTTGGGTGTCAGGGTTTTGACGGAGCGGCGGGAACTAAACCATTCTGGGATATAAGCCGAGGGATTCAAAACCGTCGACTGGAAGTCGGCTACTTCGCATTCCGTCATTCCCGCGAACGCGGGAATCCAGTCTTTGTGTCATCGACCCCTCCAAATCACCACCCTGGATGCCCGCGTTCGCGGGCATGACGAACTCTTGGTTTGCGTGGAGGCGAGGGGTTTCCACCATCCCCGAGGAAGATATCAGGCCAACTGCCGCTCAACGGTTTGAATCTTTTCCAGGAGGCACGACAGGTGAAAGGGCTTGGGAACGTATTCATCGGCGCCCAGCTCCAGCACCTTTTTCTTGTCGCCTTCCGCCGCTCCGGCGGAAATCACGATGATGTAGGGGCGTTGCTCGCGCGCCACACCCTTCAAACGCCGCAACAATCCGAAGCCGTCGATTCCCGGCAGGAGTAGATCCAGCACCAGCAGGTGAACCTCTTCCTTGGCGAGAATGGCGAGCGCGCTCTCGCCGTCGCCGGCGGTGCGGACATGATATCCGGAGCGCATAAAATAAAGCCCCAGGACTTCGAGCAGCGAGCCATGATCCTCCACCACCAGGATCGTCAGTTTTTTCCCGGAGACTTTCCCCGGCGCGCGGCCGCGAACCCGGCCCGGACCGGGAAATTGAATGAGCCGGCCTTTGGCCTTGCCGGCGGCCTGGAAAAGCGCCGGCGCCGACGCGTCCGGGGGCGGCTCGACGAAGCCGAACATCTCGCGCACTCCCATGACCTCGCGCTGGATCCGCTTGACCGTCTGGAGCGAGCCTTCTTCGCTTTGAGACAAGAGCGCCCACTCTTCCGCAAGCGGCTGGCCGTTTTCCAAGATCTCCAGCCGGGCGCCGGTCCCGGCGCCGAAGTGGTCGGCGATGCGAATGCAGGCCAGAGTCTTTTTGAGCAGCGGATCGGCGTCGGGCGGCACAGCCGCCAGCGGGGTGTGATGGTATTGGATCGTTTGCCGGATCAGCAGCGGGAGGTCGGCATGCCGCGCCCAGACCTCGCCCGCGACGCAGTGATCGGCGCCGAAAATTCTGCTCTCGGCCTCGGTCAGTGAGATGCCTTCGGTCGCCGCAAGCTTAAGCGCCGCGTGAAACTCTTCTCTGAAGTGACGGTAACAGAGGACCCGGCCCGCGTCGTGAAGAAACCCGGCGACGAAGGCCATCGGCAAGGGGCTGACGCCGTCGGCGGCGCCGACCCGGCTCGCGATCAGCGCGCAAGCGAGGGAATGATCCCAGAGATCCCGCAACCGGCCGCCCTCGCCCGACATCTCTTCCGGTTCGATAACGTCGAAATCGTACAGCGTGAGTCCCAAGGCCAGCGCCTTAACGGCGGGAAAACCGAGCGCGGTGACCGCCTGGGAGACCGTGTTGAGCCGCCGCGGCAGGCCGTTGACCGAGCCGGCGAGAAACAGAAATCGCACGCTGAACAGCCGGTCGCTGCCGATCACCTCAGCGAAGCTCTGCGCCCACGCGCGCTCGTCCTTGGCGACCTCCAGAATCCTATGACTAATAGGCGAGGACAGACCTTCAGACATGCGCTCGAATACTTCCTGGGCGTTGATCACGTGGAGTGCCTCGTATGTCTTGTCGGCAGATTCGGCCGAACCTTTAACCCCGGCTAAAGGTTTTCCTTGCGGCGGCGATTTACTACACGAAGAGGTATATCATCCCATGTTTCCTTTGATCGGCTTTATACTGGTCTTCGGCGCGGTGCTGGGGGGCTTTATGGAGGCGGGCGGCCCGCCGGCCGTGCTCCTGCAGATCGCCGAATTCATCGTCATTGGCGGGGCGGCCATCGGCAGCCTGCTGATCTCCGCGCCGGGCAAGGTACTCGGGGCGCTGGCCAGAGGGCTCAAGCGGGCGCTGATGGGCTCGGGCTACACCAAGGACCAGTACATGGAGCTGTTTCACCTCCTCTACGAGGTCTTCTCGATCATGCGAAAAAACGGCGAGATGGCGCTCGAAAAAGACGTGGACGATCCGCTCAACAGCGCGGTCTTTTCAAAATATCCGGCGTTTCTCGCCAACCCCGACGCGCGAAATATGCTTTGCGATTCCCTCCGTCTGGTCATCAGCGGCTCCGCCAATCCGTCGGAGCTGGCTCACCTGATGGACGAGGAGCTGGCCACGCACGAAGAGGAGAGCCGCCGGCCCGTCGCCCTGCTCGCCAAAGTGGCCGACGCGCTGCCCGGTCTGGGAATCGTCGCCGCGGTGCTCGGCGTCATTATCGCCATGGCCTCGGTCGATCAGGGATCGGCTGTCGTCGGCCATAAAATCGCCGGCGCATTGGTCGGAACTTTCCTCGGCGTGTTTCTATCCTACGGCCTGGTTCAGCCGCTGGCGACCAAGCTGGAGCTGCTGTGCCAGGAGGAGGGGAGATATCTGGAGTGCATCAAGACCGGCCTGCTCGCCAATCTTCAGGGAGCGGCGCCGATCATCGCCATCGAGTACGCGCGCCGGGTGATGTTCAGCGGCGAGCGCCCTTCCGCCCTCGAGCTTGAACAGGAGTGCAGAGGGGGCGGCGGCCGGGCGGAGCCGAAGGAGGCCTAACCGGTGCGCCGAGCCAAAACCAAAGGCAACGACGATCGGAAAATCGTTATCAAAAAGGTCCGAAGCCGGCACGGCGGCCACGCGAGCGGCGCCTGGAAAGTAGCCTATGCGGACTTCGTGACCTCCTTGATGGCGCTCTTTATCGTGCTGTGGATCCTCGCGGCTGGCGACCAGCAGTTGAAGGCCGGCGTCGCGCAGTACTTCCGCGATCCGGGGGTGTTTGAAAATTCGGCGGGGTTGATTCCGATAGCACGCCAGGGTGAACAGGCGGTGTTGAAAACCGGCGGCGAGTCGTTGCGGGGATTACAGGAGGGATTGGAAGAGGATCTCCGCGCGCTACAGGAATACAGTTCGATCCAAGAGCAGATCTCACTCCGTCTGACCTCCGACGGATTGTTGATCGAGCTGATCGACACCGACAGCCAGGCGTTTTTCGATCTCAGCAGCGCCGAGCTGAAGCCGGTCCTCCGGCGCGTTCTGGCGGTGATCGTGGAGCGGATCAAAGAGCTGCCCAACACAATTGCGATCAGCGGCCACACCGACGCCCGGCAATATCACAACCGGGCCTTCTACTCGAACTGGGAGCTGTCGACCGCGCGGGCGCACAACGCCCGCCGCGCGATGGAAGATCTCAGCTTTCCCGCCGCGCGCGTCGAGCGCGTGGTCGGCTACGCCGATCGTCTGCCGCTCTCGCCTGACGATCCCCTCGACCCCGCCAACCGCCGCATCAGCATTTTAGTTTTAAAAGAGCTCGAGCCGGTGAAAAACGCCGCCGCGACCGAGGAACAGAATCCGGTCGTCGCCGCCCGCGCCTCGTTTCACTAAAAACGTCCCATCGCGCATCGTGCGTCCCGCATCGCGCATCCCAGATGCTCTATCCTCATCCCTCTTATTAGTTTCCCCTTGCGACTTTACCCGCAACTCGCTACACTCCGCCGAACCCGATTCTGCCGCAAAGTCCAAGGAGGCGGTTATGCCAGGTCGAGAGGCGGTCCCCATCGAAAGTGCGATCATGTTAGTCCGAGGCCAACGAGTTATCCTCGCCTCCGATCTGGCGCGGATTTACGGCGTCGAGACCCGCGCGCTCAATCAAGCGGTCAAGCGAAACATCCACAAGTTTCCCGAGGATTTTATGTTCAGGCTGACGCGCGGCGAAGCGGAGGATATCGCCGGTTCAAGATCACAATCTGTGACCTTGAAGCGAGGGGCAAACGTTAAATACCTTCCGTTCGCCTTTACCGAGCACGGCGCGATCATGGCGGCAAACGTACTCAGCAGTCCTCGTGCGGTGCAGATGAGCGTCTTTGTCGTGAGAGCCTTTGTACGACTGCGTCAACTGGTCGCCACCCATAAAAAGATAGCAGCCAAATTAGCCGAGTTGGAGCGAAAAGTAGCGGCTCACGATTCGCACATCGGGTCCTTGTTCGACGCGATACGGCAGTTGATGGCGCCGCCCGAGTCCAAGAAACGGAAGATTGGATTTTTGGTTTCCGAACGGCCGACGCGATATGGCACGAGATAGGGGTTCACTTCGACGTTTCGGGAATTCTCAAAACGTGGAAGCGTCATCCGGGATCATGCTCTTGCCTCCGGCCTCCTGCCTCCGGTCTTGTCCGGTGCCATGTCTGGTGCCAGGCTCAGGAATTCCTAAAGGCCAATTCCTAATCCCTAATTCCTACCTTAGATTTTCCAGCCTTCGCTCGGGGCTGATCACGTCCACGATGCGCATCGCGAACTTGTCTTTCATGATCACCGCCTCTCCCCTGGCCATCAAGCGGTTGTTGACGTAAATATCCAGCGGCTCGCCGACGGTCTGGGTCAGCTCCACCACCGAGCCTTGGGTCAGCTTGAGGAGGTTCTCGATGGTCATCCGGGTGCGGCCAAGCTCGACGGTCACCTGCAAGGGAACGTCTAGCAAGAGCGAGAGATCGACCTGTCGCGACGGCTCCTGATTGTCGCCGTTCGTTTTTGCCTGTTCCATGACGTTTTCTCCGTCCTTGTTTTCCATTGCTGAGCCGGCCCGAAGCCCCTACGACTGCGCAATGCGGTCCGAAACCATGAATACTTTGTTGCCTTCTTTTTGCGCGCCGCGGCCCGAAAATTTGGGCTTGCCCTCGACCCACAACTCGATCTGATCGAGTCCCTGCCGGTTGAGTTGTATCATGTCGCCGGGGCACATCCGTAAAATATCCCTGAGCTTCATATCGATCACGCTGACCACCGCCTGGACGCCGACTTCGGCGCCGAGCAGCGGAAGTTGCGGACGGCTGACCATCCCCTCGCCCTCCTCGGAGGCCTGGAGCGGCGACTTGAGCTGCTCGCGCAGCTCTTCGATCGACGAGAGCGGAAAACAGAAAAGAATATTCCCCGTCACCTGCGCCATATCGACCCGGTAGTTGGCCACGACCATCACGTCGCCCATGCCCGAGGCGCCGAGAAGATAAGGATTCATCTCCGAGCGGATGTAATGGCCCGTGAGCTGGATGATCGGCTGCCACGCCCACTCCATGCCGTGGAGCATCTTGGTCACGAACTTGCCGAGAAAGCTGGTTTCGATCGGCGTAAAATCGCGCCCTTCGACTTTCGCCAGGCGCTGCCCGCTGCCGCCGAAGAAGATATCGACCATCGCATAGGCGAGACGCGCTTCGAGCACGAAGACGCCCAGGCCGCGCAGCGGCTCCAGGCGCACCACGTGGATGCTGCTGGGCAGAGGGAATCGCTTGATCAGGTTTTCGTAGAGGATAACGTCCATGTCCTCGAAGCCGGCATCCACCGATTTGCCCAACTCCGAAGCGAACAGGCTATGCAGCCGGCGGGTGAATTTATTTAAGATGATTTCCAGACCGGGCAGCCGGCCGCGGGCCGTGATCTCGCTGCGGATAAAGTTATAGGGCTTGAGATCTCCGTTCGGGGTCGCCGCGGCGCCTTTGGGCGCGGCGGGCTGCTCCGCGGGCGGCTTGCCGACCTCGACCGCCTCCTCGGCAATGCCTCGCAATAGGGAATCGACGTCGTCCTGGGAGAGAACCTGTTTCATCTTTTGTCGCTCACGCCTCCGTCAAAGATCTGACGCATCCGCCGACTTTCCGTCCCCCAAACCCGGCAAAACCTAACCGTAACGCGGCTATTCGTTCGTGCTTCAGTGTCTCAGCAAAAGCGGTGCCAGCCATTTTGAACAATGTTGAACCACTTGAACGCATTGAACCATTCAGCCTCACCCCCTCCGCCTCGCCAGGGAAGCCGGTGCCCGGTCGTAGATCCCGCGCATCCGATACCGCCGGTGGGAATAAGCAGCTACCCATTGCGCGGGCTCGGAGAGCGGGCGGCGGCTTCCCTGCTCTCCCCCCCTACGCCGCCGCCAGCCTTGCCACCGTGTCCGCGATCTTACCCAAGCCCACAACTTCGCCGACGCCGCCCAGCGCGATCGCCTCGCGCGGCATGCCGAAGACCACGCTGCTGGCCTCGTCCTGGGCGATCGTCCGGGCGCCGGCCTGCCGCATCGCCACTAGGCCGCGCGCGCCGTCGTCTCCCATGCCGGTCATGATCACTCCGACGGCGTTCCGCCCCAGGCGCCGGGCACAGGAGTGAAACAGCACGTCGACCGAGGGGCGATGACGGTTCACCGCCTCGCCCATAAAAACTTCGACGTTGTAGTTCGCGCCGTTGCGGTTGACCTGCATGTGGTAGTTGCCGGGGGCGATCAGCGCATGGCCCGGCAGAATCCGGTCGCCGTCGCGCGCCTCCTGCACGCGGATCTGGCAAAGCTTATCGAGCCGCTGGGCGAAAGCGCGGGTGAAATTCTCCGGCATGTGCTGGACGATCACGACGCCCGGCGAATCCGCCGGCAGCGCGGTAAGCACCTCGCGCAGCGCCTCCGTGCCGCCGGTGGAGGCGCCGATGGCGACGACCTTTTGCGTGCTGGTCGCCATCGCCTCGTTGCGCAGCGCTTTCAAGCGCGCCTCGCCGGCGGGCGCGAGCTTCAGCGGCGGTCTCAGCTTCGCCCGGGCCGCGACTTTGATTTTGGCGATGATTTCGTCGATCCGCTCGACCGTGCCGTTCTTGATATCGATCTTCGGCTTGGTGACGAAGTCGATCGCGCCCAGCTCCAGCGCGCGGAGCGTCGTTTCGCATCCCTGCTCGGTCAACGAGGAGACCATCAGCACGGGCGTCGGCCTGGCGCGCATGAGCCGCTCCAAAAACGCCAGCCCGTCCATGCGCGGCATCTCGACATCGAGCGTCAGCACGTCGGGCCTGAGCGCCTTGATTTTATCCCACGCCGCATAAGGATCGGCGGCGGACCCGACCACCTCCAGGCCCGGGTCATGCGACAGCAAGCTGGTGAGCAGCTGGCGGATCAGCGCCGAGTCGTCGACAATCAAAACTTTGGTCTTCTCCATTTCAGTCTGTCTTTCAACTCTCTGCCTTCAGCGGTCAGTCAAGTCAGTGCTGAGTAACGAGTCCTGAGTGCTGAGAGGAAAAGACCGGAGACCGGTCTCCTGTCAGCCTTAACCTCAGCACTCATCGCTCAGCACTCAGCACTGTCTTCGTCCTCGTTACTCAGCACTGTTTTTCAGAACAGCGTGACGTTCTCCTCCGGCCGACGGCGCGCGACGTCTTTGACCGCCTCGACCCGATAGCGCTCCTCCTCGCCCGCGATCTCGGCGTCCTTTCCGCCCAGAATCCTCAGCAGCACCCTGCCGGCGTGCGTGAAAAAATGGACCTGTAAGGGATTCACTCCGCCCAGCCGCTGGCTGAGAATCGGAATGCGCTCGGTCGCAAGAAATTCTTTCACGAAGCCGGCGTTTAGCTCCGGGATGGCCGGGCCGATGCTCTGAATTTGCAGCACGTGCCCCGCGCCGAAGACTTTGGCTCTCAGGCGGCGGCGCTCGCCGCCGAGCTTCATGATCTCGTTGATCAGCACTTCCATCGCGTTGATCCCGTAGCGCGTCGGCAGATCGCCCCCCTGGTCTCCGGTGGGAAGCATGAAGTGGTTCATGCCGCCGACGTTCGTCAGCGGATCGAAGAGACAGGCGGAGACGCACGATCCCAAAACGGTGCGCACCACCGCGGGCTCGCGGCTGGCAAAGACCCCACCGATGTGGATGCTCACCTCCTTGACTCCGGGACTGAGCCCCATCACCCGCTCTGCCTCGCATCCCGTAGACGGTAGATCGTGCCGCGCAGCGGCGTGAACATGTCGCTCAGCCATTGCAGGCTCTCCGAGTGGCCGACCATGAGACAGCCGTCGGGCTGCAAATAGCCGGCCAGCCGCTCGAAGAGCCGCCGTTGAGTTTCGCGGTTGAAGTAAATGATCACGTTGCGGCAGAAAATGACGTCGAAGCGGGCCTGAATCGGCCAGGACTCCTCGGCAAAATTGATCCGCCGGAAGACCACCAGGTTGCGCAGCTCCGCGCGCGCCCGGAAATAGCCCGCCCACTCCCCTCGGCCGCGCAGGAAGTGGCGCCGCCGAAGCTCCTCCGGCACGCCGGCCAGCCGGTCCGCCGCATAGATCCCCTGCTCGCCCGTCTTGAGCATCTCGGTGTCGATGTCCGACGCCAGGATCTTCACGTCCCACCCCGGAAGGGCGCTGAAGAACTCCCGGACGGCGATGGCGATCGAGTAAGGCTCCTCGCCGCTCGAACAGCCGGCGCTCCAGATCCGGAGCCGCCGAGGTTTGCCGGCGAGCGCCCGCTCGCGCAACTGCGGGAAAAACTGATCGCGCAAAAAATCGAAGTGATGGCGCTCGCGGAAAAAGTCCGTCTTGTTGGTTGTGATGCAGTTGACCATCTGGAGCCGCTCCTCCCTGCCGGGATCTGAGCTCATCAGGTAGTCGTAGTACTGGGAGAAAGTTTGCAGGCCGAGTCTTCTGAGCCTGCGGCCGAGCCGCGCGCAGATCAGGTGGCGCTTGGAGTCGCCGAGCGCGATGCCGGCTTCCTGCAGGATCAACTCACGAAAAGTCGCAAACTCCCTGTCGCTGATCGTGAAGAGCCCAAGCGGATAAGGAGTGTATTCAGCCGAAGAAGGAGCCGCGCCTGTATACATTATTACATGGACCTCGTTGAATGCGCCTGGCAACGACTTTGGTTCCATCAAAACCCGCCTCTTGAGGCGGGCACAAAACCGATGGGGTTTCCAAAGGGAAGAAGCGGCAGCTCTCCCCTTTGGTCGAACACGGGGATTCAAACCCCGTGTTCGATATAAATCGATTTTAACAATCTCGGCGGGGCCGGCGCAAAGTCAAGCTAGTGGGCCGCGGCCATGCCGAATTTTTCCAGAATTTTTTCCCCGTCCGAACTGACGACGAATTCGACAAACCGCTTCGCTGTTCCCTTGGGCTCTCCCACCGTCACGACGCCGACTTCGTTGAAATATCTGTACTTGCCGCTCTTCACGGCCTCCAGCGTGGGCGCGACGCCGCCGACGGCCACCGCCTTGATGTTCGGGCGCTCCAGCAAGACGGACCCGGCCACGCTGATACCCACGGTCCCGGGGCGGTTGTTGAGCGAATCGAGCACCTCGCTGCCGCGCACCAGGAGAACGGCGTCGGAGGACAACTGGAGACTCTTGAAGCAGGCCATCAGCTCGCGAAAAGTCTCCATGCTGTTGTCGTCCTTTTTTCGCCCCAGCACCGTGATTTTGCCCTCGCCTCCGGCGACGTCTTTCCACGACTTGATCTTGCCGCTGAATATGTCGCACACCTGCGAGTCGTTCAGGTTCGCGACCGGGAGCGACTTATGCACGCCGACCACGACCGGAATCCGGGTAACCGTCCGGTAGACCAATCCCTGCTTCTTCTCGTTCTCCTCGAGCGAACGGGTGATGATGCCGACCGTCAGGCGGCCGGCCTTGGTGCCTTCGATCCCTCCCGTCGTGCTCATGGGTTCAGGGAGGACCTCCAGTGTCTCAGAGGGATGCTTCTGCCTGTAGACCTTGGCCAGGGCCTCTGTCGCCGTCCCCATCGCCCCCGAGCCGCCCACGACTGTTTTTTCCTGCGCCGCCAGCGGGCCGACGCCCATGCAGAGCGCCAGCGCCGTAATGATGGTTAGTCGTTTCATATCGCTCTCCTTCTGTACGTTCGGTCTCCGCTTCCCGCCGGCTTCCCTCATCCCCCAACTTAAACCGCGCCACCAGCGATTGAAGCTGCTGCGACTGCGCGGTCAGCGACTGCGCGGTGGAGGACAACTCTTCGGTCTCGGTCGCGTTGGCCTGCACCACCTGGTCCATCTGCGTCACCGCGCGGTTCACCTGATCGATCCCGCTCGACTGCTCCTGGCTGGCGGCGGCGATCTCGCCGATAATGTCGGTCACGCGCTTGACCGATGAAACGATCTCCTTCAGCGTCTGCCCCGACTTGGTCACCAGCTCCGAGCCGCTCTCCACCTTTCCTACGCTGTCTTGAATCAACGCCTTGATCTCTTTGGCCGCCGTCGCGCTCCGCTGCGCCAGATTTCTCACCTCCGCCGCCACGACCGCGAAGCCTCTCCCCTGCTCTCCCGCGCGCGCCGCTTCCACCGCGGCGTTCAAAGCCAGAAGATTGGTTTGGAACGCGATCTCGTCGATCGTCGTGATGATGTCGGCGATCTTCTTCGACGACTTGTTGATCTCGCCCATCGCCGCCACCGCCGTCTCCACCACCCGGCCGCCCTTCTCGGCGGTGTCGCGCGAGCCGACGGCCAGTTGGTTGGCCTGTTTGGCGTTGTCGGCGTTTTGCTTGACCGTGCCGGTGATCTCTTCGAGCGACGCCGCGGTCTCTTCCAGCGACGACGCCTGCTGCTGGGAGCCGGTCGAGAGCTGCGCCGCGCCCCGCGAAAGGTGCTGCGACGCCGAGGCAACCTCGACCGAGGTCTCGCGGATCTCCCGGACCAGGTGGTGGAGGTTGTCGAGAAAACGGTTGAGCACCTGCGCCAGCTGGCCGGTCTCATCGCCCGAAGTCACCGGCAGGCGCAGCGTGAGATCGGCGTCGCCTCTGGCCAGTTGATCGAGACGCTCGACCGCCTGGCCGAGTGGTTTAGCTACGCGGCGCGCCACCCAGATATAGATTGTTATGCCCAGGAAGAGCGCCAGGAAGCTTACGCCGACCATCATCGCCGCCGCGCTCCGCGCCCGCGCCTGGATCTGGTGGGTGAACATGCCGATCCTGAGCACGCCGAGGGTGTGCGTGCCGGCCTTGACCGGAATGACGACTTCGAACACGCCGGCGTTCGGAGTGTCGCGCCGCGTAAAATCGGCGGCCTTCAGCGCGCTCGTCTCGAACTCGCCGCGGTCGAGCGCCTGCTTGCGGATCGCCGGGTCGGTGGCGGCCACGACATCGCCGTTGTTGCTGCCGACGAGGACCAGGTAGGCGATCGCTTCGTCGAATTTTTGGGCCGATTCGATCAGCCGCTGGGCCTGGTCGGGCACCAGGAAGACGTCCGCCACGCCCAGCGCCACGTTGCGGGCCATGATCTCGGCTTTCTTCTCCAGCATCTCGGAGAGGGCCGCGCTCTGGGAGCGGATGAACATCCCTCCCAGGAGCGCGATCGAAACGACAAAGATCGTGACGTAAGGCACGACCAGCTTGGCCGTGATCTTCCAATGACGCGGACGAAGTCGGTGCCACATAGGTCAGAACTCCTCCAGCGCCCCTTTAGAGCGCACGGCCACACCGTTACCGGCGGTGACACGATGAAACGGCATGGGTTGAAACGCCTGCGGCGCTGCGACCGCCGCTCGGGTCTTCGCTTTGGGCGAGGCTGTATTCTTCGGCGCCGCGCGAGCCGGGGCCGGCTCGCGCTCACTCTCTTCGTCGCCGAGCCGGAATCTTCCGACCAGGCTTTGCAACTGCTCCGCCTGGCCCGCCAGGGATCGCGCCGTGGACGATAATTCTTCGGTCTGCGCCGCGTTGGACTGAACCACCTGGTCCATCTGCCCCACCGCGCGGTTCACTTGATCGATCCCGCTCGTCTGCTCCTGGCTCGCTGCGGCGATCTCGCCGATAATGTCGGTCACCCGCTTGACCGATGAAACAATCTCCTCCAGCGTCTGCCCCGACCGGGTCACCAGATCCGAGCCGCTCTCCACCTTTCCCACGCTGTCTTGAATCAACGCCTTGATTTCTTTGGCCGCCGTCGCGCTCCTCTGCGCCAGGTTCCGCACCTCCGCCGCCACCACGGCGAAGCCTCGCCCCTGCTCTCCCGCGCGCGCCGCTTCCACGGCGGCGTTGAGCGCCAGAAGATTGGTCTGGAACGCGATCTCGTCGATCGTCGTGATGATGTCGGCGATCTTCTTCGACGACTTGGTGATCTCGCCCATCGCGCCGATGGCCGAAGTCACCACCTGGCCGCCTCGCTCCGCCACGTCGCGCGACCCCATCGCCAGCTGGTTGGCCTGGCGGGCGTTGTCGGCGTTCTGCTTGACCGTGCCGGTGATTTCCTCCAGAGATGCGGCCGTCTCTTCCAACGACGATGCCTGCTGCTGCGATCCGGCCGAGAGTTGCTCGCCGGCCGCAGAGAGCTGTTGAGAGGCGGTCGTGACCTCTTCCGCCGCGCCGCGCACCCGCACCATGATCTGTTGGAGTTTATCGATGAAGGTATTGAACCAGTAGGCCAGCTCGCCGATCTCGTCGCGGTTATTCACGTCCAGCCGCTTCGTCAGGTCGCCCTCGCCTTCGGCGATGGCTTTCGCCAGCCCGACGAGCCGATCGATCGGTTGTAAAATATAGCGGCGGGTCAAAAACAGGGCCCCGGCGCCGCCGACCGCCAGCGCGACCAACGTCAAGAGCAGGAACGTCCAGACGATCCGCGCGCGCGCTTCCGCGATCAGATCCGCGCGGGATCCCATCGCGATATAAACCATCGCCTTCTCGTGACTGGCTGGAACCAGAGTGTGGTAGCTCCCCTCGGCAAAAAGGGTGACCGGCTTTTGCGGTCGCCCTTCGAGAGCTTTCTGGATGGCGCTCTGGAGTTCCTTTCCTTCCGCCTGCTGCGGGTTGGTGTGGATGAGCGTTTTGCCCGACGGATCGTATACCGCCACGTGCGACAGCTCGCCGTTCTCCTTGACCAGCCGAGTGAGATCGATGCTCAGAACGGTGAAGACGGAAGGGTTGTAACCGACCTGCGAGAACAGATCCTTGACGCGCTCTTGCAGCGGCCTGGCCAGCACCACGGAGCGCGCTTCGACCCATTGAAGATAGTGACGCCCGAAGAGCGCAATGCTCACCCAGGCCACCGTCCCGAGCACGCAGACGAGTAACCCGACGATGCCTACGGCTATTTTGACGCTCAGACTTTTTTTCATGAAGGCGCCCGCCTTCTTGAGATCGAATCTCAGCCTGCTTAAAATCGAAATCCCTGCTCAACGCCGCCTACCGCACGCTGACGAGCGAGCGTGAGTTGACCCGCAAGGAATAAGCAAAGGTCAGTCCGGCCCAGGGTTTCCCCATGAATTCGACCTCGGCGCCCAACGGCACGTCCTTCAGCAGCATCGCGGCGCCGCCGGAGTCCCGGACCGTGGCATCGGCGTCCAGCAGAACCAGCTCGAAGCCCTCGTGGTTCTGGAGCAAAAGGTTTCCATCCACCCAGCCAACTCCCCTCACGACACCCCACCCGATGAATGAATCATCGGCCGCGGCCGGCGTCGCCGCCAGGGCCGCCAGAAAAATCGCCAGTAAAAAGAATTTGCGTCGCATATCTTTCTCCTTCGCGAAATAATTTATTCGGTTCTTGAACAACTCTACTGCAACGGCCTGTTACATGACTGGAATCATCCCACGGTGGACCAGTATCTTCTGGCCTTCAGGGCTCGCCGCAAAATCGAGAAACCTCTTGGTTGCGCCCTGAGGCGCGCCCAGGGTCACGATTCCTCGTTCGTTGTAAGCTCTGTACTTGCCGCTCCGCACCGCTTCGGGCGAAGGGGCCACTCCGTCGATCGCTACGGCCTTGACTTCGGGACGCTCGAACATGCTCGTGGCCACGGAAACGATCGCGATGGCGCCGGGACGGCGATTGAGGGCGTCGAGGACTTCCGTGCCTCTTACCAATGCGATGGCGTCGGCGGAAATCTTAAGTTGCTTAAAGCACCCTATCTTCTCGCGCACGACCTCCGCGTTGTTGTCTTCCTGCTTCCGCGTGATCACCGTAATTTTCGCCTCGCCGCCACCGACCTCTTTCCACGATTTGATCTGGCCGCTGAAGATGCCGCAGATCTGAGCCTCGGTAAGATTGTTCACCGGGAGCGATTTGTGAATCGCGATTCCGACCGGCGATCGGCCGATGGCGCGATGGACCAGCCTGGCCTTCTCATCGCCTTTCGGCGGACGCGTCACCAGCCCGATCGTCAGCCGCCCGTTCAACACCGCTCCGATGCCGCCCGAGGTGCTCATGCTTTCCTGCAACACCTCGATTTTGTCGGCGGGGTTCTTCGCCATATAGGCCTTGGCCAGGTCCTCCATCTCGTCGATCAGCCCGCCCGAGCCGCCGATCACCACCTTCTCCTGCGCCCACAGGGGGCCGGCCGCCAGCAAAAAAACCGCCGCTGCCGCAATGGTGAGTTTCATAACGATTCTCCT
This sequence comes from Binatia bacterium, assembly GCA_041483675.1. Classification (GTDB taxonomy): domain Bacteria; phylum Desulfobacterota; class Binatia; order UBA9968; family UBA9968; genus 2-12-FULL-60-19. The sequence goes on from JBGPGE010000001.1 coordinate 98,426, forward strand.
TTCCTTTCGAATTCCCAAACGATTCCGCTTTCGTGTGTCGCGATGCGCAACCCGCGTTAAAATTCCTCGAAGCCGTTTCCATGATGCAGGGCTGGACCGTTAGCTCGAGAGACGGGAGCGGCCAGGCGCCCCATCGCCTTCGGCGCCGGCCCGACCGGCGCTTTGCCGGTGTGCGTCTTCATCGGATATCTCGCCGCGCCTTTGGGCGCTCTGTTGACTGCAACGATGTCGTTTCGGTCCGCCTCATCTCCCAGCTTAAACTTCGCCACCAGGGTCTGAAGCTGCTGCGCCTGCGCGGTCAGCGACTGCGCGGTAGACGACAACTCTTCGGTCTCGGCCGCGTTGGCCTGGACAACCGAATCCATCTGCGTCACCGCGCGGTTCACCTGATCGATCCCGCTCGTCTGCTCCTGGCTCGCCGCGGCGATCTCGCCGATAATGTCGGTCACCCGCTTGACCGATGAAACAATCTCCTCCAGCGTCTGCCCCGACCTGGTCACCAAGTCCGAGCCGCTCTGCACCTTTCCTACGCTGTCTTGAATCAACGCCTTGATCTCTTTGGCCGCCGTCGCGCTTCTCTGCGCCAGGTTTCTCACCTCGGCCGCCACCACGGCGAAGCCTCTCCCTTGCTCTCCGGCGCGCGCCGCTTCCACGGCGGCGTTGAGCGCCAGGAGATTGGTTTGAAACGCGATCTCGTCGATCGTCGTGATGATGTCGGCGATCTTCTTCGACGACTTGTTGATTTCGCCCATCGCGACCACCGCCGCATCCACGACCTGCCCGCCCTTCTCGGCCACGTTGCGCGATCCCACCGCCAACTGGTTGGCTTGCTTGGCGTTGTCGGCGTTCTGCTTGACCGTGCCGGTGATCTCTTCCAGCGACGCCGCCGTTTCTTCCAGCGACGATGCCTGCTCCTGCGCCCCCGTGGAGAGTTGGTGCGAGGCCGAGGTCAGCTGTTGCGCCGCCGCCGAAACCCGGTGCGCCGCGCCACTCACATCCACCAGCAACCCCTGAAGGGTCTCCATGAAGCCGTTGAAGCGGTCGGTGAGATTGCCGATTTCGTCGCCGCGCTTCACCTCCAAGCGGGCCGTGAGATCGCCCGTCTCCTGCGCGGTTCTCAGCGCTCGATGAAGCTCCGCCAGCGGTTTGGTCACCTGAAAACGAACCAGGTAAGACATGATCGAAAAGAGCAATAAAAGAGTAAGGATCTCACGGGCGATCAGCACCCGCCAGACCTCCCGCATGGTCTCATCGATCGATTCCGTGGAGACGCCCAACGTCACGGTCCCCACGACCTCGCTCCCCATCTTGACCTTATGGCTCGCGGTCACCAGCCCTTGCGCCGCCTTGGAATCGCCGACCAGAGCGAGCTCTTTCCCCGACGGATCTTTGACCTCGAGGAAGCGCACTGTAGGGTCGTTGCCGAATCCTTGCGCGGCGGCCTTGATGATCTCGCTGTTGAAAGTGAACAGCGCGTTGGCCACGCTCGAGCCGAAGGCCTGAGCGAGCCGTCCCGTCTGCGCCTCCAACCCCGCTTGCAGCATCCGGCGCTCGAACACCGAGCTGACATAGGTGGAAACGAGCGAGAAAATAATCAGCGCAATGCCTACGATCAGACTAAAGCGAAACGCCAGGCTCGACCGGGAACGCTTCCAATAGTTTCCAAGATCCAACAAACTCGACATGCTCCCGCCCTCCTTCTGCGAACGCCTAAAGCACCGGAATCACCCCGCGAGGGACAAAGACCTTTTGCCCTTCGGAGCCGGCCACAAAATCGAGAAATCTTTTGGCCGCGCCTTGGGGCTGCCCCAAAGTAACGATTCCTCTCTCGTTGTAATATTTGTACTTGCCGCTCTTCACCGTCTCGGGGGCGCCTGGAACGCCGTTAATCGCCAGCACCTTGATGTTAGGGCGCTCGAGCAGGTTTGAGCCGCCGTTGATGAGCGCGATGACTCCCGGCCGGCGATGGACCGCATCCATCAGCTCGTTACCCCGCACCACGAACACGGCCTCCGCGGTGACCTTGAGATCCTTGAAGCAGGCGATCTTCTGGCGCATCTCCACGTCGTTATTGTCGTCCTTTTTCCGGCCCACCACCGTGATCTTTCCTTCGCCGCCGCCAATCTCTTTCCACGACGAGATCTTTCCGGAAAACACGTCGCAGATCTGCGATTCCGTAATATCGTTGATCGGCTGCGAGTTGTGAACGCCGATCCCCACCAGCACGCGGCCCACGGCGCGATAGAGGAGCTGCGCCTTCTCCTCGCCCTTCGGCGGCCGCGTCACCAACCCGATCGCAAATCGCCCGTTCTTTACCCCTTCGATCCCCCCCGTCGTGCTCATGGGCTCCGTGATCACCTCGATCTTGTCGGCGGGATTCTTCGCCATATGGGCCTTGGCCAAAATCTCCATCTCGTCGATCAGCCCGCCGGAGCCGCCGATGACGACTTTTTCCTCGGCCCCGACGGCGCCGGCGCCGAGCCAGACGATCAAACCCGCGATAATAGATATTTTGCGCATGATGATTTCTCTCTTTTTCATTCGGCGACTCTTCGGTTAATTGGTGCCGGTGAGGCTGCTTACTTCACCACCGTTGACCACTTTGTCGATGTCCACCAGCACCACCAGCTTCTCTCCCGCCTTGGCCATCCCGCTGATAAAGCGCGCCTCCACCTGGGAGCCGAAGTCCGGGGTCTCTTGAATATCCGCCTTCGGAATGTTCAGCACGTCGGAGACCGCATCTACGATCACTCCCATCACCTTGGTCCCCACCGTCACCACGATGATGACCGTAAACTGGTTGTATTCCGCCTCGCTCATGCCGAACTTCGAGCGCAAATCCACCACCGGGATGATCGTGCCCCTGAGGTTCATCACGCCCTTGATATACGACGGCGTGTTCGGAATCGGCGTGATCGCCGAAAATCCCTTGATCTCCTGCACCTTGAGTATCTCCACCCCGTACTCTTCCTGCCCCAGGGTGAAGGTCAGGTACTGGTTGCCGTCCGTGGCAAAACTGATTCTGTTGCTGAGCGCGTCCAACTGCTCCATTTTCTTCTCCTCTTCGACGGCTCCGCGCCGTCCGGACCGAATGAATCGTTTAAGTTGTGCGAACCCTGCTCTTTGATCCTATCTCCTGCCCAGCACGGCGGGCGCCGCGCAGTCCGCGCGCCCGTGGCTATTGACGGAGATCCTGCTTGCGACCACGTCGCCGCCCCTACCCTCGGGCCAATACTCGACCGCATCGCCCTGCCGGATGTCCGCCAGCGTCATCGACCGCCCTGTGCCGTCGTGGATCTTCGTGGCAGGGCCGACGACGACGAGCCGAAACTCCCCGTGATTCAGCAGTAAAAGACTGCCGTCCTCGGCGCCGACGGAATAGGCCATCCCGCACGAAAGAGAGCCTTGAGCCCTGTTTTGCGCGGGCGCCGTCGAAGTAACGGCCAGCAAGGCCATCGCCCCAAGTCCCGCCCTGAGAAAACTTTTCATACTCACCTCCTACAAAAACAGCGGAGAAGTCGCCGACGGCCGAGTCTCCTCCTGACGTAATGATCGGCACATCGGCCGCTTCCTTTAGTGCGTCGGCGCGCCACGGTTGACCCTAGAATTCCTCAAATGCGCCATTGCCGCTGTGACCGTTGACCGCGCCGTTGCCGCTCGAAGCGAAGATCGCGACCGGCTGTTGCGCTTTCGGAGCGGGCCGGCCCCGCTCGCTCTTAAACGCCGGGCCGGCGTCGCCCTTCCGCGACGGCTCCGCGCCCGCGGTCGGCCGCCTCCCCCGCTCATTCCCGAGCTTGAACTTCGACACCAGGGTCTGGAGCTGCTCGGCCTGCGTGGCCAGCGATTGCGCCGTAGAAGTCATCTCTTCGGTCTGCGACGCATTAGACTGAACCACGTGATCCATCTGGCTGACCGCGCGGTTCACCTGATCGATCCCGCTCGTCTGCTCCTGGCTCGCCGCGGCGATCTCGCCGATAATGTCGGTCACCCGCTTGAACGACGAGACGATCTCCTCCAGCGTCTGCCCCGACCGGGTCACCAGCTCCGACCCGCTCTGCACTTTTCCCACACTGTCTTGAATCAGCGCCTTGATCTCTTTGGCCGCCGTCGCGCTCCTCTGCGCCAGGTTTCTCACCTCGGCCGCCACCACGGCGAAGCCTCGCCCCTGCTCTCCCGCGCGCGCCGCCTCCACGGCGGCGTTGAGCGCCAGAAGATTTGTCTGAAACGCGATCTCGTCGATCGTCGTGATGATGTCGGCGATCTTCTTCGACGACTTGTTGATCTCGCCCATTGCGGCGACGGCGGTCGTGACGACCTGGCCGCCTTTTTCCGCCACGTCGCGCGAGCCCATCGCCAACTGGTTGGCCTGCCGAGCGTTGTCGGCGTTCTGTTTAACCGTGCCGGTGATCTCTTCCAAGGACGCGGCCGTCTCTTCCAACGATGATGCCTGTTGTTGCGAGCCGGTCGACATCTGCTCGCTCGCCACGGAGAGTTGCTGGGAGGCCAGGGCCACTGCGCCGCTGCTTTCGGCGACCTGCCCGATGCTCTGGTGAAGATTCTCTAGAAAGCCGTTCAGCACCGCCCCCATCTGCCCTATTTCATCCTTGGCGTCGAACTCGCCGCGGACGGTGAGATCCCCGCGGGCCGCCTCGGTGACCAGATCCACCGCTTTGGCGATCGAAGTTCTGATCTGCCGCGAGATAAAATAGCCCGCGGCGGCCCCGAAGAACACCGCAAGAAAGGCCATCGTCACCAGCCAGCTCCGCAACCGGACGTAGAGCGCGTCGGCTTCCTTTTTCAGGTTTTCGGAATCCTCGTTCTTCTGTTGCGTGAACTTGGTGAGGGCCGAGTCGATGGCGTCGCCCTTGGTCCGCGCCTCCTCGACCAACGGTCTCGTCTCATCGTCCTTTTGGACCAGCGCCAGTGAAGTCACCTTATCGACGGTCGTCTTCCACGCCGCATAGTCCGTCTCCAGCGCGGTGAACAGCGCCTGGCTCTCGGCGCTTGAAATCATCGGTTTCAAACGCGCAAGGTTCCCTCGCACCGCCTCGTCGGCCTTGGAGATGGCGGCGATCTCCTTGTCGATCTTGTTGGTTTCTTCCGCGTCGGCGGCTACCGCGTTGCGCATGAAGCGCGCGATGGCGCGCATGTCGGCACTCGCCTCCTTGAGGTAGCGGCCGGCCAGCGCCTGGTCCTCGTAAATCTTGACCAGCATCCGATCCATCGCCCGCAGTCCCGAAAGCCCGACAAAGCCCACGGTGGCCGTGAGCAATGAAAGGATGCCGAACGTCGTCCAAAGTTTGGTGCCCGTCTTGAGGTTGTAGAACCATTGCATGATGCTGCCCCCCCTCGTTGCTGAAAGATTCGGTACGGACCGTTTTTGCGCCGATCACTAAGCCGCTTTGCGCGCGATTCTATTCGCCCCAGCCTGCTGGGCCTGCGGCCCCTTGCTCAAGAGCACGAGACCGGCCACGTCGAGGATGAGCGCAACCCGGCCGTCGCCGAGGATGGTGGCGCCGGCGACTCCGTCGAGCTTGCAGAAGTTCGTTTCGAGGCTCTTGATCACCACCTGCTGCTGTCCCAGGAGTTCGTCCACCAGGAGCGCCGCCTGTTGCCCTTCGTATTCCACGATCACTACCAAACCCTCCGTCGGCTCCTCGCTCTTGGGCGCGATGTCGAACAGGCGATGGAGTCTCAGCAGCGGCAGCGCCTTGTCGCGCACCATCACCACCTCGGCGCCGCCGGTAAGCCGGTGAACCCAACTCGCCTTCGGCCGCACCGACTCGGTGATCGCCACCAGGGGCAGGATGTAAATTTGCTCTCCCACCTGGAGCGATTGGCCGTCCAGGATCGCCAGCGTGAGCGGGAGCTTGATGCGGAACCGGGTCCCTTTGCCGATCTCGCTTTGGATCGTGACGCTGCCACCCAGGGTCTCGACGTTTCTTCTAACCACGTCCATGCCGACGCCGCGGCCGGAGACCTCGGTGACTTTGGTCGCGGTGGAAAAGCCGGGGCGAAAGATGAGCGCGTAGACCTCCTCGTCGCTGAGCAGTTGATCGGGCGACGCCAGGCCGTTCTGAATCGCCTTGGCGACGATCCGCTCCCGGTCGAGCCCCTTGCCGTCGTCGGCGATGTCGATGTAGATGTTGCCGCCGCGCTGGTAGGCCTCGATCCGCACTCTGCCGGTCTGGGGCTTGCCCGCCGCCAGGCGATCTTCATGCGCCTCGATGCCGTGATCGACGGCGTTGCGGATCAAGTGCGTCAGCGGATCGCCGATTTTTTCCACGACGGTTTTGTCCAGCTCGGTCTCCTCGCCGAAAATTTCCAACGAGACCTGCTTGTCCACCGCCGCCGCCAGGTCCCGCACCAGCCGGGGAAAGCGGGAGAAGAGCGTTTTGATGGGAACCATCCGGACCGTGAGCACGCGCTCGTGCAGCTCCCGGGCGTGGCGGTCCATCTGCGCCACCGCCTCTTCCAGGACCGAGAGCTTCTCCGGGGTGAAATTCGTCACCGCCTGGGCGACGATCGACTGGGTGATCACCAGCTCGCCCACCAGATTGATCAGCTTGTCGACCTTGTCGATGGCGACGCGGATGCTGCTGGAGTCGAAGGTTTCGGGCTTGGAGTGGCGAGTGTCGAGGGTCGAGGGTCGAGGGTCGAGGGTCGGACTATTCGACGGCGCTGATTCAGAAGGCGACGCCGCGGTCTCGCTCCCGCCGTCGTCGAATGAGAGCGCGTCGATGCTGACGGCGGAGGGGTCACCCAGAAATTCGAAGCTGGCTTCGATCTCGCTCTTGGCCCGGCGGCTCGACAGCCAGATCTTCCAGGTGAGATAGCAGCGCTCGACCTCCATCGCGGCGAGCGGCGGAAGACGGCCGGGATCGGGCGTGACCTGGAGCAACTGCCCCATCTCAGAGAGCGACTCCAAGAACTGGAGCGGATCGAGCCCGCGCTGCATCAACTCGGCGGGCGGAGCGAAGTAAATGTCGTAGAGCGTCTCGGGCGCTTCGGCCGGCGCGGCCGCCGGCGCCGGACGCGCCGCTTCCGGGAGCAGCGGCGCGACTAGCACATCTGGGCCGGTAAATCGTTGAATCGCCTTCAGCAGCAGCTCGGACCAGCCGTGATCGCCGGTCGCGCCAGATTTAGTCTCCGCCAAAAGCTCTTTCAGCGCGTCGCCGGACCTGAGCAGCGTGTCCATCAGCGCCGGGGTGAGAGCGACCTCGCGGTTTCTCAGCCGGTCGAGCAGGTCCTCCAGGACGTGCGTGAAGCGGGCCACTGCATCGAGACCCAGCATCGCGCTGTTGCCCTTGATCGTGTGGGCGCAGCGAAAGATGCGATTGAGGATCTCCGGGTTGGCGGAGTCGGCCTCCAGCTCGAGCAGCGCGGCTTCGAAATCCGCCAGCAGTTCGTCGGCCTCTTCGAGGAAGCCCTGTATGACGGGATCCAGGTTCATACGCCATTCGGCTCTCTCGATGCGTCGGCGGGCAGCCGGAGCAGGCGGCAAACCACCTCTTGAAGCTGCACCGGATTGAAGGGCTTGACGATCCAGCCGCTCGCGCCCGCCTCTTTGCCGCGACGCTTCATCTCTTCGCCGCCCTCGGTGGTGAGAATCAGAATCGGCGTGAAGCGATGGTCGGGGCGCCGGCGCACGGCCTCGACCATGGTGAGACCGTCCATCACCGGCATGTGCACGTCGGTGACGATGATATCCACTCCGCGCGCGTCCAACTGGCAGAGCCCCTGCGCTCCGTCGGCGCCTTCGACGATCTCGAAGCCCGCTTCGCGCAGCGTAAAACCGATCATCCGTCTCATCGTCGTAGAATCGTCCACGACCAACGCCGTCTTGCTCATGAGCCAACCTCCGGCTGGAAAATCTCCATGCGCCCTTTCGGCTCGCTCCGCGGCGGACGTTCCGCCGCGCCGCCGAGCCGAGCTGAGCTAGTCGAGCCAGTTGCGCCAGTCGCGCCGGCCGCGACGGGCCGCTTCGGATCGATGGCCCCCACGCGACCGCGCCTAAGCGCCTGGAACGCCTCCATCTTCGCTTGCGCCTCCGGGTCGAGCGGCATCTGCTTCAGGCAGGCGCCGAGGTCGTTGCCAAGGTCCGTCAGCGTGTCGACCGCGCGAGCGATGCGCTGGCTGACCATATCCTGGAACTGGAGGGCCGCCACGACGCGTAGAATCTCGCCTTCGAGATCCGGGCGGGGCGCGCCCGCCGCCTCGCGCGCCTTGGCGCCGATCCCGTCAAAGCCGTCGCAGGCTTCCAACACCGCTCCTTCGATGTAACTCGCCGATTCGCGCAGTTGCGAGACGAGCGCAGGCAGGTCTTGAAGATAGGGCGACAAGAGCCGCTGCCACTCGCCGGCCTGCGCGGTGACGCGCGACGCCCGGTGGCACTCGATCCAACAGGCGAGCGCGACAATGCCGGCCACGGCCGCCGGCAACAGTCCGGCCGGCCACCGGTAAAGCGCCCAGAGCGCGACGGCCGCGCCCCCCGCGCCGGCGAGCGCCAGCGCCACCAGGCGCGGCCTTGCAAGGATGGCTCGCTGCACGATCGTTTCGGGGCGGGTCTCTCGCATCGGCATACCGTCGCTCCTAAAGCAGATGACCGGCGAGGCCGGCCAGGTCGACGAGACGGGCCGGCCCGGCCGCGAGGCCGATCATCTGCAAATTTTTTCCGCTTTTTTCCAATTCTTTTTTGAGGGCGAGCAATATCTGCAACGCCGCGGTATCCAGCCGCTCCAACTTTTCGCAAGCGACCGCAACATCCTCGCCGGTTTCGAGGAGCTTGAGCGCGGCCCGGCGCAGATCGGCGGCGAAAAAGATATCGACGGCCCCCTGGAGAACGATGGCGCGTCTTCCGTCGCTCTCGCCGATGCTTACCGCGGCCCCTTTTTCCGATTCCATGTTACCTCTCAGCTTCGATCGGGCCGGCATCGCCGCCGGGCGACAACGCTTGGCGGCGATCAACCTAATATCGAACACGGGGTTTGAATCCCCGTGTTCGACCAAAGGGGAGAGCTACCGCTTCTCCCCTTTGGAAACCCCATCGGCTTTGTGCCCGCCTCAAGAGGCGGGGTTCACATTGAATCATAGGACGCTTCGCCCCCTAAGGTCGTCATTTGAAGATTTTGTTGATCTTTTCCTGCAGGGTCTCGGCGCTGAAGGGCTTCACGATATAGTTGCTGACCCCCGCCTGCACCGCTTCCAGAATATTTTCTTTCCTCGCCTCGGCGGTGACCATGAGGACCGGCACGTCTTTCAAAACGCCGTCGGAGCGCATCGCTCTCAGCAGCTCGATGCCGGTCATCTGCGGCATGTTCCAGTCGGAGATCACCAGGTCGGCCTTCTTGCGCTTCAGCTCTTCCAACGCGTCGCAGCCGTTTTCCGCCTCGCGGATATTTTTCAGGCTCAGCTCGCGCAGCAGGCCGCGAACGATGCGCCGCATGGTGGAGGCATCGTCCACCACCAAAATGTCCATGTTGGGATCGAACATCGCTTACCTCCTCGGAAGACCGTTCCCTGCTATTTGATTTTTTCGAGCAACTCGTCGACCAGCGCCTGATCGAGCCCGATGTCGTCGGAAAGGCTGTTCACCTCTTCCCGCACGAGATCGCGCGCATCGACTTGCTTCAGCGTCTCCCCGCTCATCCCCACCTTGAACTTGATCAACAGCTCGACGATCTTTTTCTCCACCGCCTCGATCATCTCCTGGACGCCCTCAGCCCGCTGGCGAATCACGTCCTGAAAAGAGAGCTGGCCCATCAGCGCCATGAGCCCCTGCTTGCTCCGCTCGGCGATGGCCTGGACTTGGGCGAGATCCGCGGCCTTGCCGTTTCCCTGCGGCGCGTGTTGCACGATCTCCAGCACTTTTTCCTGATCGGCGAGCATCGCCTCGACCAACCCGAGGATCGAGTTGACCCCCATCTCCGCCTGCTGGGAGATTTCCGCCACTCCCATCGCCGCCTGGGGCATGATGTAAGAGGAGCTGTCGGCGACCGACGAAACGCCTTTCAGCCGTTGCCGCAGGATCTCAATATGGCCGGCAAGGGCGCCCATTTCGCCCTCGAAGTGCTGCCTGAATTGCCAATCGAAGTCGCCCTCGGAGAGCGCTCGGGTCATGTCGACCAGCTCGGCCACCGAGTACTTCGAAGCGGCTTCTTTGCCGTCTTCGCATTTTCCGTGGTCCGCGTGAGAACTTCCGGAACAACAGGCTCCCGCCATAGACACCCCCCCTTGGCGCCGAGATGCACTCGCGTCTTACCTCTGAATCGGCAGGACGGGGCTATGCTTTAGTTAAGACCGAGGGATGCGCGATGCGAACGGGGACCGGCGGCTTTTTTGTATTGTAAAAAGCTTCAACCTGAGGCTGATCCGCCAAAGCTTTGTGGCGGAGCCTGTCCCCCTGGTTCGACCTTTACGAAGTCCGTCATTCCCGCATGCTTTTAGCGGGAATCCAGGCGAAGTCAGGACTGGACCCCCGATAGAAACATTCGGGGGTGACGGATCTGGAGTAAATTCTCATCAATGTTTTTTGATACCCCGCAGCTTGCTCCGGGGTCGTTCATTAAAAGGAAGGGGCCGGGCCGGTCTCGAAGAGACCGGCCCGGCGTAGTGGGGGGATAGTGAAGAGGTTGTTGGGCGGTGGCTTATCTCTTCAGGTTGGCGACTTCTTCGAGCATCTGGTCGGTCACCGTAATCGTGCGCGAGCTTCCCTGGAAGGCGCGCTGCGTGGTGATCATCTTCACAAACTCTGTCGCGAGGTCCACGGTGGACAGCTCTAGCGAACCGGGTAGGAGCGTGCCCAAGCCTGAGTCTCCGGGGTTGCCGAACAGCGGATCTCCCGACTGCGACGACTGCGCAAAGAGAGTGTTGCCTAAATGCGTGAGCCCTTCAGGGTTGCTGAAATCGGCCAGCGCGACGCGGTAGAGCGGCTGCGTGATGCCGGAGCTGAAAAGTCCGGTGATCACTCCATCGTTGCCGACGCTGATGCCGCTGACCGTGCTCGACGGAGCGCCGTTCTGACTCAGCATACTGACCGACGAGGGCAGCGCGAACTGAGTCGTGCCTGCGAGCTGCAAGTCGGCCGCCAGGATCGTCTGACTGTTGGAGCCGTTGGTCCAGGTGATCGGGCCGATGTTGGTGATATTGGTCGGCACGCCCCCGTTGAGCGTCCCGTCGGGATTGAACGCGATCAGGCCTCCGGCGACGTTGACCTGCCGGAGATTGCCGGGAGTGCCTCCGGTAATCTCGCCGGCGTCGGCTACCGCGCGGTAGCTCCATTGGTTGGCCGTCGCGGTCTTGCGAAAGAGCAGCGTAAGATCGTGCGCCGCCCCCAGGGAATCGAAAACCGTTACGACGGTCGAGAAGTTGCTGCCGGCAAACCAGACGCCGGGAGCGGCTTCCGTGCCGAGCGCGTCGGCCGGCAGCGCGCTGGTCGGCACTGTCGAGGTCGCATCGAGATTCATCGCCAGGTCGATCTGACTGGTCACGATGGGAGGGAGCAGCGTGTTGCTGTCGACCACGATATCGGTCAAGCTGCTCACCGGATTGCCGTTGGCGTCGAGCTCGAAACCCTGAACCTTCAGCCCCTGCAAATTCACCAGCACGCCGTTTTTGTCGATGCTGAACTGCCCGGCGCGGCTGTAGAAGTTTCCGCCCTGAGAATCTTTGAGGACAAAGAGCCCCTTCCCCTCGATCGCCATGTCGGTCGGGCTGCTGGTCGTCTCCACGCCGCCCTGGGTAAAGAGACGGGTGGCGGCTACCAGGCGCGTGCCCGTGCCGACCTTCGTGCCGCCGATCTCCGCGCTGAGCAGATCGAAAAAGACGCCCCGGCTCGACTTGAAGCCGACCGTGTTGACGTTGGCGATGTTGTCGCCGATGATATTCATCGCGTTGCCGTTGGCGTTCAAGCCGCTGACCCCGCTAAACAATGCTCCGGTTAATGCCATAGAAATACCTCCTGGGTTTGTTGAGTTCCTTGAGTTTGTTGGGTTTGTTGCGTTCCTTGGGTTGGGCCTTCTACCTTCTGACTTCCGCCTTGCGTTACGGTTTCAAACCCGCCGCTATCGAATACATCTGGTCCGCCACGGTGATGACGCGGGAATTCATTTGAAAGCCGCGCTGCGTGAGGATCATGCTGACGAATTCCTGCGCCAGGTCCACGTTGGATTGCTCGAGCGCGCCCGAGAGCAAAACGCCTAAGCCTCCCTGGCCCGGCGCGCCCGTCACAGCGGCGCCGGAGTCCTGAGTGGCGGCAAGGAGCGAATCGCCGGCCGCCTCCAGACCGTCCGAGTTGCGGAAGTTCGCCAGTAACACCTGGCCCAAAGTCTGGGCGCGGCCGTTGGAGAATTCCCCCGTGATATTTCCCCGCTGGTCGATCGTCAGGCGGCTGAGCGTGCCGAGCGCGGCCCCGTCCTGCGTGAGTTTCAGCACAGCCGACGGCCCGGCGAACTGAGTCGCGCCGGTAAAGTCCAAAGCGGCCTGGCTCGCGCCACCGCTGATCCAAGTCACGGCGTTGACAGCGCCGGTAAAGCCGGTGAGCACTCCGGCGGCGTCGAAGGTGAGAGTCCCGCTGCCGATCTCGCGCAGCTCCGTGCTCGTCGGCGCGAGCGGATCGATCTCGTTGCGTGGAGCAACGACGCGGTAGTCCCAGGAGTTCGCCCCGCTCTTGCGAAACAAAATAGTCGAGTCATGCTCGACGCCCGAAAAATCGTCGTAGAGCGGGAGAACGGCGGAGAAGTTGCCCGCGGAGAACCACGCCCCGGGAGCGGCGTCCGGACCGGCGGGAAATGCACTTGCCGGCGTCGCTGCGGCGCCGTCCAGATTGACCGCCAGGCTCGCCGTCGTCGTCGGCTGCGCCGGCAGCGTAAGCCCGCTGGGAATTACGATGTTGCCGGCCGCGCCTTGCAGCGCGAGGCCGCCGGGATTGACCACGTTGCCGCCGCTGCCGAGCGTGAACTCTCCCGCGCGGCTGTAAAAAGAGTTGCCGCTGGCGTCTTTCAGGACGAAAAATCCCGCCCCCGCGACGGCCAGGTCCAAAGTGTTGCCCGTGACCTCCGTCGCCCCCTGCGTTTCCGAACGGGCGACCCCCGCGACCAGCGTCCCCTGGCCGGTTTGGAGCTGCTCCTGCGCGGCGCCGAAGAGGTCGGCGAACTCCGCCTCCGAGGCTTTGAAGCCCACGGTGTTGACGTTCGCAATATTGTGGCCTGTGACGTTCATGGCAATGTCGAGGGCATTGAGCGAACTTTCGGCAATGTAGAGCGAGCCCGTGATCGACATGGCTGTTACAAAATTCCTTTCACGGCGCTGACGGGGATCTTGATCGCGCCGATCTCCAACAACAGTTCGTCGCCGCCAAGACTGACACCGGTCACAAACCCCCGCGTTCGAGAGGTCGCGGCGACTCTCTCTCCCGCCGCGTTAAACGCGTTGACCTGGACGGTATAGGCGCCGGCGGGAAGCGTTCTGCCGGCGGCGTCTTTGCCGTCCCATACGGCCGACTGTTCGCCGGCGCTCTGGCTGCCCGCCTGGAGCACGCGCACGAGATTGCCCTGGCCGTCCCGGATGCTGATCGCCACGCGGGCCGCCACCGCGCCAAGTCCGTAGTGGATCGACGCCGGTCCGCCCGCGACCAGGTTCACCTGGTTGCCGTCGGCGACGATCTCTTTGCCGATCAGCGAGGCCGCGCCCAACTGGCCGAGAGCGAGCTGCTGGCTCTGCATGCCGTCGAGCTTCTGGTTGATGCCGATCAACTGGTCGAGGCTGTTGAAGGTGGCGAGCTGCGCCGCAAACTCCTGATTGTCGAGCGGCTTGAGCGGATCTTGATTTTGCAGTTGCGCGATCAGGAGCTTCAAAAAATCGTCCCGCGTCATCCCTTTTCCGGGACTGACCTGACTCGCCGCCCCTTGCGCCGCCTGATTGATCGCTTGAATGTTCATTTTTCCATCCTACTCGTAGGCTCTGATCGTATTTTCCATTTTCTACTTTCCATTTTCCATTTTCTTGTTACGCCCACACGCTCACCGCACTCGTACCGCGCTGCGCCGGTTCAGTTCTCTGAGCCTCCGTCGGTGATTCATCGCCCGCTTGAATCTGCCCGGCCATAGCGGGCCCATCCCGCTGCCCGGCAAACCATTGCTCGGAGCCTTGCGCCGGGCCTCCCTGCACATCCACCCGCACGGCGATGAGATCGAGGTTCTGTTCCTGCAACAGGTGACGCAGCTCGGGCAGATGTTTTTGCAGCAATGCGCCGGTCTCTGCCACTTCGACCGCGATGCGAGCCTGTAGCCGATCTCCGTCAAGCGCAAGATCGATCTTGAGGCCGCCCAGCTCGGGCGGCTCCAGTTGGATGACGACTTCGCGCCGGTTCTCGCTCACGTGGGTCGATATCTCCGCCGCCACGCGCTCGATCGCCGATGCAAATGCATTTGCGGGCGCTGGCTTCGCCGGCCCCTCGCGTTCGACGCCGTGGAGCGATCCTCCCTGCGTCGTAACCGGCGCTTGCGCGCCGGGCTTGATCCCCTCTTCCGTTTCGTTGACGCCCTGCCGGACATCATCCCGCGCCGCGAAAAAGCGGCTGCGCTCGCCGGGCATTAAAGAAACTTGATCGACCTGCGTTGCAACTTGGCGATCCGCTACGGCCGGGCCTGGAGGAACAACAATCTCCAGGTCGGCGGACGAATGGTTGCCAACGTGACTGGATGGCGAGGGCTGACCTCGACGCTGGCGATTTTCCGGCTCCGTGTTCTTGCGCTCCCCGGAATCGTTTTCCATGGAAGCCCGCGCGAGTTCATTCTCCACGCTCCGAAGCTCAGGCGTCCCGGCTTTTTCAGCCGCCTCACGGGCGGAGGCGAGATTCTTGGTCGCATCGTCGGCCGCCCGGACACTGCCAAGGCGGGGTTCCGGCGAAGCAGCTCCCGCCAACGGCTCCGTCTGCGGAACGGGTGTGCGACCCGGCTGCTTCTCTTCGACTGACGCCGCTGTAAATTGCGACAGCGCATTACCCGCTTCCGACGGCTGCCCGCCGGCGGACGGCTCGGAGACGACTTCCCCCGAATCGAGTTTTGCCGGAGACTCTGCCGTCAACGACGAGTTAAGCAGCCCATTCGAGGGCGTCGTGAGTCCGGGAACAAAGGGCGGCGGATTCTCGAACCGTTGCCCAACTTCCTGGACCGAGGCTTCGCCGCCCGTCGGCGGTACGAATGGTGGCGGCTGAGGATTTACCAACAGGATCGTTGGAGGTTGGAGCATCTGCGCAGAAAATTCCGGCTCGACCTCATCCGTGGAAACTGTTTCAGCGGCGGAAGAATTCACGGCGTCGTCGCCTGCGGCCAGCGGCTCCGGCCCGGCCAGCACTGAGAGCAGCAGCAGAGCAAACTCGCCGCCGGAATCGCCGGACTGAATCGAACCGTCCTGAGGCGAAGGGTCGTTTGGCTGAGCCGGAAGTGCTGTGGGCGCGATCATAGCCGAGGAGAGGCTCAGCAAAGCCAATGCCAAGGCTCTCCCGGCGCCCGACGGCCGGCGAACACGAGATCATGGAAAGCGGCGAGTCGATTAAAGATTCGAGCGATTCGGGCGATTTAAAAGAGTCGAGAGATGTGAACGATTTGCGCGGTTGGAACGGTCCGTCTGGTGGAACGTTGCGGCGCGCCCGCGGGAAAAAGCTTACTCTCCGTGGGGCAATTTTTTCCCTCTTTCCACGCCGAGAGTCCTTCTTTGCCCCACCTCGTCGAGCAGCTTCTGCTCCTCGCGGTCTTCCTCCAGGCGGTGTCTTTCCTTGAGCTTGCCGCGCAACTGCTCGAGGCTCTTGACCTCCCGGTCCGCCTGGAGCAGCTCCTCCCGCTTCGCCGCGGCCCGCTGTTCGACGGCGACCAGAGCGGCGCGCCGCTCCCGGATGCGCTCCAACAGCCGCTGGGAAAAATCGGCGCCGAGCTTGAGCTCCGCGATCGAGAGAACTTTCCCCTCCTGTCCTTCCATCTCCCGCCGCTGCCCGGCGAAGCTCCGCTCGAAACCGTCGATCTCCGCGATCAGGTTGTTCTTCGCCTGCTCGATCGCGCGCAGCTCCACGCGCCGGTCTTCCCGCTTGCGCTCGCGATGGCGCAGCACCGATCCTAAACGGAAGCGAAACGCGGCCATAGTTCAAATTGTTCAACGTGGTTCAAAGTTGGTCAAAGTAAATGAACAACCCCGCAGCAAGCTGCGGGGTATCAAGAGGCCCTCGGATGACTTTCCCCCAAGTTGTCACCCCCGAATGTTTTTATCGGGGGTCCAGTCCGAAATTCGCCTGGATTCCCGCTAAAAGCATGCGGGAATGACGGACTCTAGGCAGAGCCACCAACTACCACTGCGCAGCAAGCCGCGGGGAATAAACCCATAGAGATTCAAGCGTTGTTGAACCATGTTGAACCATTTTGAACCACTTTGAACTCCCTGTATTTATGTTGTGAGCAGTTCCGCCAAGCTTTTTATGCTCGCTGCGAGGTTGACGTCTTCGGTTCGATCCTGGCAGAGGTAGCGGCGGATGCGCGGCATGAGCTGGATCGCGCGGTCGACGTCGGCGCTTTTACCTTTGACGTACGCGCCGATCTGGATCAGGTCTTCCGCGTCCCGGTAGGCGGCGAGCAGGCGCGTCATCTCGGCGACCAGGCTCTGGTGCTCGGGCGACGTCACCTGCGGCCGCACCCGGCTGACCGAGGAGAGCACGTCGATCGCGGGAAAATGGCCCTGCTCCGCCAGGCGGCGCGAGAGGTGAATGTGGCCGTCGGTCAAAGAGCGCACGGCGTCGCTGATCGGCTCGTGCTGATCGTCGCCTTCCATCAGGACGGTGTAGAGCGCCGTGATGCTGCCTTTGCCTTTCCACGTGCCGGCCCGTTCGATAAGCCGCGGCAGCAGGGCGAAAACCGACGGCGTGTAGCCTTTGGTCGAGGGCGGCTCGCCGACGGCGAGGCCCGCTTCCCGCTGCGCCATCGCAAAACGGCTGAGCGAATCGACCAGCAGCAGCACGTCCTGGCCGTGGTCGCAAAAATATTCCGCGATGGCGGTGGCGAGAAAAGCGCCGCGCACGCGGACCAATGCCGGGTCGGCCGAAGTCGCCGCCACGACGACGGTGCGCTCGCGGTCTTCGACCGGCAGGCCGCGCTCCACAAAGTCCTCGACCTCGCGTCCCCGCTCGCCGATCAGCGCGATCACTTTCACGTCGACGCGCGTGTTGCGGGCGATCATCGTGAGCAGCGTGCTCTTGCCGACGCCGGCGCCGGCCATGATCCCCACCCGCTGTCCTTTGCCGCAGGTGACCATGCCGTTGAGCGCTCGAATGCCCGGGTCCAGCGGCTCCGTGATGCCTTCGCGCTCCATCGGATTGGAGCCTGAAATGTAAAGCGGATACGAGTCGGCGCCGACGATCGTGCCTTTGCCGTCGATCGGATGCCCCAGGCCGTCGAGCACCCGGCCGAGCAGCCCTTCGCCCACGGGATAGTGCGCCTCTTTGGCCAGCGCCACCGCCCGGCTTCCCGGTCCCACGCCGCGCAACTCTCCCAACGGCATTAATAATGTCTGCTCTCCTCTGAAGCCTACGACCTCGGCCATCGCCGGAGTTCCGCCCTGAAGCGGATAGACGCGGCACACGGCGCCGACCGGCACCCACGGACCGCGGCTCGTGATAAGCAGCCCCACAACGTCCGTCACCGTGCCGGAGAGGCGGAAAGGAGAGAGCGTTTTGAGCCGGCTATGATAAGGCGCGAGCGAACTTTGGCTCATGGAATTTATTCGTCGAGCAGCTGCCGTTTGATCTCTTCGAGCTGGGTTGGAATCGTGGCGTCGATGATGCCGATCTCGGTTTCGATGCGGCAGCCGCCGCGGCCGACTTCGTCGGAGGCCACAACTTCGATCTTTCTGCCGCCGTCCTGCCCGGCGCGCACCAGTTCCGGCCTGAGCTCGGCCAAGAGCCGACAGTCCGCGGGGTGGAGCCGGACGCGCAGCCATCGGGCGTCGGGAACTTCCCGCTTCGCCCGCTCCAGCACCGAGGCGACGATCTCGGGATCCTCAGCGACCGCCTTGCCGAGGATTTTTTCCGCGATCTCCAGCGCCAGCCGCACCATCTCGGGCGTAAAGCGGGCCACCATGCGCTCTTCAAAAACAATCAGCGATTGCCCGGCGTCGGCGAAACTCACGAGCGCGGGAAGAATCTCCTGCTTCGCCTCTTCCTCGCCGCGGGCCTTGCCCTCGGCGTGAGCATCCTCTCTCAGCTTCTCAGCCTCCCGGCGTGCCTCGGCCAGAATCGCCGCGCCATTTTCCTGCGCCGCCGTCAGGCAGATAAGCGGGGCAAGCGCGCTTAAGTCCACAGGCACCGGCTCCGGTTCCGGCGCCGCGGGCGGCGTGTTGTCGGCATCCAACGCCGGTTCGCTCGGCTCGACGCCGTGCCGGTTCAAGTCCAGCTCTCGATATGGCCTGATGTCGCTCGGATCGAGCGCGTCTTTGAACAGCAGTCTATACAAGAACGTCCTCTTTGCTCTTGCCGGAAGTGAGATAAACCTTCCCCTCGGCTTCGAGCTTCCGCGCAAAGTCGAGAATGTCCCGCTGCACGCTCTCGACGTCGCGGAGCCTGAGCGGTCCCATCGACTCCATCTCCTCTTTGAGCAAGGCGCCGGCGCGCTCGGACATGTTGACGAAGATTTTTTTCTTGAGCGTGGGGCTGGCAGTGCGCATCGCCGTGATCCATTTTTCCTTCTCGACTTCGCGGATCAGGATCTGCATGCTCTGATCGTCGATCTTGCTCAGGTCCTCGAAGGTAAACATCAATCGTCGCACGTTCTCGGCCAGCTCCGGCTCGACCTTCGCTAGCCCCATCAGCACGCGCTCCTCCGTCCCTTTGTCCACGTAGTTGAGGATTTCCGCCACCGGCCGCGCGCCCCCCATCTGCTTGCCCTGCACCTGGCGGATCTCGTTGCGCAACACGTTGCTCACCTCCTCGATCACTCCCGGAGGCGTGCTGCCGAGCCGGGTGATGCGAAGGGCCACCTCGTGCTGCTTCTCCTCGGCGAGGAGCGAGAAAACCTCTCCGGCGTGCACGGGAAAAAGATGGGCCAGAATAAAGGCGATGGTCTGCGGGTGCTCTTCCTGGAGGAAATGGGCGAGCGTGCCGCCGTCCATCTCGTGCAGCGCCTCGACGCCGTAGGATTCTTCCCGCTCTTTAAAAATCCGGCTGAGGATGTTGGCTGCTTTTTCGGGCCCCATGGCCTTGGTCAAAACCCGTTGCAGGTATTCCGTCGTTCCTTCAGGCAGAATATTCGCTTTGTTGAGATGCAGGCAGGTGTCTTCGAAGACCTGGTCGATGTGCTCCGGCTCGATCTGCGCCATGCGGTGGATGCCCTGGCGCAGCATGACCAGCTCCCGCTCTTCAAGGTCTCCGGCCAACGCCGTGGCGACCTTCTCGCCCACGAGCGCGAGCAGCACTGCCGCTTTTTCCGGGCCGGTCAACGGACGTCCCGGCGTCGCTTCCCTTCGCGTATCGGGTTGCATCAAGCCGCCTCCAGCCGCTTGCCGTTGCCGCCGTTGCCGTTAACGGTTCCGGCGCGCATTCTGTGCCCGCTGTCCTCCTGGAGCCACATCCGGATGATCCTAACCATCGCGTCATGGTAGTCGCGGGCGATCTGCACGAGCTGCTCGCGCCGCGGGTCCGGCGTAATCACGACTTTCTCGGTGACGCCGGCGATGGCCTCCTTCACCAGAGCTTGAGATTCCGGCTGCATGAAAGCGGGCTCCCTCACCGGCCTGCGCCGGTTGCTGCCGCGCAGGACAAACATCACCAGCATGCCCAGCACCACGGCGCCGGCGGCGACGCCGATCCCAACCGGCGAAGCGGCCCACTGGGGCAGGCCCGGCAGCGGGCCGGCGGCTATGGCCGGCTGCGGCTCGGCTTTGAACGGGATATTGGCCACCTCCACCTGATCGCCGCGCTCGGCGTCAAAGCCCATCGCCCTCATGACGATCGCCTTGATCTGCTCCAGCTCCTCCGGCGCACGGGCAGCGTACTTTCCGCCTTCGTACTGGCCGTCCACCAGAACAGCCACGGACGTGCGCTGAATCTGCCCGCGCGGCTCGACAGTCCGGCTGGTCGTCTTGCCCACTTCATAGCTGACCGTCTGGCCGCTTTTTTTAGCGGCGGCCTCTTTCTGATTGTTTTCCTCGCCGCCCGGCACGTTAGACTGCACTCCGGGCACGCCGCCCGCTTTGGCGTTCGATTTTCCCGGCGCATTGTCCACTAAGTCCTGCTGCGCGCGAACCACCTGGTTGGCGGGATCGAACTGCTCGCGCATCATTTGGGTTTCCTGAAAGCTCATCTGCGCATTGACGCGCACCACGACCTTGCCCGAGCCGAGCACCGGGTCGAGCATCGTCTCGATCCGCCGCTCCATGTCCTGCTCGAAGCGGACTTTAAGTTGATGGAGAAATTCCGGCTCGCTCGCGCCGCCGACGGCCGGCAAGGCGCGCAGCAGCCTGCCCGACGAGTCCAGCACCGTGACGCGGTCGGGTGTCAGGCGCGGCACCGAAGTCGAGATCAGATTGATGATGCCCTGGACCTGGTCGGCCGTCAGATGGTAGCCGGATCTCAGCTCCAGCACGGCGGAAGCCGAGGGCTTTTCTTCCGATCCGAGAAAGCTCGTGCGGGACGGCAGCGCCAGATGAACGCGCGAGGACTGCACCGCCTCCAGCGCGTTGATCGTGCGCGCCAGCTCGCCCTGCAAAGCCCGCAGATAGTTGACCTGCTGGGTGAACTCGCTCATCCCGAACGGGGTTTTCTCGAAAATCTCGAAACCGACGCCGCCGCCGGCGGGGATTCCCTTGCCGGCGAGCTTCAAGCGGGTTTGATAAACCACCTGGCGCGGCACGGCGATGACGGCGCCGTCGCCGCGAAACTGGAACGGAATCTTTTCCGCCTCAAGCTCGCGGATGACCGCCGCGCCGTCCTGCGACGAGAGGTTGGTAAACAGCGGGCTGTAATAGCTCTGCTTGAAAAGGAAGCTCGCAGCCGCGGCTGCGACGAGAAAAATCGGCAGACCGAGAACGATAAGCCTCTTCTGCTGCGGCGTGAGCGAAGCGAGAAACCGCGCCAGCCATTTTCTCACGTCGCCGATAACTTGAAGAATTTGATCGAGCACAATTCACCGAGATGTAAAACGATCTGAAATTCCGTCATTCCCGCGCACGCGGGAATCCAGTCTTTGCCTGAAAGCCCCGCTCCTCTCCTGGATGCCCGCTTTCGCGGGCATGACGGACTTGGGCTTCGCCTAGAGATCCCTCACACCTGCATGCGAATGATCTCCTGATACGCCTCCAACACTTTGTTCCGCACCTGCATCATGAAGCGGAACGAGATGTCGGCCTTTTCCAGGGCGACCATGGTCTCCTGCAGGTCGCCCTTTCCTTCCGCCACCAACTGTTGGATCGACTGGTCCGCTTTCTGCTGGAGCTGGTTGACCTCGCCTAACGCATCCTTGAGATACGCGCCGAACTCCGCCTTCGAGGGGTCCAAAGCCGCCTTCACCGGCGGCTGTCCGGTCGCCGATGACAGGACGGCCGATCCTAGTTCTTTTACCGTCATAACGTTTTCTCCCGGTTAAAGGTTTTAGCCCTGCCGCCCGAACTCCAACAGCCGGCGCAGCAGCCCCTTGGTGGCGTTGAAGACCGCCAGATTCGCCTCGTAAGAGCGCACGGCGGACATCAGATCCGCCATCTCCTCCATGACGTTGATATCGGGATAGGCGACGTAGCCTTCGGCGTCGGCGTCCGGATGGTGCGGATCATAAATTCGCTTGGGCGTCTTGGCGCTTTCACGCACACCCGCCACTTCCACGCCGACGATCCCGCTGGAAGGCCGCTGCGGCAGGCCGATGGTCGTGAGGGTCGAGCTCTCATCCTCCAGCGGCACGGCCTGAAATACGACATCGCGCCGTTTATACGGCCCGCCCTCCGGCGTCCGCGTGGTTTCGGAGTTGACCATGTTGCCCGTAACGACGGTCATCCGGCTCCGCTGCGCCTGCATCCCCGTGCTGCTAACGCCTAAAATTTTAAACAGGTCCATGACCGTTTATCTCCTTCCTTCGCCGATGGCGTACCGCAATCCCGCCAGCGTGCGCGCCAGCAGTGCGATGCTGGTCTCATAGGAGAGGGAGTTCTCGACCAGGGTGGCCATCTGCCGATCGACATCGACCGAGTTGCCGTCCAATTTTCCTTCGGCCTCTTGAATGCGAATCAACGACTCGTCCACCGTCCCCTGAGGCAAGTCGAAAGGCCGGCTCCCGATTAGTTGAATTCCGCTTTCGCCGGCGCGGTCCGGCATGGTCTCCGGAGCAGCCAGCGCCCGCAGCGCGGCGCTGAAGTCCAGGTCGCGCGCGCGGTAGCCCGGCGTGTCGGCGTTGGCGATGTTGGCTGCCAAAAACTCATGGCGCATCGCGCGCAGCCGCATCGACAGCGACAGCAACTGATGAGTCGAACCGAACAGTGTAAACCCGGCCATTTACGCCTCCACCTGGCATTGTCTCAACCGGTACAGCTTCAGCTTGTTGCGCAGCGTTCTCACGCTGATGCCGAGCAGCTTGGCGGCCTCGGTGCGGTTGTTGCGAACCTCCGCCAGAGTT
Source organism: Binatia bacterium (assembly GCA_041483675.1). Classification (GTDB taxonomy): domain Bacteria; phylum Desulfobacterota; class Binatia; order UBA9968; family UBA9968; genus 2-12-FULL-60-19. The sequence continues at coordinate 121,060 of JBGPGE010000001.1, forward strand.
TTGTAGATCAGCTTCTCTTCCATCTCCCTGACCGATATGCGGGAGGGGAGCGTCTCCGCCGTCCCCGCGCTCGCGGGCAAAATCTCTTGCGCCGCGGGGCCGAAGTTTGCCGGCATCGAATGCAGCGCCCCAAGCGCCCTGGACGCCGCATCTTCCTCCAGCAGGAGGTGCTCGCTCTCGATCACGCCGCCGCCGGCGAGAATCGCCGCCCGTTCGAGGACATTGAACAGCTCGCGGATGTTGCCGTGCCACGAGCGGGCCATCAGCTCCGCCATCGCCGACGGAGCGATCGAGGCCCTTCGGTAATCCCGGTCGGAAAAAAAGGCGCGCGCCAGCGGCTCGATATCCTGCATCCTCTCTCTTAAAGGTGGCAGCCGCAGCGGAATGACGTTGAGCCGATAGAAAAGATCCTCGCGGAACGAGCCGACGCGCACCATTTCGCGCAGGTCGCGGTTGGTTGTCGCGATCACGCGGGCGTCGACCGGCAGCGGCCGCTTGCCTCCCAACCGGTCCACCTCGCGCTCTTGCAGCACGCGCAGGAGCTTGGCCTGAAGCGCCAGCGCCATCTCGCTCACTTCGTCCAGTAGCAACGTTCCCTTGTGCGCCAGCTCGAATCTTCCAGGCTTGGCGGCCACCGCGCCGGTGAAGGCGCCTTTCTCGTGGCCGAACAGCTCCGATTCCAAAAGACCTTCCGGCAGCGCCGCGCAGTTGACGGCGACGAACGGACCGTCGTCGCGACGGCTGCGCGCATGGATAAAACGGGCGAGCAGCTCTTTGCCGGTGCCGCTCTCTCCGGTGAGCAGCACCGCGGCGTGAGACTTTGCCACCTGGGCCGCGAACCTGAGCAGCGCGAGCATTTGCGGATGAGTCGTAATGATATTGCCCGTCTCCTGTTCCGCTCCGGCATCCCTGGCGGCGTTGTTGAGCGCGCTCTCCACGAGCGAAATCAGCTCGCGGTAAGAAAACGGCTTCACCAGAAAATCGTAAGCGCCGATCTTCATCGCCTCGACGGCTTCGGGCACGGTGGCGTAGCCGCTGATCATAATGAAAGGGACCTTCTGAAACCGCTTGAGCAGCTCCATCCCGCCCATCCCCGGCATCCTGACGTCGCTCACAACGAGGTCGACGCCTCCCTGGTCGATCAGGCGGCCGGCTTCGTCACCGTCGGAACACGGCGCGGCATTGTAACCGGCCGTTTGCAGCGCCTCGTGCAGCGCCGCGCGCATCGTTGGGTCATCGTCAGCTATGAGAATCCGCATCGCCATACTCCTCCAGGCTGCCCGCGACGGGCAGCAATAAGACAAATCGACTTCCCCGGCCCGGCTCCGAAGCGACCTCGATGGACCCCGCGTGAGCGCGGATGATCTTGTGAGTGAGCGCGAGCCCCAGACCGGTGCCCGCCGCCTTGGTAGTGAAAAATGGATCGAAGATCCGCTCGCGGTTTTCCGCCGCGATCCCGATCCCGTTGTCGCTGACGGTCACTTCCAGCGTGCGGTGGATGCGGCCGTTCACGGTGTAGCGCGGCGAGCGTTTGACGGTCACGCGGACCGTGCCGCCTTCGGGCATCGCCTCCTGGGCGTTGGCCACCAGGTTGAGCAGCGCCTGCGCCAGCAATCCTCTATCGCCCCACAGCGCCGGCAGCTCCGGCTCGATATCGATGTCGAGAAACCAGCGCTCCGAGCGGAACAGCGAGACGGAGAGGTCCTTTACGTCCCGCAAGAGCAAAGTCACGGGAACCAGATCGGCCGCGATGGCGGGCTCTCCGGCAAACGACAGCAGATGAGAAATAGTCGTGTAGAGCCGGTGGACCGCGCTTAAGATCTCGCCGGCCACTCTCTGGCTCTCGCCTTCGCCTTTTTCTTTCAGCAACGAAGCGTAAAGCTCGATGCCGCCGAGCGGGCTTCTGATCTGATGCGCCATCTCCGCGGCCATCTCTCCCAGCGCGGCGAGCCGGCGCGTTCTGGCCGCCTCGGCCTCCAGCCGCTTCAGCCGCCCGACATCCTGCAGCACCAGCACGTAGCCGCTTCGCTGATCTTCATTGACGACGATCTCCGAGATCGCCAGATGCACCGGGATGGCCGTCCCGTCGGACGATTTAACGCTGCGCTCGCACTCCAGCGGAAAAAAATCGCGCCTGCCCTGCTTCAGGCAAACCACCAGCCGCTCGCCGATCAGGCGCGAGATATCTTCTTCGCGCGCCTCTCCCGCCAGCTCCGTCCAACGCCGGTTCACCAACGTCGGACGCAGCTCCGCGTCGAGCACCAAAACTCCCGCCTTGAGACTTTCGAGAACCGACAACAGATAGGCCCGTGCCTCTTCCCGCTCGCGCAGACTTTTTTCCAGCGCGCGATTTTTTCTCTCCAGCTCGCCGTCGAGACTGGCCACCTGGACCTGGAGCCGCCGATATTCTCCGGTCAGCTCGATACTGCTTTGATGGAAGCGGGAGATGAGGTCCGCCAGGACCTCAACGTCGGCGGGAGCGCGAGAACTCTGTTCAGCAAGTGCTTGCATGGCTTTGCGCGGTCAATGGCGTCTAAAAATTCCTACCGAGGCTGCAGCAATTGCCATGCCAGCGGCTGCTGCGCTCAAAGGAGCCACGAAGGCACAGATTCTTCATGAGATCGCCAGCTCCGAGAGGCGCCCGCCGGGAAAAATCTGCCGCCCGGCCGTCAAAGAAAAGCTCTCCGGCGTCAAGTTCCCAACGGAGGACAACGGCAAGAGATCCTGTTGCGCGACCGCGACCGCCTCCTGGCGGCGCAGGCGCTCGACCAGAGTCGTGCGGTTGAGCTTGAGCAGTTCGGCGGCCCGGCTCTTGTTGCCGCCGGTGCGCGCCAGCGCCTGGCGCATCAGCTCGACCTCGATCAGTTTGAGAACGCCGTCGAGATCGACTCCCTCGCTGGGCAAGGCTACCGCCGTCCCGAGATCGCCCCGTGTCGCGCGCCGCTCCGCAAGATAGCCCGGCAGCTCCCGCGCGCGGATGAGCCCGTCTTCGTTCAGCAGCGCCAGCCGCTCCATAAGATTTTCCAGCTCGCGCACGTTTCCCGGCCAGCCGTAGCGGCCGAGCAGATGGAGCGCCTCGTCCTCGATCGCCTCGATCGGCTTGCCATTCCGCCCGCTGTGCAGACGGAGAAAGTGGGCGACGAGCAGCGGGATATCTTCGCGCCGGTCGCGCAACGGCGGTAGGAAGATCGGCAGGACGTTCAAGCGATAGAACAGATCCTCGCGGAACCGGCCCTCGCCCACCGCCCGCGTGAGATCGCGGTTGGTCGCCGCCACCACCCGCACATCGACCCGCACCGGCTTGTCGCTACCCACCGGCTCAAACACCCGGTCCTGCAGCACTCTCAGGAGCTTGGCCTGGAGTTTCGCGCTCATCTCCCCCACTTCGTCGAGAAAGAGCGTGCCGCCGTGGGCCGCCTGAAAACGTCCCTGGCGGGCGCCCACCGCGCCGGTAAACGCGCCGCGCACGTGCCCCAACAGCTCGCTCTCCAGCAACTCTTCGGGGATGGCGGCGCAGTTAAGCGGGATAAAGGGATTGGCCATTCTGGCGCTGTTGGCGTGAATCGCGTTGGCCACCATCTCCTTCCCCGTGCCGCTCTCTCCCATGATCAGCACGGTGGCGTCGCTCTTGGCGAACTTGCGTATGAGATCGAAAATTTCCCGTATCTTCGGGCTGGCAGCCACCATGCCGCAGGCTTGCCACGGCTCGCTCGTGGCCGTTTGATTCAGCAGACTATCGATGGTCGTTCGCATAACTCTCCTCCCTTCGACTCGCCGCTCCCCACATCCGATCACGCCGGAACCGCATGATCGTCGTTGGAAAAGTTGGGTAATGTGAGGAGCGCCGAAACGCAAAGCCGAGGCCACAATCTCATTCGGTCCCGGATTAAATCTTTTTGGAACGACTGAGCCTGGCGTCGCCGCGCGCCCGCGGAACCGTTCCCGCGCCGGGAGATTTTTCTGCTAAGTCGCTTCCGTCGTGTTGCTTTCTCGAATTCCGCGCGCGCGGAGCGACCTGTTTTGCGTCTGGTTAAGCGCCCGTCGGCCGGGCTGAAAATCAGGGAATCCCCGATGTCGCCAATCGAAGCGCCCCGATTCGACGCTCAGAAGATGGTTTCGGGGATGAGGGCCGCGGACGGCAAATTAGTAACGCCGCGCCGGCTCGGCGTTACTAATTTAACGCAGTCGCGCGGCGGCGGGCGTATTGGGATCGCTCAGGCGACCTTACCGAAGAGACTTGAAAAAAAAATAGCAGGCTGGTACAACCCCGTCTTACTTGGATTCGCCGCGTGACGGACGTTGAACTGCCGGCGCGCTTCGATCGCCCCGTGAAGGATAGGCGCGTTATTTGCACCTATCTATCGGTCGGCACCATGGCATGAACTGTTCAATCCCGCGCGTCCCCGTAGACTCAGAGGAGGTCCGGCCGACGATGGGCCTGCAAGCAAGCGTGAATGGACTCGAGCAGAAGCCTGAGGCTCGCGTGGAAGAGCGCGAGATCCTCGACGCCATCAGCCGGGCCATCCTGACGCACACCGGGCTAAAACCGCTGATCGATCACCTTCTAAGAACGATCCTTCCAGTCGGCCCGTTCGATGCCGGATGGGTTCGGCTGCTCGAGCCGGGATCCGATACAACGACACTAGGGTGCGCCATAGGAGATCCCTCCTGGGAGCGCGACACCCCGGAACCCAGAAGCGTGCCGCTGCTGAGGGTTGCGAGAGAGATCATGAAGAGCGGCCAGCGGGCCAAAGTGATTGACGACATCCAGTCCTTCCCCGGCTTGCGCAGGGCGAAGAACGCGGGACTCCGGGCCGCCGTATTTCTGCCGGTCAGTGAAGCCGGTGAGGTACTGGGTTGTTTGGTGTTGGGAAGCCGCTCGCCCCTCAAACTCAGCCCCGACCGGGTCCGCCTCCTGGAAACCATCGCGAACCACGTCGGGATAGCGGTAAAAAAGGCGCGGCTGTTCGAGGAGACGACGCGAAATCTGCAGCGCCTCCGGGCGCTCCATGAAATCAACCTGGCCGTCACTTCGACTCTGGACCTCAAGTCCGTGCTTGACACCCTGCTGGAAAAGATCGATCAGGCCCTTCCCTTTCCCATAGTCGCGCTCGTCAGGTTATCCCGTCGAGAGAACCCGATGGGAGGGCTGCTTACTTGTCGGAACATTGCGGCAGAGCGATGCCCGGAAACCGTGCTCAGCGGGATAAAAGGGCTCAGCGCGGTCACGCTCGATCAGATGGCGCCTCTGGTGGTTCCCGATGCGCGGAAAGATCCCCGCACCAAGCACCCCTATTTTTTCAGAGAAAACGGCTTGGTTTCTTATCTCGGCCTGCCGCTCAGCGCCAAGGGAGAAGCCCTGGGAACCATCGGCATCTATACAAAAGGGCAACACGAGTTCGGCCGTGAGGAGATCGAGTTTCTCTCCGCCGTGGCGAGCCTCGCTGCGACAGCGATTTATAATTCGCGGCTCTATCGCGAGGCCCAAGCCGCCAACGAAAAGGAGGAGGAGGCCAATCGCCAGCTCTCGGAACTCCTCAACCAAATCACCGGACTCTATTCCGCCCTCGCGCCGCTCGAGGCCTCGGAAAATCCTCACCGGATGCTCGAGAACGTCATGGACCGGCTGCTGGCGGCGACCGGCGCAGACGCCGCGTCGGTCCGCTCGTTCGATGAGTCAACCGAAACCTTTGTGTGGATGGCGCATCGAGGCATTCCCCGTGACTACTTGGCGGCGATCAGCCCGACCGAGCCGGGAGGGAAAGTCAGGGCAACTTACAACACGGGAGAGCCGCTGTTCATCGCCGACATTTCAACGGATCCAAGAGCCACAAGGAAGAGGCAGCTTCAATTAGGGCTGCGCTCCGCTGCCTACCTACCGTTGAAGGTCAAGGGCACCGTTAAAGCGGTTTTTTACCTTGCCAGCCGGACTGCCGGCTTTTTCAGCGAGACAAAAAGACCGCAGCTCACGGCGCTATCGCGGTTGATGGAGATCGTTTTCGAAAACCGGGACCTGTTCGATGAGGCCAAGGCCGCCAACGTCAAAGAGGAAGCAGTCAACCGGCAGCTCTCGGAACTCCTCCGCCAAATCACCGGACTCTATTCCGCCCTCGCGCCGCTCGAAGCCTCGGAAAATCCGGACCGGATGCTCGAGAGCATGACGGAGCGGCTGACCGCGGCGGCGGGCGCCGACGGCGTGTCGATCCGAATGTTCGACGACGCGACCCATTCATTCGTTTGTGTCGCTCACCGAGGGCTCCCGCCCGACCTGGTAGAGGCAATACGAGCGGCCGGGGAAGACCGAAAGCTGCATGCCACGTACCGAACCGGCGAAGCGCTCTTTATCGCCGACATCTCGACCGATCCGCGTGTGAGGCAGAAAAAACACCCGAAAGCGGGCTTTCATTCCTCAGCCTATCTCCCCTTCAAGGTCAAGGGCGTAGTCAAGGGAGTCATCCACTTGGTCAGCCGGACCGTCGGCTTCTTTTCAGAGGAAAAGAGAGAGCACCTCGCCGCGCTATCGCGGCTCGTGGAGATCGTTTTCGAGAACCGGAAACTCTTCGAGGAGACCGAACGGCGCGCTCGGGAGCTTGCCGCCGTACATGCCGTGACTGCTGCGGTGAGCGGCTCTTTGGATCTCGAACATATCCTACTGAAAGGCCTCGATGCGGTTCTTGAAGCGACTGGAATGGAGGCGGGCTACGTCCAGTTTCTCAGCGGCGATCGTTCTGAGCTCGTCATTAAGGCGCACCGCGGGATGTCGCCGTCGTTTATCGCCAACTTCAACGGCCGGCTGCGCCCGGGAGGCAGGACCGAGCAGCTCATGGCGACAAAGCAGCCGTTGGTGCTCGAGAATATTCCTCCCGACCATAAGGGGAAATTCCGTGGCGAGAAGTTCACTGCCGCCGCCTGGGTGCCGATCACCGCGAAAGACAAAGTGATCGGGGTTCTCACCCTCAGCAGCAGAATCAAGCGAACCTTTCCCCATGAACAACTCCCGCTGCTCGCCTCGATCGGGAACGCTCTCAGCGTGGCGCTGGAGAACGCCCGGCTCTTCGAGGAAACCAAACTCAACCTGGAGCGCATCGGGGCGCTCCACGAAGCCAGCCTGCGCGTGCTCAACTCCCTGGACCTTAATGTTGTCGTGGAGAGCATCTTCCAACAGGCCTTCTCCCTGGGCTTCTTCGACATCGGAGTCGTCCGGCTTCTGGATCCGCGAACCAAACTCCTCGAGCCGGTCGGCATGCGGGGTTACCGGCGTCCTGAAGCTGCGAGGCGTAGAACGATCGATCTCAGCGATCCTGCATCGAGCAACCTGCATCACCAGGTTGTTTTCAAAAAAGAATCTCTCGCGGTGGAAGAGGTCTCTACCGTCCCGGGGCTTAGAACTTTTAAGCAGGAAGGAGTTCAATCGGCCCTCCTGCTCCCCATTTGGGCGGGGCAAGAGGTCGTGGGAGGCCTCCAGCTCGGGAGTCGCACACGGCGGCGGTTTCCGCCGGAGCTGGTGCGCATCCTTGAAGCGCTCACTCACCAGATGGGCGTCGCCATACAAAAGGCCCAGCTGCACGATGAGACGACTCGAAACCTGGAGCGCGTCCGGGCGCTCCATGGGATCAACCTGGCCGTCACCTCGACTCTCGACCTCAAGTCCGTGCTCGACACCCTGCTGGAAAAGATCGAGCAGGCCCTTCCCTTTCCGATCGTCGCCGTCATCCGAATGTCTTCCTATCGAGAGGGCCCGGCGAAAGGGGTGCTTGCCTGTCGGAACATTACGGTGGAGCAATGCCCTAAAACCGTGACCGGCGACGCAAAGGGGCTCGGCGCGATCGCGCTGGAGCAGGGGGCGCCTGTGGCGGTGCTCGATGCGCTGAAAGATCCCCGCACGCGGTATCGAAGCTTCTTCCGGGACAACGGGCTGGTTTCCTACGTCGGCCTGCCGCTCATCGCCAAGGGCGAGGCCCTGGGCGTCATCGGCATCTTTACGAAAGAGAAGCACGAGTTCAGCCGCGATGAGATCGAGTTTCTTTCCGCCGTAGCGAGTCACGGGGCGGCCGCGATTCATAATTCGCAGCTTTATCGCGAAGCCGAAACCGCCAAGAACAAAGAGGCGGCGGTCAACCGGCAACTCTCGGAACTTCTCAAACAAATCACGGGACTCTATTCCGCCCTTGCGCCGCTCGATGCCTCGGAGAGCCCTCAGCAGATGCTCGATGACATCATCGACCGAGTGTTAGCCGCGACCGGCGCCGACGCCGCGTCGGTGCGGGTGTTGGATGAGGCGACACAATGCTTTCTTCACCTCGCTCACCGAGGGCTGCCGCAGAATTACCTGGAGGCAACCAGAACGGGCCATCGCGGCAAGGCCAGGGCTACCTATCAAACAGGAGAGGCGCTCTTTATCGCCGATATCGCGACAGATCCACGCGTGGGCCAGAAGAAGCAGCTTACGGCCGGCTTTCGCTCCTGCGCTTATCTTCCGTTCAGGTCCAAAGGCGCCGTCAAAGGGGTGCTTCATCTCGCGAGCCGCAGCGTCGGCTTTTTTAGCGAGGAAAAGCGAGCCCATCTCGCGGCGCTGTCCCGACTCTTGGAAATTGTTTTCGAGAACCGGGAACTGTTCGATGAGGTCATCGCCGCCAAGGAGTCGCTGGAGGCGGCGAACGAGCGGCACCGGATGCGCGCGATTCAACAGGCGGTCCTCAACCACTTCAGCCACCTCGCCCTATCGTCGAAGACCATTCCCTCGCTCCTGGATGAGGCGGTACTGCACATCTCGCAGGTCCTCCGCGTGGACTACTGCGCGGCGCTCGAGCTGCTGCCCGGCGGCGCGGGATTGGTTCTCCGCGCGGGCGCCGGCTGGAAGAAAGACCTCGTCGGCCGCGCAACGGTGAGCAGCCAGTGGGACTCGGAGGCGGGTTACACGCTGTTGTCGAATGAGCCGGTCATCATCTCGGACCTCGACCGAGAGAGCAGGTTCACCCCCTCCCACCTGCTGCGGGAACACGGCGTGGTAAGCGGCGTCGCCGTAACCATCGAGGGGCAGGAGCGGCCGTTCGGCGTGATCGCCGCCTACACGACCTCGCGCCGCAATTTTACGGACGAAGAGATCCACTTTTTGCTGTCGTTCGCTTATGTCCTGGCGACGGCGGTCGATCGGGCGCAGGCGGAGGACAAGATCAGAGAATCGCAGCATAAGTACGAGGGCCTGGTCGAGTCGATCGACGGGATCGTCTGGGAAGCCGACGCGGAAACGCTCCATTGCACGTTCGTCAGCCGACAGGGGGAAAGGATTTTGGGCTATCCTTTAGAACAATGGCTGCAAGAGCCGAACTTCTGGCTCGCCCACCTTCATCCCGACGATCGTGAATGGGCGCCGCACTACGTGAAGAAAAAGACCAAAGAGATGCGCCCGTACGAGCTGGAGTTTAGGATGATCGCCGCTGACGGTAAAGTCGTCTGGCTGCGAGCGCTCGTAGCGGTCATCGCCGATCAGGGGCGGGCGGCGATGCTGCGCGGCATCTGTGTCGATATCACCGAGCACAAGCGAATGGAGATGGAGGTCTCGGAGATCAGCGAGCGGGAGAGGCAAAAAATCGGCCAGGATTTGCACGACGAGCTGGGCCAGCTCCTGACCGGCATCGCCTGTATCGGCGCCGGGCTGACACAGCGGCTGGAGGCCAAGGCCGCGCCCGAGGCCGCCACGGCGGGACAGATCACCACCTTGACCAATCAGGCCATTCACCAGACCCGGGCGTTGGCCAGGGGGCTTTATCCCGTCGAGCTGCAGACCAACGGCCTTGCCTCCGCGCTCAAAGAGCTGGCCGCCGCCGCCGAGGGGATGTTCGGCATCTCCTGCCGGCTCGAGTGCGACCCACGGTTGTCCGTCCCGGAAGACGACGTGGCGATCCATCTCTACCGCATCGCCCAGGAGGCCATCGACAACGCCGTGAGGCACGGTAAGGCGCGCCACGTGAGGATCGGCGTCGAAAATCAAAGCGGCAGAGGCATTTTGTCGGTGGTCGACGACGGCGTCGGCTTTTCCAAGGCGCCTCCCGGCTACAAAGGAATGGGGCTCCGCATTATGAAAACCCGGGCGGAGCTGATCAAAGGGGGGCTGGAGGTCCGCAAGGGCGAGTCGGGCGGAACGATAGTGGAATGCTCATTCCGCAGACCGCTGGAAGGAGACCATCCGACTCATGCTTAAAGCGTCGCCGTCTCCCGCAAGTTCGCGGAAAAAATCGATCCTCCTGGTGGACGACCACCCGATCGTCATCGAGGGACTCAAGCAGCTTATCGCTCAACACCCCGACCTGACCGTTTGCGGCGAGCTGGCCGACGGCAGCGCGGTCGCGCAGGCGATCGAAAAACTCAGGCCCGATCTGGCGATCATCGACATCTCTCTCAAGACGGTCAACGGCCTGGAGGTCATTAAGGCCGTGAAAGGCCAATATCCCAAGCTCCCCGTCCTGGCCCTCTCGATGCACGACGAGAATCTCTACGCGGAGCGCGCTCTGCGCGCCGGCGCCAGCGGCTATGTGATGAAGCAGGAGGCGACAAAAAATCTGCTCACGGCGGTGCGCCAGGTGTTGAGCGGCGGCGTTTACGTGAGCGAGCCGATGACCGCAAAACTTCTGTCGCGCATCGCCAACATGAAAAACGGCGCCGATGTTTCGCGGCTCGAAGAGCTGAGCGACCGGGAGTTGCAGGTCTTTCACCTGATCGGCCAGGGTTTCAGCACGCGCCGGATGGCGGAAAGGTTGTGCGTGAGCATCAAGACCGTCGAGTCTCATCGGGAAAATATAAAACGCAAGCTGAAGCTCAAGGACGCGGCCGAGCTGGTCCAATCGGCGATCTCATGGGCGCAGAGCAACTCGTTGCCGAGAGACACCGATGCGGAGAAGGCCGGCCGAGCCGGCGGAGACAAGAGTTAATCTCTCCTAGTGTCCCGTCTCACAAGTTCGTAACAGAAGTCCGGACCTCTCTATTCGTCATTCCCCCGAAAAGCCACGCCCCTCGGCCTCGCAGAGAAAGACGCCGCTGGTTCGACAAGCTCACCACCCTGAGCAACGTCGAAGGGCCGGTCGGAGAGCCTGCGCATCCGATACTGCCGGTGGGATTAAGTAGCTACCCATTGC
>JBGPGE010000002.1:0-97819 GCA_041483675.1 Binatia bacterium
GCGGTAATCAGCATGACGGCAAAGACCGGGCGTCTAATGCAGAGGTCTATAAAGCTCATGGCTGTTGAAAACTAATGGTTGATGAAAACTCATGGTTATCGGAGATTCATGGCTGTTGTTTGTCGCCCTCGCGCGGCATCGCCGGCCCGGAAACTTTGACCGCCGCGCCGTTGGTTAGCCGGGTCAGTCCCGATATAGCGACCAGCTCGCCCGGTTTGAGGCCGGTGACCTCGACATCGTTCGCGCCCACTCGCACTCCGGTTTGGACGATGCGCTCGCGCGCGACGTTCTTTTCATTCAATGTAAACCCCGCCTCTTGAGGCGGGCACAAAACCGTTGGGGTTTCCAATGGGGAGAAGCGGTAGCTCTCCCCTTTGGTCGAACACGGGGATTCAACCCCCGTGTTCGATATAAGTTGATTAGGCTCTCGCGCGACGACGAACACTTTGCTGACGCCGGCGAAAGAAACGATCGCCTGCTGCGGGACGGTCAAAGCGTTGGGATCGACGCGCGTCGCGACGATCGCATGGGCGAAGAACCCGGGCTTCAAACGCCGGTCCGGATTTTCCACCACGCCCTCGACCAGAAACGAGCGGCTGGCGACCTCGGACGACGGGCTGATGCGGGTGAGCCTCCCCTTGAACGTCGCGTCGGGAAAAGAATCCACGCGCAGCTCGACGCCCTGTCCGGCGCGGACATCCGGGCTGAAGCGCTCGGGGATCATGCCGCGCAGCTTGAGCGGCTGGTCCTGCACGATCGTGAACATCGATGCGCCGGCCTTGACGTATTCTCCGACGGAGACGAACCGTTTGCTGATCGACCCGCCCAGCGGCGCGGCGATGGAGGTGTCGCTGAGTTTTTTTCGCGCCGTTTCGAGCTGCGCCTCCTTCGAGTTGGCGTTGGCGATCAGCGCCCGGGCCTCTTCGAGCATGTTGGCGTGGGTGGCGCGCGCCGTCTTGGCGCGCATCTCGGCGGTGTCGTACTCCTGCGCCGCGATCAGTTGCCGGTCGTGAAGGGCTTTGGCGCGCCTGAGCGCCGACTCGGCGTCGTCCATCTCGGCTTTCGCCCTGACCGCCAGCGACGTGCGCGTTACGTCGAAGTCGGGCGGCGGCGTTTTCTCGACCCCCAGCCTGGCCAGGATCTCGCCCAGGCTCCCCTGAGTCTGTTGAATGGCAAAGCGGAACTCCGCGTCCTGAATTTTGGCCAGGGCCTGTCCTTCAACGACGCGGTCCCCCAGGTCGGCGGTGAGCGCGGCGATCCTACCGTCCACCTCGCTCGAAACCGTAACCTCCTCGTTGGCGTGAAGCGTGCCGACGAATTCCACCGTGCGCGCCACGCTCTGCGCGCGCACGGGCGTCACGGCGACCGGCAGGAGCGCCTCCAGGGCCCGCTTCGGCTCCGCCTTGCCGGGCGAAGCGCTCCGGTCGCAGCCGAACAGCAGCGCGAGCAGAAGAGCGCAGAGAAGTCCCCCGCCTGCGTTCTCCCTCAAGCCCGACAGCAATGCGTGGCGGATCGGGTTACGAGAAGGAAGAGAGTCGTCATTCCGGCCAAGTCGGCCTGAGGCTGACGCGAGCCGGAATCCAGGAGGCGTGAGGGGACTGGATTCCCGCTGGAGCCTGCCCTCGACTCTGATCGGGGGCGGGAATGACGGATGGGGGGTGTTGCGGCGAAACGTAAATATCGTGCTCAAAAAAGCCACGGACATAGCTCCATGAAAGTTTAACAATTCTCGCCTCTTCATCGACCCGCCTTCCGCCGCGCGGAGCGAACCCGGTTCTTGTGCAGCAACAAAGCGACGAAACGCCTCAGCCCCTCGGCGTCGCTCGCAAGCGAGTCGGAGCTTAAGCCGATCAGCCGCCGCTGCGCGGTGCTGATCGTCAGCTCGTTAATATAAAACGCCGCTTTGGCCGTATCCATCGCCGGGAACATTCCGCGCTTCATCCCGTCGTCGAGAATATGCTTGAGCCTCGCTTCGTGGATCGCGCGGTACTTTAGCAGCCGTCGCGCCTGGCGCCCTTTCGGGCTGTCCCGCAGCAGCCGGCGGTCGAGCAGCAGGACGCGCAGCAGCTCTTTCTGCTCCTCCATGATCTCCAGCTGCGCGCGCATCGCGCCGCAGAGCCTCTCCCACGGCGGGGCATTTAACTCCATGCGGGCTTCGATCCGCTGGACTATCTCGGAGGCGATCTCTTCGACCGCGGCGAGGATCAACTCATCCTTGTTGCGGAAGTAGAGATAGATCCCGCCTTTGGCCATGCCGGCCTCGCCGGCCACCCGCTCCATCGTCACGGCGTCGAAGCCTTCCGCGGCGATGACTTTTCGCGTCGCCTCGAGGAGCGAGCGGGTGCGGAAGTTCAGCAGGATCGTCTTGCGGCTCGGATGGGCCATTTTTGACCGGAGGTTCAGTAAAATGAACGCCGGTTCATTAGTTTCACGACTTCGCGGCCATGTCAACCCGTTTTCGTTTTGCTTTGCGCGTCGAAAAGCCATATATATGGCATCGATCCGCGATTTCGAACGGGGAGGAATCTTATGTTGGCAAGAAAGATCGTTGGGATTTTCTTACTCGCGGCGATGGCCGCCGCGAACACGGCTCGGGCGAGCGAGACGGCCGAGTCGCCCTACTCAATGGAGCAGGGCGGCAAGACCGCGTTGACGCTCGAAGAAAAGGGCAAGGTGTTGATGATCGACGATGTGGTGCGCGCCGCGCTGGAGAACCATCCGAGCATCAAATCTGCGGCGGAAAAAGTCGGAGCGCAGCAAGCCGTGGTGAGACAGCAGTTCGCCGCCTATTACCCGACGCTTAGCCTTGAGAACGGCTACGGAACTTCCAGAAGCTACAAGGATGTTGTGGCCGCCGACACCTTTTCAAGCCAAGCCAAGTTCAGTATGACGCTCTATAATTTCGGCAAGCGAGAGGGGACGGTTCAGTCGGCGCGCGAGACACTCGATGCCACGCGTTATAACTTAAAGACTACGGCCGATGGCGTGGTCCTAAGCGTGAAACAGGCGTACTATCTCTATCTTCAGGCGATCGCGCTGGTGAGAGTAGCGGAGGAGACCGTCAAGGACCGGGAGCTGATCGTCCGCCAGGCCCGGGCCTTCTACGAGGTCGGCACCCGGCCGAAAATCGACGTCGTGAGGGCCGAATCCAACCTCTATACCGCACAATCCGGTCTCATCACTGCGCAGAACAACGTCAAGGTCGCCTGGGTGACACTCAAAAATGCGATGGGGCTGCCGGACCTGCCGGAGCAGGCCGTTCCCGCTATGACGAGCGCCTTGATTGAGAGTCTCGCGGAGGCTTTTACTGCGGCCCGGTTCCCAATGTCCCTGGAACAATCCAGGGTCCAGGCGTTCAGCCTTCGCCCGGACATTCTCAGTTTTGACGCGCAGATGAGAGCCCAGGATCAGACGATCGCGACCAACCGGAGGGGTCACCTGCCGGATATTTTGGTGGACGGGGTGTATGGCAGAAAAAATGTGAGCTCTGCCCTCCCCACATTTCCTCTGAAGGACGACTGGGGGGTAACACTGAGGCTCAGTATCCCCATTTTCGACGGCTTTAAGACCACGTACAAAGTGGAGGAGTCGGTGCGCACCTACTACTCGATCAAAGCCCAAGAGGAGCAGCAGAAGCAGCAGGTCTCCCTGGAAGTCGAGCAGGGCTATGCGAACCTGATCAGCTCGCAGGAGAAGATCAAAGCGAGCAAGGCCGCGGAGGGGGCGGGGAAAGAAAATCTGGAGCTGGCCAACGGGCGGTATCAAGTCGGCGTCGGCTCGATCATCGAAGTGACCGATGCTCAAGAGGTCTACGTCCGGGCGGAGGTTGACTATATCAACTCGCTATATAATTATAAGATATCCGAAGCGCAGCTCCTAAAGGCGGTAGGAACCCCGTAACCCATACGGGTCAATGGCCTTAGGTTCGCCGGAGAAGAAACTTATGAAACGATATGCCTGGCTGGCGGTGGCCCTTATCGCGGTCGGCGCCGTGGTCGGCTACGGACAGTTGACCTCCGTAAAAAGGCCCGAGAAAAAATCCGAAGGGCGCCCCGCCGTCCCCGTCACGGTGGTCGGCGCGGTCCAGAAAAATATGCCGGTGCAGCTCGAGGCGGTCGGCGTCGTAGAGGCCTATTCGACCGTCTCCGTGAGGACGCAGACCACCGGCACCGTCACCCAGGTCCACTTCAAGGAGGGCCAGGACGTCCAGCAGGGAGATCTGCTGTTCACCATCGACACCAGGCCCTTTGAGGCCGTGCTCAAGCAGGTCGAAGCCAACCTGGCGAGGGACGCCGCCGTGTTGGCGAACGCCCGCGAGCAGGCGCGGCGCTACGAGGAGCTGGTGAAAAAGCAGTACGTTTCCCGCGAGCAGTACGATCAGGTCAGGACCAACGCCGAGGCGCTGGAAGCCACGGTCGAAGCGGACAAGGCCGCCGTCGAGAACGCCAGAGTCCAGCTCAGCTATTGTCGAATGTATTCTCCGGTGACCGGGCGGACGGGGAGCCTGCTGGTCAACGAAGGCAACCTGGTGCGGACCAACGACGCTGCCGCGCTGGTCACGATCAACCAGGTCAGCCCGATCTACGTGACATTTTCCGTGCCGGAGCAAAACCTGCCGGAGGTGAAAAAGCGGCTGGCCGCGGGCAGTCTCAAAGTTCACGCGCTCATGCCGCAGACTCAGGACCGTCCCGTCGAAGGCGAGCTCAGCTTCATCGACAACATCGTCGACCGGACCACGGGGACGATCAAGCTCAAGGCCACCTTCGCGAATACCGATCGGCGGCTTTGGCCCGGACAATTCGTCAAAGCGGTGCTCAAGCTGGCGGACCAGCCCGGCGCCGTCGTCGTTCCTTTGCAGGCCGTCCAGACGGGACAGGAGGGGCAGCACGTTTTCGTCTTGAAGGGCGGCTCCACCGTGGAGCTGCGCCCGGTGGTCGTCAGTCGCAGCCTTGACAGCGAGGTCGTTATCGAGAAAGGGCTCCAGGCCGGCGAGCAGGTCGTGACCGACGGCCAGTTCCTGTTGGGGCCGGGAAGCCGGGTGGAGGTTAAAGCCGGCAAAGAGGGAAGCAAAGAAGAAGCGGTCAAGAGCGAAAAAGGGAACGGCAAGCGGAAACGGGAGGCGGCCTCATGACCCGTTCGACCATTCGAGAACCTCATGGCCCCGAGGGAAATCGAGGGGCTGAGCTCACCCTTCGACGGGCTCAGGGTGACCCTGAGTTTATCGAATGGGTCAGGGTCATCCTGAGGAGGATCGAAGGATGAACATCACGGGTCCCTTCATCCACCGGCCCGTCATGACGACCCTCATCATGGTGGGAATCTTGATCTTCGGCATCATGGGCTATCGCGCGCTGCCGGTCGCCGACATGCCGACGGTCGATTTCCCGACCGTGGTCGTGACCGCCAACCTGCCGGGCGCGAGCCCCGAGACCATGGCCTCTTCGGTGGCCACGCCGCTGGAAAAACAGTTCGCGACCATCGCCGGCCTCGATTCCATGAACTCCGTCAGCACCCTCGGCCGGACGCAAGTCACGCTGCAATTCAACTTGAACCGCAACATCGACGCCGCCGCCCAGGACGTGCAGGCGCAGATCGCGCGGACGTTGAGAGACCTTCCGCCCAACATGCCGAACCCGCCGGCCTACCGCAAAGTCAATCCCGCCGACGCTCCGATCCTGCAGCTCGCCTTGTCGTCGGCCACGCTGCCGCTTTCGGCCGTCGACGAGTACGCGCAGAATATTCTCGCGCAGAGAATCTCGATGGTGAGCGGGGTCGCTCAGGTGGACGTCTTCGGCACTCAGAAATACGCGGTCCGCATCCAACTCGACCCGACGGCGCTGGCCTACCGGCAGATCGGGATCGATGAGGTCCTGAGCGCCGTGCAGCGGGGCAACGTCGATCTGCCGTTGGGGACGCTCGACGGGGCGTACCGCTCGCTGACGCTCAAATCCAACGGCCAGCTCGTGCGCGCGGAGGACTACCGCCCGCTCGTCATCACTTACCGCAACGGCTCTCCCGTGCAACTGCGAGACGTCGGCAAAGTCCTCGACAGCGTCGAGAACAATAAGATCGCGGCCTGGTACAACAACAAGCCCTCCGTCGTCCTCGCCGTGCAGAAACAGCCCGGCTCCAACGTCGTCGAGGTGGTGGACGCCGTCAAGGCGGTCCTGCCGGCGCTGCGCGAGAACATCCCTCCGTCGGTGGATCTGGAGGTCGCCTTCGACCGCACGCTGGCGATCCGCGATTCGGTCTGGGACGTCCAGTTCACTCTGGCCTTGACCGTCGCGCTGGTGGTGCTGGTGATTTTCCTTTTCCTACGCAACCTCTCGGCGACGATCATTCCCAGCCTGGCGTTGCCGATGTCGATCATCGGCACGTTCGCGGTCATGTACCTGCTGGGCTACAGCCTGAACAATCTCACGCTGATGGCGCTGACCCTTTCCGTCGGCTTCGTGGTCGACGACGCCATCGTGGTGCTGGAGAATATCATCCGCCACGTCGAAGCGGGCGAGGAGGTTTTCGAGTCGGCGGTCAAGGGCGCCAAAGAGATCTCGTTCACCATCCTCTCGATGACGCTGTCGCTGGTCGCCGCTTTTATCCCGGTCCTCTTCATGTCGGGGATGCTCGGCCGGCTGCTGAGAGAATTTGCCGTCACGATCTGCGTCGCCATTCTCGTCTCCGGCTTCGTATCGCTCAGCCTGACGCCGATGCTTTGCAGCCGCTTCATCAAGCCCGCCGGCGCGGAGCGCCACGGCCGCCTCTACAAGATCACCGGACTGTTTTTCGACGGCATGCTGCGGCTCTACGATTGGACCCTTCAGTGGACGTTAAGGCACAGATTGGCTACGATTTTCGTTTCGCTTCTGCTTTTGGTTTTGACGGGCGTTCTTTTCGCGGGAGTTCCGGCGTGGACGGGCATCGCCTTTACGGGGATTCCCAAGGGCTTTATCCCGAGCGAAGACACCGGCCAGGTCATTATCAACACGGAAGCCGCGCAGGGCACTTCGTTCATCGACATGGTGCGGCTGCAAAAACAGTTGGCCGAGATCGTCGCGGACGATCCCAACGTGGGCGGTTTCCGGTCGAGCGTCGGCGTCGGCGGGCAGTCCTCCACGGGCAACACGGGGCAGATGTTTCTCCGTCTCAAGCCCCGGGCCGAGCGCGCGCTCAGCGCGGACGAAGTCATCCAACAACTCCGCCCGAAGCTGTCCAAAGTTCCGGGCGTGCGCGTCTCGCTGCAAAATCCTCCGGTGATCCGGGTCGGCGCCCGGCTTTCCAGAAGCCTTTATCAGTTCACGCTCCAGAGCCCGGACGCCGCCGAGCTTTATCGTTACGCTCCGCAGCTGGAAGAAAAAATCCGCGGCCGCGCGGAATTTCAGGATGTCAATACCGACTTGCAGCTCAAAAATCCGCAGCTTGAGATCGTCGTCGACCGGGACAGGGCCGCCACGCTGGGGACGACCGCGCAAGGGCTCTCGCCGCGGCAGATTCAAGAAGCCTTTTACAACGCCTACGGCTCGCGGCAGATCTCCACGATCAATACGCCGAACAACCAATACCAGGTCATCATGGAGCTCGATTCGAAATACGAAAACGATCCCTCCGTGCTCTCCATGCTCTACATCCGCTCCAATACCGGCAACAACACCGCGCAGAGCGCGTTGAACGCGGGAAACGCGTTGATCCCGCTCAACGCGGTGGCCGGCCTCAAGCAGACGGTCGGCCCGATGTCGGTCAGCCATTCCGGACAGCTTCCGGCCGTCACGATCTCGTTCAACCTCAAGCCCGGCGTGGCGCTGGGCGACGCGGTCGGCGTCGTCAACCAGCTTGCCCGCGAGACGCTGCCCGCCGCCATCTCGACCAGTTTTCAAGGCACGGCGAAGGAATTCGAGTCGTCGATCGGGAGCCTCTGGCTGCTCCTGGCGATGGCCGTGCTGGTCGTCTACCTCGTGCTGGGCATCCTCTACGAGAGCTTCGTCCATCCGTTGACGATTCTCTCCGGGCTGCCCTCCGCCGGCCTGGGCGCGCTGCTCTGGCTGATGCTGTTCAACATGGACCTCAACATCTACGGCTTCGTCGGCATCATCATGCTGATCGGCATCGTCAAGAAAAACGCGATCATGATGATCGACGTGGCGCTGGAGAAACAGCGCAACGAAGGAAAGAGCCCGCTGGAGGCGATCTATGACGGCTGCATCGTCCGGTTCCGTCCCATCATGATGACGACGATGGCGGCGCTGATGGGGGCGATACCGATCGCCCTCGGCACCGGCGCGGGCGCCGAATCGCGCCGGCCGTTGGGGCTTGCAGTGGTCGGCGGGCTGCTCGTTTCCCAGCTATTGACGCTCTACATCACGCCGGTCGTCTACCTCTATTTCGAGTCGTTTATGAAAATAGTGCGCGGCCGCCAGCCGAGCCGGCCAGAGGCCGCCGAGCAGCCGGCTGCGGCGCCCGAGTGGGAGCCGCAGGTTCCGGGGGTGCCGACGCCGTCGTTCGGGCCTTTGTCGAGAAGAGCCGACGCGCGCAGAAAATAGGACCGGCTTCCTTTACACCCTCGCCGCCTTGAATCCTGCCGGCGAGCGACAATTATTCCCAAGAAAGTGGGAATCCATTATCCTTCCGTCATTCCCACGCAAGTGGGAATCCAGATCTTTTTGAATTTCCTGGATTCCGGCTCGCCGCCCGCTGTCGCGGGCGTTGGCCGGAATGACGAAGAGAGGGGGCGTCATTCCCGTTCTCTCCCTTCCGTCATTCCCGCGGAAGCGGGAATCCAGGCCTTTCTCCCGCCCCTTCTGGATTCCGGCTCTCGCGTGCTCACGCCCGCTCGGCCGGAATGACGCGGAGGTTTTTTCAGCATCCTACTTGTAGGACGAGAGAACTCGGATGAAACGCTATCCCTGGGCCGCCGTGTTGTTCGTCCTCGGAGCGGTCGCGATCGCCTATCTGCCGATCTCGCACGGTCCGGTTGCGGGCCGCACCCCCTTCGACAACACTCAGGGCAGGCGGCCCGGCGACGATCCTGCCGTGGCGGTGAAGCTCTCCGCTGCCGAGCAGGGCCCGATCTCCTACGTTCTCACCGCGCGCGGCCCGCTTCTCCCCGCGGCTGAGACCACCGTGGTTTCTCCCATGGCCGGGCGCGTCGAGTTGATCTCCGTCGCGGCCGGCGAGCGGGTGGCCGCCGGCCAGACGGTGGCCACGCTGGATCGGACCGGGCAGCGCCGCCGCGTGGCGGAGGACGAGGCCGCGGTCAGGGCCGCCGAAGCGGTCCTGCGGGAGCGAGAGGCCCGGTTTGCCGAGGCCGAAAAGCAGGTCGAGAACGTCCGCGCGTTCCGGCTGAAGGATTTTATCTCGGCGCGGGAGCTGGAGAGCGCCGAGACCAAGGCTCGCGCCACCGGGGCCGAGCGGGATCTCGCCCTGGCGCAGCTCGCTCAGAAGCAGGCGACGCTCGCCCAGTCGCGCTATCTCCTGAGTCTTGCCGTCGTTGTCGCGCCGTTCGACGGCGTGGTCGTCCGCCGCCTTGTCGAGCCCGGCGCCGTCGTCGCGCCCGCGACGCCGATCCTGACGCTCTATGGTAAGGGAAATCGAACCATGGCGTTGAAAATCGCCGTGAGCATCCCGGAGCGCGACGCGAGCCTCGCGCGCGTGGGAATGGCCGCCACGCTCGACGGCATCGACGCCCTCCCCGGCCGCGCTTTCGACGGCAAGGTGGCGCGGCTCCATTCCTTCGACCGAGCTCAGGACAGGCCATTATCGCCGCCCGATAGCTCCGGTCGGGCGCTCGTGGCGGAAGTTCATGCAGCCGATCCTCAGCAGCTTCTCAAGCCCGGCATGCTCGCGCGGGTGTCATTGGTGCTGGGGGAACATCGAGAGGCCGTGTTGATTCCAAGCGAAGCGATTGTCGAAGAGGAAGAGGGAGAGCAGGCCCTTCGACTGCGCTCAGGACAGGAGAATAAATTTGTCTTTACCGTCGCGGACGGCAGGGCAAAAAAAATCGCCGTAACGACGGGATGGTCGCAGAACGGCCTGACCGAAATCGTTAACGGCCTTGCGGCGGGGGAAAAGATTATCGTATCGGGTCAGCAGCGTCTCAGCCCGGAGATGAGAGTCAGGGTCGTGGAAGAAAAAGTGAGGAGCGAGAAGTGAGTGACGAGAGGTCCACCGTATCCGTCATTCCGGCCGAGCGGGCGTGAGCACGCGAGAGCCGGAATCCAGGAGGGGCGGGAGAAAGGCCTGGATTCCCGCTTTCGCGGGAATGACGGAAGGGAGCGCGGGAATGACGGAAGGAATCCGCATTCCCGTGCTCCGTTCGCCCTGAGACTTGTGAATGGTGAACGGAGGATTTTTCAGTGGCCTACTACCACTTAAACGGATTCAAGATATTCCCGATCCTGCCGGCATCTTCCTTGAGCTGATCCAAGATGCCCTTTTCTTCCGGCTCCTCGCCGGCCTTGGCCGCGCTCTTCGTCTCGGTTCCCGGTTTTTCCTTTGGCGGCGGCGGTGGCCCTTTCACAACGGCTTGCGGCAGCGATTGAGCCTGCTCCGGCTGCGGGGGCGGCGCGGGCGCCGCGGCTTCGGCGCCGGGCGCGAGATCGGCCTCTTTGAGCGGCGCGGATTTTTCCTGCGGCTGAAACTCTTGCGCGCCGAGCAGCAGTCCCTTCTTCTCCGCGCCGAGCCTCGGCTCCAACTGGATCTGCGGCTCGGGCTTTGGCCGCGCCACCAGAGGAGGCGCGCCGGTCGGCGGCGGTTTCTGGGCGCGCATCGCGTCGATCTTCGAAGGATCGACCCCTCGCTGCTTCAGCGCCTCATCCAGCTTGGAGACAAATCCGCTGTCCGGCGCGGGCCCCGAGACGGGGCGCGCCCGTTCGGCAGCGCGCTCGGCGTCGGTCGTCTTGAGCGCCGGGGAGATTTCAGGTGGCGGCGGCAGGTCGGCGGTGCTCATCCCTTTTTTCCCCAGCGTGGCATCGACGCTCCCCAGGACCGCCTGAGCGTCCGGCGGCGGCGCCGCCGGCTCGGGGACCGCGGGCAGGTCGGTTTTCGGCGCGCTCGGCTTGGCCCCTTGGGCCGAGCCGCTGGCCTTCAAAGACTGATCGATGTCGCCGACGATCCGAGGATCTCTCGCGGTCGTTGCGCCCGGCTTGGCCTCGGCTTTCGACGAGAACGGATTGATGCCTCTCCATAAGGAAGCGAAGAATCCCTCGGACTTCGGGGGTTCGCTCTTCGCCGCGGCGGGCTCGGGTTTGGCCTCTTCCTTCTTGGCCTCGGCTTTCCCGGGCGGCGGAGGTGAAGACGAAAACGGATTCAACCGGCTGAGAAGGCTTCGCTGCGCGCCGGGATCTTCGTTGACGACTTCCGTTTTGGCGACGAGATTTAGATCTTTCGGCTTGCTCGCCTCGGCCGGGGCTTCGCCGCCCGCCTGAACGGGCGCGCCGGCGGGTAGGCCGGGCGCGGCCGGCAAGGGCCTGCGCTCGCGCTTGAGCAGCGCCGCCAGCGGGTCCTGTTTTTCCTTGGCGAGCTGGCTCAGTTGGGACTGCGCGGTCTTGGCCAGCGGGTGGCTCGGATAGTAATGGAGCAGCGCCTCGTAGGCCAGGCCGGCCTTGACGTTGTTTTTCTCCAGACGGTAGGCCTCGGCCAGTTGATAGAGCGCCTTGGGCGCGACCGAAGTCTCTTTGTACTTGCGTAGAATATCTTCGAGGCGGTCCTCCGCCGCGGGATATTTTTTCTCGCCGATGTAAAAGGAAGCGACGATGAATTCATGCTCGGCCAGGTATTCGAGGCATTTGGCGAGCTTCTCGCGGGCCTGGGGAGCGTAGGGGGATTTGGGAAAGTCCTTCGCGACTCTTTCAAAATAGGTCCTGGCAACCTCGGTCACCTTCTGATCCCGGTCGCTGCCGGTGTACTGGTCGAAGTGGGCCATGCCCGCCGTGTACATCGCGTAAGGGATATGCTCGCTGCTCACGTGCGCAGCCATAAATTCTTTCAGCGCCTCGATCGCTTCGGGATATTGCTCGTTCAAGTAGTACGTCTCGCCCAGCTTGAGCTCGGCCATGACGACTTCCGGGGCGAACGGATAGTCGGCCTTGACCCTTTGGAAGCGGTCGATGGCGTTGACGTACTTTTTCCGCGCGAGGTAGTCCAGCCCTTCCTTATAGAGCATCTCGGCGTTGGCGTTGGGTGGCGGCTCGGAGGGGCCGAAGAAGGAGGGGAGCGAGAAAGAGGAGCAGCCGGAGACGAGCAGCAGGGCCAGCGAAGCGGCCCAGTTCCGCAAGAGCGCTCTCGCGGCGGTGTTACGGATGAGGCTGTTTTTCATGCTTGCCTTCTGCGCCAAATTCCCGGCGCAATCATATCGGGCAATCGGGGTCCGGTCAAGACGCGATTGGGAGGGCGACCAGCCGGTCGCCCCTACGCAGGACACGCACGATGCACGATGTAGGGGCGACCGGCCCCGGTGGGCCGTCGGTCTCACCGCCGCTCGATGACCCGGAACTGAACCTGCGTCTGGTTGGAGCGGAAGACAAACGGCCAGACGGGCGGGAAGATGACGTAGGCCGCGGTTTCGAGAGCCGAATAAACCGGGTCCCCCGGCGGCCCCTTGTCGTCGTGGATCGTGACGACGTACTCGCCCGGCGGCAGCTCCGGCACCCGGAACTGGAGAATTTTATCTTCGATCCAGACCAGATCTTCGCCGCGCACGTCCCGGCGCTCGGGCTGCTGCGCGCTCAGCTTGAGCTCGGGCCAATCCATCACGCGCCCGCCGATTTCCACCCTCGGCCAGCCGACGAGGTACTCTATAGAGAGGCTCACCAGCGTTCCCGGCGCGCCCTCTGGCGGATCGATCCTGCCCACGCGCGGGGCGCATCCGGACATCGTTAAAGAAGAAATCAAAATGAAAAATGAAATGCTAATTAAAGGTGGCTTCATTTGCAACCTTCCGTTATCCCCGCCCCCTCCGTCATTCCCGCGAACGCGGGAATCCAGATCTTTTTAAATTTTCTGGATTCCGGCTCGCTGCCCGCTTTTGCGGGCGTTGGCCGGAATGACGAAGAGGGGACGCGTCATTCCCTTCCTCCCCTCCGTCATTCCCGCGAAAGCGGGAATCCAGATCTTTTTGAACTTCCTGGATTCCGGCTCGCCGCCCGCTTTTGCGGGCGTTGGCCGGAATGACGAAGAGGAGACGCGTCATTCCCGCCCCCTCCGTCATTCCCGCGAACGCGGGAATCCAGTCATTCATTCTCCCTCAAATAATCTCACCCCACAAATCCCGCCAGCCTGGATTTTTCTTCTCGATTATTTCCAGCTTCCAGGCTCGGTTCCATTTTTTCAACTGTTTTTCCCTTGTGATGGCCGACACCATGTCGTCGTATAGCTCGTAATAAACCAGCCGGTGAATCCCGTATTTCTTCGTGAAACCCTCGACCAGACCGTTTCTGTGTTCCCAGGCGCGCCTCTGCAGCTTGCTCGTCACCCCGATGTAAAGCGTGCCGTTTCGCTTGCTGGCTAGAATATAAAGTGCCGGCTGTTTACGCATCGTATTGCTGGATTCCCGCTTTCGCGGGAATGACGGAAAACGGGTCGCTGGTTTTGTCCTGGCTCGAGCTTCCTCCCATGACTCAGGGCACCAGGTCGAACCACAATTTACATTTTGCATTTCTTCGGCGCCCCCACCTTACACCACCCCCGTTCCGCTCGCCAATGTCTTGGGGATTTCGAGGGGGTCGTTTCTTCGATTTTTCACTTTTCACTTTTCATTTTCCATTTTGCATTAATCTTAGGAGGGCCGCCCCATACCCCCCCCTCCGGTCCCCCGGCCGACCCCCCCCTCTAAAAAAAATTCATTTTCCTCTTGACAGGGGGTCGGAAATTAGGTTACAAGGGGGTCGTTTTACACTCACGCCCGGGAAGCCCATTGTATGGGCCAGGCGGGGGTGCGATACGGCAATCGAAAGGCAACCAAAGGATAAAAGGAGGCGTTGTTATGAAAATGTTTAATGGCTTACTCGCCGGATTGCTCAGCGCGATGGCTGGGCTGCTTTTATTGCCGGCCCTGAGCGAGGCGCACGGGACGCACGTGACGTGCAGCGCGATCAACACAATCTCCTCGAAACTCGGGTCGACGCAGCCGGTTCACGCGTTCGGTATCTGTCGCGAGAACATAAGCATTTCCGATACGCGAATTAATATTACCCTGGAGGGCAACGGCTCCGGCGCGTGCGGCGATCCAAATAATACGCAGATCATGCCGGCGGTAGACAAGTTCGGTGTTGCCGATT
The DNA here is from genome assembly GCA_041483675.1 of Binatia bacterium. Classification (GTDB taxonomy): domain Bacteria; phylum Desulfobacterota; class Binatia; order UBA9968; family UBA9968; genus 2-12-FULL-60-19. Next base: position 14,268 of record JBGPGE010000002.1, read on the forward strand.
TGAACAGTGCCCTCGTCGCCATCAGGGGCAGGAATATCACGGTCGTGGGCTTTGACATCCACGGCGCCACCTTCGCCACCGGGGTTCAGGTGAGCAGGGGCGGCTCGGCCCTGATCGGGAGATCGACCAAGAACGAGACCCTCAGCCCGTCGAGTTTTATCGAGCAACGAGGAAACTGCATCAGGGACAACAAGGTCGGGATCGCCGTGAGCGTGGCCAGTTCGGCCCGGATCATCAACAACGAGATAAAGAACAACGGCACGGGAATCAGCGCCAGTGAAAACAGCTCGATCCTGGTCGGCTTTGCGAGCACCGGCGACTTGGACCCGACCGCCGTTCTACCCGAGCAGGCGGGGCCGGGGCTTGCGAGTCCGAACTGGATTCACGATAACGACGGGAACGCAGTCGCCGTGGACCGCTCTTCTTCGGCCCGTCTCAATGGAAACAAAATCGTCAACAATGTTGCAAAGAGAGACGGCGTCTCCGTCGCCTCGGGCGGAATGGCCGACGTCATTAACAATTTTTTTGATAACAGCGGCGCTCCCACCTGCGCCGGCTGCGCCGCCGCGAACGGCAATAGCGATTCGATCGAGTTGTCGCAAAATGCCGTCGTGAACCTCGGCACCAGTTCGGTCGGCGGCTGTCCCACGCCCCCGCAGGGTGGGTTTCCGTTCAGCGCGACGAATACCGGCCCGCTGGGAAATGCCGTCACAGTGCTGGGCGGCACGGGCGTCTGCGGAAGTCTATCTAAACTGGCCAACCACGACAATAATGGCGCAGGCACAGGGCTTGGCATCCGTTGCTCCGGTACTGTGACTTCCGCGCAAATTGCCGGCGGCGGAGTTGTTTCCGGTAAGGCGTCGACAGACCACGCTGGTGCCAGCGGGGCCAACGTCGACCTCAACACTCATGGGACAAGTTACGACGCGAGCTGCCTCAACGGCACCAACTGATAAAGAGGATGCGCAGCTAGCATAAAAGGCTTAACAGGATAACTGAAAGTACGGGAGGCGAAGATGAAAAAGCTACTGAGTTTTACGGCTGTCGGCTTCCTGCTGCTTGCGCTCTGCGCGGCAGTGGTGCCGGCCTGGGCCGCGGATGTGGACCAGAGGATACAGGCTCTGGAAGACGAGTTGATGAGGCTCAAATCCGAGCAGACGCAGGTCAAGGCGGATCAAATCGAGATGCGCAAAGAAGCGAGGGCCGCGGAGGCCGCGCTGCCGACGTTCAGCTATCGTCCCGGCAGCGGCATGACGGTAGAGGCCGCTGATAAAGCCTGGGCGATCACTTTCTCCGTCGAAGCCCACTGGCGTATGCTGTTCAACGCCGGCAAGGACGAGGTGGGGAGAACGAACGGCGAAGTCATGGGACGCCGCTTCCGCCTGCAGAACACCTACTGCGTCAACAACTGCTTTTATGAGATCAACCTCCGCCTCGACTTGGACGGCTTCGCCACCAACTCGCCGTTGCAGCGCGGCGCGTTTTTCATGCACCTTGAGCAGATCAGCCCGTGGCTGCCGACCGTTTACGGCGGCATGGACATCCCGACCTCGCTCGGCGAATTCCGCGAGGGCGGCGAGGGCCGGCCGTTTGCCGAATTCGACCTCCTGAACCGGGGCACGTTCAACACCGGCAGCTCGAGCCAGGGCGTCGGCTTGAACTTCGACGACAAGGATCTGAGCTGGATCGGCATCCCCGGCAGAATCAAAAGGATCAACCTGGCCATGGCGGCGGTGAGCGAAGCGGGCGACGGCCGCAGCAGCTTTACCGACCGCAAGGACTTTGTCGCCTATATGGGGATCGAGCCGTTCTCGAAACTCGAAAGCAAATGGCTCAAAGGGTTCGCTTTCGACGTCGGCGGCTGGTTCTGTAACGTCGATCCACGGGCGGCGGAAAATGGTTGCAGCGAGCTGAGAATCCGCGACAGCGGCGACGGCGGGCGTCAGGATCTGTTCCGCTCTCCGGCGAACGGCAGAGGATTGGTACACATGGTCAACGGCGGCGCGACCTACAAGGTAGGCCCGTTCCAGATCACCGGAAACGGCGTTTTCTGGCGCGCCAACACGGACGACGAGAACGGCACCCCCGGGCGAAAGAAGGCCAGAGCGTGGTTGGTTTCGCCCCAGCTCTGGCTGTGGAGTCCCAAGGGCCTCTTCACCGGATCGGACGCCACGCCGGGATCGATCCTGTTTGCGACCAAGTTTGAGCGCACAGACGCCTCGTGCGGGCAGATCGGTTGCGAACAGAGCAGCGGCGGCGAGTTCAGCAAAAACCGGATCCTCGTGCGCGAGTGGGACATCTTCTACTGGATCGCTCCCCGCGCGAGCATCGGCCTGAACTTCATCTGGTACGATGCGTCGAACGTAGCCGGCAACGTGGCAAAGAACCTCGGATGCAGCACGTTTCAGGACGCCCCGGGCAGCCACAGAGGCAAGCCCGGCGCCGGCTGCGACTGGCTCGACGTCATGCTCAACCTGAGATGGAGCTTCTAGTCGCGTAAGCGAATAGCGTAGCAAAAGGGGGAGCCGGAAACGGCTCCCCCTTTTTTATTGGCCCTAGGGCTGCCGTCGGAGATGGTTGGAAGCCCGGGACTTTTCCGACTAGTATCTCGTCGCTCCCGCGAAAGCGGGAGCCCAGGGTCATGGTGAAGGGGCGCGAGGCAAAGACTGGATTCCCGCGTGCGCGGGAATGACGGAAGGGTTCTGCATTCCCGTTGTATCTCTCCTCGTTGTCTTTTCCGCCCGCCGATGATAATTTGCTTCCTACCTCGTTCGCGTTAGCGGAGCCCCTTTCATGAAGAAGAGATCGACTTCCCTGCTGCGCTCCCTGACACTCGTCGTTCTCGCTCTCTGGCTCTCGCCGGGCTTTTCCGCCGCCCAGGAGAGCGGCCTCTATCCGGGCAAGCTCGGCATTCAAAAAGCCAAAGATCTTTCGCGCGAAGCGCGGGAAGTCGAAGCCCGCTTCGCGAAGTATCTCGAAGAGCATACCGACGAGGCTGTGGCGGGCTACAAGGCCAAGTACGGCAAAGAGATCAACACCGACAACGTGCGCGAGCTGTCGAGGGACTACGCGCCGGGGGGGATGGAAGCCGAGGACGGTCAGACCAAAGCCGCCCGCGCGCGCTGGAGTTCCGCCGTGCACGAGCCGTCGAGCGCGTTCGCGAAGGAAATATATCGCCGTGACTTGAAGAAGCCGGCGGCCGCGAATGAGCGGAGCCTGGTGATCTTCACCGCCGGCGGCGCGGGGGCGGGCAAGACTTCGAGCATCGAGGGGGTTCCCGGACTCGCCAGGGCGGTCGAAGTCGCGCAGATCGTCTACGACACGACGCTGTCGAGCCTGAAATCTTCCGTCGAAAGGATCGCCCAGGCGCTGGAGGCGGGCAAGACGGTGAGCATTGTGTTCGTCTATCGCGATCCGATCGACGCGCTGGTCGGGGGAGCGCTGCCGCGCGCGGAGCGAATGGGACGGACCCTGCCGCTGGACGCTTTCCTCGAAACGCACGCCGGCTCGCCGGCGGTGCTGCTGAAAATCGCGGAGCTTTACAAGAACGACAAGCGGGTTGAGATCGCGGTCATCGACAACAGCCGCGGCCGGGGCAAGTCGGCCGTCGCCGATCTCAAATTCGTCGGCCAGGCGGGCGGGAAATATGCGAGGGAAGAGCTGCGCGCCAGGCTCGCGCGCGCGCTCGAGGACGCCTATGAAAAAGGGAAGCGCGGGGAGAAAGACGGCATCTCGGAAACGGTCTATCGCGCGTTTAAAGGAAATGCCCCTTAGCGAGTACACGGCGCTCCTGGCGAGGGAAATGACAACAACGCTCAACCGCGCCGCCAGGGAGGCGGAGGGAAAGAAGAAAGTGAAAAATGAAAAGTGCAAAGTGAAAAATGAAAAATAAAAGATTCGAGATCAATTTAAAATTTGTATTTTGTATTTTGCATTTTGCATTTACGGCTTTGATCTTTGCGGGCTGCGGGGATATTTTTACCTGGGTGCCGCGGCTCGGAACCGGCGGAAGATACCTTGAGGGGAGAGACCAATTTCTGCGCGGGAGAGGCGGAAACATGGACACCGCCATCGAGGCGCTGCAGGTGGTCGTCAAGGACGACCCGACCTACAAGGACAGCATGACGCTCCTGGGAAGGGCCTATTACCGCAAGGGGCACTACGACATTTCACGGCAGGTTCTCGAGCGCGCGCTGCTGCTCAACAAGGACGACGAGGTCGCCTGGCTGAATCTCGGCCTGGCCCAGCTCAAGCTCGGCGACGACGACGCGGGGATGGAGACCCTGGGCGGCGCCATCACGTTGGTGAGCAAAGTCTCGCGCAGCGGCTACCGCAACTTTCCCCGCTGGGACAGCAAGGGGGTCGTGCGCACCGCGATCTCGCGCGCCGTGGTGGCGTACAAAAAGGGGCTGGAAGAAAAAGACGGCATCGTCCGGGCGGTGGAGCTTATTCTCGTGCGGATGGACGACGAGGAGAACTTTCAGAAAATCGACACGTCGCGGGAATGGCGCCGCAATCAACCCTAAGTAACGTCCGGCTCCGGCGGGAATCCGCCCCTCTTTTCGTCATTCCCGTGAAAACGGGAATCCAGTTTCCTTCCCTTATTCCCGCCCCCGATCGGAGTCGAGAGCAGGCTCCGGCCGGAATCCCGGAATTTCGAAGACGCCTGGATGCCCGCTTTCGCGGGCATGACGGCTAAAAGGGCAGTGAATTTTTTTAACGAACGTTGATTCCGCCTCCCTAGCGATCCGTCCTGTCGGAGCCGTTCCTTTCAAAATCTTCTTTCTGGTCCCGCCGGGCGCGGTCGATCTCCTCTTCCATCCGTTTTCCGAGCCACTCGCCGCCCGCAATGAGGGTCGGCCAGTCGATCTCCTTGGCGTTGGCCACAATGAGATTTTTTTCAATTCCGCGGCGGATGTCTCTGCCGGGGTCCCAGTATCTTCCGTAGAGCGTTTGTTGCTCTAAAGCTTCCATCCAGTCGTAAAGCCCTTTCATGCCGGCCTGTATCTCGGTCAGGCCGCGCGGAGGCTCCCCGGCCTTGCTGAGCGCCAGGCCGAGATAAAGCCGCGCCAGGTTATCCCGATCGTAGCGCGCGAGCGCGCGCTCAAAGGCCTGGCGCGCCTCGGGGTACTTGCCGGTGTTGTAGTAGGCCCGGCCGACATAGGTCCAGACTCCCTGCGGCAGAACGCTGTAGTAGAGAAATTGGGGATCGATCTCCGCGGCCCGCTGAAAATGGACCAGCGCCATGTTCGAATCGCCGTAAAGCAGATCGAAACGCCCGGTCTGAATTTCCCCCGTGGCCGCGCAGCCGGAGAAGATCAAAGCCGCAAATGCAAATTGCAAAATGCAAATTGCAAAATGAAACATTTTGCATTTCGCATTTTTCAGTTTGAACTTTTTCATGACGCCCTCCCAGGTTCGTCATTCCCGCGAAAGCGGGAATCCAGTAGGGGCGCGATTCATCGCGCCTTTTTATTCGTCTGGATTCCGGCTCTCGTCAGCCTCCGGCTGACTCGGCCGGAATGACGGTCGTTATTAGGTGAAAAATTTATGCCACTCCACACTATCTAAAGCCTAGGCGCGCCGGGGACGAAAATCAAGACCCCAAACGGAGGCGCCTTATCGGTCCCCGAAAGAGGGCGACCACAGGGGGTCGCCCCTACAGAATTTTCGGTAGTGGTTCAATTGGGTTTGAACGGCGTGTCGTTGTAGGGGCAGGCCCCCGTGCCTGCCCGTTTTTGGGCGATCACAGTTAACCAACCAGCAACCGGTCGGCGACGGTGGCCAAAAGGTAGCCGACGCTGACATAGGCGTTCAGGTCGAAGAACGCCTTGTTGACGCGCGAGAGGTCGTCGGGCTTGACCAGGCGGTGCTCCCACAGGAGGACCAGGGCAACCGCGGCCGTGCCGAGCCAATAGACGGCCCCCAGACGCGCTGTAAGGCCGACGAGCAGCAGAAAAAGGACGGTGAGGCAGTGGAAGGCGCTCGACAGGTTGAGCGCGCCCCTCACGCCGAAGCGGACCGGGATGGAGTAGAGCCCGGTGGCGCGGTCGAAGTCGAGATCCTGCAGAGCGTAAAGCGTATCGAAGCCGGCGAGCCAGAAGAGCACCGCCGCGCCGAGAAGCAGCGGAGTTTTCAGTTCACCGGGGCCGCCCGGCGTCCCGGACACCGCCAGCCAGGCGCCGACCGGCGCCAGCGCCAGCGCCAGGCCGAGAAAGAGATGGGAGGTCCAGGTGAATCGCTTCGTGAGCGAGTAGAAAAGGACGACCGCCAGGGCGAGCGGAGAGAGAGCGAAACAGAGCGGGTTCAATTGGGCCGCGGCGAACACAAAAAGGGCGGAGGCGAGCAGCGTCAGCAGGACGGTCTCCCGGACCTTCACTTTGCCCTGCGGCAGCTCCCATGCCAGGGTGCGGGGATTGAGCGCGTCGAAGCGGCGGTCGGCCAAGCGGTTGAAGCCCATAGCCGCGCTCCTCGCGCCGACCATGGCGACGAGGATCCAGACGAGAGCGCGGAGCGTGACCGGGTAGCGCGGCCAGGCGAGCGCCACCGACGCGAGCGCGAACGGCAGCGCGAAGACCGTGTGGGAGAAACGGACAAGCCGACCAAAGTCGGCAATTTTAGATTTTAGATTTTGGATTTTGGATTCCTCTACTAAGTCCGTCATTCCCGCATGCTTTTAGCGGGAATCCAGGCGAGACTCGAACTGGACCCCCGATAAAAACATTCGGGGGTGACAACTATGGGGACAAGGGCTTCGGTTAGATTCCGAGTTTCTCCCAGATCGAATCAATATATTTTTTGGTTTTCTCGTCCATCGCGATCGCTCCGGGCCACTCCCGCTCGAAGCCTTCGCCCGGCCACTTCCGGGTGGCGTCGATTCCCATCTTGGAGCCGTAGCCCATGAGCGGCGCGGCGTGATCGAGGACATCCACAGGACCTTCGACGAAAATCACATCGCGTTTGGGATCGATGTGGTTGCCGGCGATCCAGCAGACCTCGGCCGGATCGTGAACGTTGACGTCGTGATCGACGACGACGATGATCTTGGTGAACATCATCTGCCCCAGCCCCCACAGCCCGTGCATGATCTTCCGCGCGTGCGCCGGGTATTCCTTCTTGATCGAGACGATCGCCAGGTTGTGGAACACGCCGTGGACCGGCAGGTCGATATCGACGATCTCCGGAAAAGTGAGGCGCATGAGCGGCAGGAAAATCCGCTCCGTCGCCTTGCCGAGAAAGGCGTCTTCCATCGGCGGCCGCCCGACGATGGTCGTGAGATAAATGGGATTTTTTCTGTGCGTGATGCAGGTGACGTGGAAGGCGGGATAGTTGTCGGCCAGAGAGTAAAAGCCGGTGTGGTCGCCGAACGGCCCTTCCACGCGGAGCGGCTCCGAAGGATCGACGTAGCCTTCTATGACAAAATCCGCGTCGGCCGGGACCTCCACGTCGACGGTCACCGCTTTCACCAGCGTCACCGCTTTTTTTCTGAGAAAGCCGGTGAACAGCAGCTCGTCGATCTGATCCGGCAAGGGCGCCGTGGCGGCGTAGATCAGCGCCGGATCGCCGCCGAGACAGGCGGCCAGCTCCATACGCCCCGTGGCTTCCTTCTGGCGCTGAAAGTGGCGCGCGCCGACTTTGTGCGGATGCCAGTGCATGCCGGTCGTGCGCCGATCGAACACCTGCATGCGGTAGAGGCCGACGTTGCGCCGCCCGCCCTGTGGGTCGCGCGAAAATACCGCGGGCAGCGTGATGAACGGGCCGGCGTCTCCCGGCCAGCAGGTGAGCACCGGCAGGATGCCCAGGTCGGGATCGCGCTCGATCACTTCCTGGCACGCCGCCGCGCCGCCGATGACCTTCGGCGCCGCCCCCGCCAGGCGCAACAGCTCGGGCAGCATCCGGAGCTTGTCGCGCAACGACGCCGGCGGCTTTAGCCGCGTGAGCTGCTCGATGTCGCGGGCGATCTCTTCGATGTCCTTTACGCCCAACGCCAGCGCCATCCGCTTAGCCGACCCGAAGGCGTTGATCAGCACGGGGATGTTTTTTCCGGCGACGTTGTCGAACAGCAGCGCCGGGCCGCCCCGTTTCATCACGCGGTCGGCGATCTCGGCGATCTCCAGCTCCGCTTTGACCGGATGGCGGACGCGCTTGAGCTCCCCCTCGCGCTCCAAAGCCTGAACGAATTCCTGCAAGCTGTTGTAAGCCACGGCTTAGCCTGACTGAGGGAATTTATAGATGTAGATGGAATAGCCGACTCGATCGCTGGGCTTGAAGCGCGACAACCAATCACGCTTTGAGTCGGGAAACTTGCGCAACGCTGTGAGCAATTTGATGTTCGTGAGATTATTGATGCTGATTGCGTAGATTCCCGGCGGCGGCATGTCGCTCGCGGCCGCTTCGGCCGTCCAAGGCTTGAAGCGAACGCCGTATTGCTCGCCGTAATAAGCGGGCGGCGTCGGGCCCCAGAACGAGAGAACCGCCTCATCGATCCCGTTTTTGGACAGATATTGAGCCAGCCTTTTGAGATCCTGGCCCCAGTCGATGTTGGAGTCGTCGAGATAATCGGCGCCATTTTCCGGACCGCCGACCGATTCATTAAAATACGAAATGTAATGGGGAGAGACGCGCAGAACAGAAATGACCAGCCAGACGGCCAGCGCCGCCCCCAACGTTTTTCCTCTCCAGCTCGAACTGAAAGTAAACCACGAGCGGCCCGCAAAGACCAACAAGAAGGCGGTCGCCGGAATCATATACCTGACTCCTAGATTGCGCGCGAAGACACAGGTAGCTAGCGTCATGACGGCTGCCGGCAAAAGCACGAAGAGGGAATCGCCCGGAAGCGACCGTCTCTCCTTTAGCGCGGCCAGGCCGGCAGTCAATATAACGATGAGCGTGGGCAAAGGAGTTTTAAGCAACACCGCGTACAGCGGATACCACCACACCCCCCCGGCGATGAATCGTCCAAGGAGATAGGGAGGTCGGTCACGGAGGCCTTGAGTGAAGACGAGCGACTGAATTCCTTGGAAATAAAGCGTCAGGTCCGACGAAAACAAATAACAGGCCTGCACCGTCGCGCCGAACACAACCATGGCGGCGATCGCCGCAAGCGTGCGGGCCAGCCCCCCGTGCCGCATGATTGAGGAACCGGTCTTCGCTGGGTTTTCAGGCGCCGGCCACCGCCAAAAAAGCAGCAAGAAGAACACCGGAACGAGAAAGAGGGCGGAAAATTTCGCGGCTAGGCCCAGTCCCAGAGAGAGCGAGGCGAAAAAAAAATGGCGGAGCTTTCCCTCCCGACTGAACCGCCACAGGTAGAACATCGCCATGATGCTGAAACAGGCCAGGGCCACGTCGGTCGTGACATAGTGGCCGTGGGCGATCATGGTAGGCTCCAAGGCGAAAAGAAACAATGAGAGAAGACCGGCGCCGTGACTGCCGTGCAGCATCCGCGACCACTGGAAAATAAAGAGCCCGAGCACAAGGGACAACCCGACCACCGGCAAACGGCCCAGGAAAATGAGGCGGTCCGCGTCCTGGGTAAATAGGAACTCGGAGCCGAATTCGCCTTCATACTCGTTGAAGGCTTCGGATGGCTCCCGATACTTTTCAAGGTCCGGGAGCGTGGGAGGCATTTTGAGATCCATCGTAAGGAGCGGGGCCGCGGCCAGCAATTTGACCAGCGGCGGATGCTCGGGGTTCAGGCGGAACTCCTGCTTCTTCCAGTAGGCGTAGCCTGCGGGGAGATGGAATCGTTCGTCGGAGGTCACCGAATCTCCCGCCATCTCCCAGACGGAGAGCCCGGCAAACAGCAACAGCAGAAGGGCGGCGCAAAAGTATGCCGGCCGGCGACGCGCCTTTTCCGCTGCCCGGTGTTGGCTCGTCGTAAGGTCGGCGTCCATAGCTCGGCCATAGAAACTAGCTTCCAACGGCTGCCAAGTCAACCTCGGGAGCGCGGGAAGCGGGGCGGCTATCGCGGCGCAAAAATTAGGCTTTTGCCGGGAGCTATGGTATTGTTATGCCTCCGCCCCGATGATCGTTGCAACAAATGTAAGAGGAGCGAACGTTGGCGGCTGAGACCGCATCCGAGTCTGTCCAAAGCGGCCCGGCTACCGGCGCAATGAGGCCATCGCTCAGCCGTTGGTTATTGCCCGCGATCATCTTCTTGCTTACCGCGGCCGCCTTTCTTCCAACGCTGCAAAACGGGTTTGTGGATTGGGACGACGGCGCAGCGCTGGTTGAAAATCCACATTACCGGGGGCTGGGTTGGGAGCAGCTTCGCTGGATGTTCACCAGCTTCCAGTTGGGTCACTATCAGCCCCTGACCTGGGTGAGCTTCGGCTTGGACTATCTTCTTTGGGGAATGGACCCTTTCGGCTATCATCTGACCAATCTTCTGCTGCACGCCGTCAACGCTCTGCTTTTTTACTTTCTGAGCCTGCGGTTGTTGTCTCTGGCCGCCTCCGGTCCGGTTGCGTCGGGCGACGTTGCCCGGCGAGTGGCCGCCGGCTTTGCCGCTCTCCTGTTCGCCGTTCATCCTTTGCGGGTTGAGTCGGTGGCCTGGGCGACTGAGAGGCGCGACGTGCTCTCCGGCCTTTTCTGGCTCTTGACCCTGTTGGCTTATCTGAAGGCCGCCACGGGCGAAAGGAAAGGCAAGTGGCTGGCCGCCGCTTTGGTCGCCTATGTCTTCTCCCTTTTATCCAAGGCGGTCGGCATAACCCTGCCCTTCGTTCTGTTGGCGCTCGACGTGTATCCGCTGCGCCGGTTGGGCGGAGGAGCCGGAAGCTGGTTTGGCCGCGACGCTCGTAGCGTGTGGCGGGAGAAGATACTTTTTCTGCTGCCGGCCATAGGAACGGCGGCGGCCGCCCTGATCGCACAGCATGACGCCGGCGCGCTTAAATCGCTCGAGGCGCACGGCATAGGCCCCCGTCTGGCCCAGATCTTTTTCGGCGCGGTTTTTTACGCGTGGAAAACGGCGATCCCGGCAGGCTTGTCTCCGTTGTATGAGCTGCCGACTCGCTTTACGCCGTGCGACTGGCCCTTTGCCATGAGCGCAGCGGCGGTCGTGGTTATCAGCGGCGCGCTGTTTGCCGCCAGGCGCCGGTGGCCGGCCGCTCTCACCGCATGGGTGTGCTATCTCATCATCCTGGCGCCGGTGCTTGGGATCGCCCAGAGCGGCGACCAGCTCGTCGCCGATCGTTACACTTACCTCTCATGCCTGGGTTGGGCGCTCTTGGGAGGGGCGGGGCTGCTTTATTGTTGGCATGCGCGGGTTCGCAAGCAGATGGGCCGGCTGACATTCCTGGCTTGCCTGGGGCTGGCGGGAGCGGTGGTAATTGTCCTCGGCGCCTTGACCTGGAAACAGGTAAAGGTGTGGCGCGATTCCGAGAGCCTATGGGCGCAAGCGGTCGCGGTCGATCCGCAAGCGCCTTACGCCCGTATGAAACTTGCGGTAGCGCAGGGGAGGCAAGGGAAGACACAAGAAGCGCTGGAACAGTACCGGCTGGGCTTGCAAATGAAGCGCAGCGCTGCGCGGCCCGACACGACTTTCGAGAGCGTTCCGGCAGACCAGGGGGAGTTGCGGCAAACTATTCAAGAGCTCCGTCGCGCCATCGAACTTTTTCCGCTCGATGCAGACGCTCATTTTAGTCTCGGAAAAGTTTTGACCAAAACCGGCCACTATGAAGAGGCGATAGAACATTTCCGCCAGGCGCTGCGGGTGCGGCCGGGGCTTGCCGATGCTCATGCGGGCTTGAGCGAGGCGCTGGAACAGGACGCGCTCCGGCATCGCGAGGAAGCATCGCGCATCAGGAACGCCCGTAGCGAAACTCAACCGCAACCCTGATCGACCGGCGCTCCGAGCCTTATCCTTGCAGACTGGAAAAACACAAGAGGCTACGCCGCCTGCCGCGAGCGCGGCAACGCCGATGACGGAATCGAGCCGCTGGATCGTGCCCGTTGCGCTCGTCCTGGCGACCGTTGTCGCCTTTCTGCCGGTTTTGCAGAATGGGTTCGTCAACCTGGATGACGACCGGAACCTGCTTGAAAATGTTCGCTATCGCGGGCTCGGCTGGGGCCAGCTTCGATGGATGTTCACGACCTTCCACATGGGCCATTATCAGCCTCTGAGCTGGATGACCTTAGGGCTGGACTATCTTCTCTGGGGAATGAACCCGTTCGGTTATCACCTGACGAATCTTTTCCTCCACGCCGTCAACGGCCTGCTTTTCTATTTTGTCCTGCTGCGATTGCTTGCTCTCTCGATCTCGGCCCGGCCAAAAGAAGAATTGCCGTCGCGGCTCGCGGCCGGTTTTGGAGCGCTTTTGTTTGCGATTCATCCGCTGCGCGTGGAGTCGGTAGCCTGGGTGACGGAGCGGCGCGATGTCTTGTCCGGCAGCTTCTTCCTTTTAGCGATTCTATGTTATCTCAACGCGGTTGCGGTCGGGAAGGCGCGATATGCCAGGTGGATGGCCCTTGCAATCGGGGCTTACGCGCTCTCGTTGCTCTCTAAAGCAAGTGGCGTGACGCTCCCCCTGGTGCTATGGATATTGGATATATACCCATTGCGGCGGTTGGGCAGTGGGAAGTGGTTTGGAAAAAATGTCCGCGGCGTGTGGTGGGAGAAGGCGCCGTTTTTCGGGTTGGCCGCGCTCTTCGCCGTGGTTGCGATGCTGGCGCAATCCCACACGGGAGCGATGGCGTCCGTGACGCAGTATGGCGTTGTTGCGCGGCTTGCGCAGGCTTCCTTCGGTTTGGTCTTTTATCTATGGAAGACGATCATGCCGGTAGGGCTGTCGCCGCTCTATGAGCTGCCCGCGCGTTTCACGCCCTGGGAGTGGCGCTTTCTCATAGCGGGGCCGGCGGTGCTGTTGCTGAGCGGCGTGTTGTTTCTCGCCCGGCGGAGGTGGCCGGCGGGGCTGGCGGCTTGGGGTTACTATGTCGCGGTCGTGGCGCCGGTCTCCGGAATCGCTCAAAGCGGTTGGCAGCTCGCCGCCGACCGTTACAGTTATCTCTCGTGTCTCGGCTGGCCCGCGCTCGTGGCGGGCGGCTTGCTATATTTCAGGCCTGGGTGGCTCAACAAGATGACCGGCGGCTATGTTTTTCTCCCGGTCGTCGGCATGGCCGGCCTGGTCGTGGCGGGCTTAGGGGCCTTGACGTGGAGGCAGACGCAGGTTTGGCATGACTCGGAGAGGCTGTGGAGACACGCCCTTGCCGCTACCCAACCGTCCAGTTTCGCGCACAACAATCTCGGCAATCTTTCATATACGCGCGGCGCCCTGGACGAGGCCCGGGCGCATTATCGCGAGGCGCTCAGGATCAGGCCCGACAACGCGGAAGCGCGCTACAATCTCGGCGTTGCCGCGGCAAAAGGCGGCGCGTTGGATGAGGCGGCGGCGCATTATCGCGAGGCGCTCAAGATCAGACCCGAGTACGCCGAGGCGTACAACAATCTCGGCAACATTTCGCAGGCGCGCGGCGATTTCGCTGAGGCGATCGCGCACTATCGTGAATCCCTGCGGCTCAAACCTGAAAATGCCGAGGCGCACAACAATCTCGGCTATCTGCTATTCACGCGCGGGGAGCCGGAGGAGGCGACGCGACACTATCGCGCGGCATTGGCGATCGACCCCCGCCTTGCGGCGACTCATGTCAATCTCGCCGACGCGCTGGCCCGGCGCGGCGAAGTCCAAGAAGCGATACTCCACTACCGGCAGGCGTTGCAGATCGATCCGAACTTTGCCGAGGCCAGGCAGTTGCTGGACCGGGCTCTAAGCCGGCAAGGCGGGCGCTAGAGCGAGCGTTTCATGAGATTGCCGTTTAACAGGCTCTTGGCCGCACGAAGCGCCGCGATCGAAAAAGTCGCCGCGCTTCTCCCGCCGGCTATTTTTCTCGTCACCTTCGCCGTTTTTTTCGCTGCGTTGCAGAACGAATTCGTGGAATACGACGAGGATACCCTTTTCCTCAACAATCCATACTACCGCGGCCTGGGCTGGGAACAGCTTCGCTGGATGTTCACCACGTTTCTTATGGGGCACTACCAGCCCCTGACCTGGGTAACGTTGGGCCTGGACTATGTTCGATGGGGAATGGACCCGTTCGGGTATCATCTGACCAATCTCATCCTGCACGCTCTCAACGCCGTGGTTTTCTACTTTGTGGCGCTGCGGTTGCTGTCTCTATCGTCCCCGGCGCAAACTCAAGACTTTGGATTGCGCGCGGGGGCGGGGATTGCGGCGCTGTTATTTTCGCTTCATCCGCTGCGCGTCGAGTCGGTGGCGTGGGTGGTGGAGCGCCGCGACGTTTTGTCGGGACTGTTTTTTCTGTTGACGGTGCTTTGGTACCTCAAGGCGGCGACGGCCGGGACCAGCGGGAACTACCGGAGGTGGCTGGTTTTGACGCTCGTGGCATACGTGGCGTCGCTGCTTTCCAAGGCGGTCGGGATGACGCTTCCGGCGGTGTTGTTGGTGTTGGATGTCTATCCGCTCGGGCGCCTGGGCGGAGGTCCCGGGAGATGGTTCGGGCCGGATGGCCGCAAGGTGTGGCGGGAGAAAATACCGTTTGCGCTGTTGGCGTCGGCTGCCGCTTGGATTGCTTTCTGGGCGCAAGTTGAGACCGGGGCGATACAGAGCTTGGCTAATTACGGGCCGGCGGCTCGACTCATTCAGGGCACGTACGGTCTGGTCTTCTATCTAAAGAAGACGATCCTGCCGGTCGGCTTGTCTCCTCTCTACGAGTTGGCCGGAAGTTTCTCTCATTGGGACTGGCCTTATCTACCGGGCGTCTTTTTAATTGCCGTCACCGGCGCGCTATTTTTTCTCCGGCGGCGGTGGCCTGCCGGACTGGCGGTATGGATCTATTACGCGGCGATGATCGCTCCGGTTTCGGGCCTAGCCCAAGCCGGTCCGCAACTGGTAGCGGACCGGTACAGTTATCTTTCGTGTCTTGGATGGGCGCTGCTGGCCGGGGGCGGGTTAATTTATGTCTGGCGTCGCCTGGCGACGAACCGCGCGGCGCTGTCCGCCGCAGGAGTCGTTGTGGTTGCCGTTATCGCGGGACTGAGTTATTTAACCCGCCAGCAGGTTCAATTCTGGCATGACACGGAAACACTGTGGAGACACGTGCTTGCCGTCGACCCGGAGTCGGGTGTCGCGCGCAACGATCTGGGCAATGTGCTCTTCAGGCGAGGCCGGTTCGAAGAGGCGATTGAGCAGTATAGTCAAGGCGCGCGGTTCGATCCGATGAACCCGACGGTCCGCTTCAACCTGGGCAACGCCCTCGACGAGCTCGGAAAAAGGGAAGAGGCTGTTACCCATTACCGCCAGGCGCTTCAGTTGAATTTTCGCTCCGCCGCGCTCCACTACAACCTGGCTTTCGATTTAGCCTCTCTCGGAAAGTACGACGAGGCGATGGAGCACTACCGTCAAGCCGTGGAGATCGATCCCGCCCACGCGAAGGCTCGTAACAATCTTGGCGTGATCCTGGCCAACCGGGGCAAGCCGGCGGAGGCTATTGAGCAGTATCAAAAGGCATTGCAGATCGATCCCGGCCTTGGCTCCGCCCACGCCAATCTGGCCAACGTCTTAGCCGGTCAGCGGCGGCTGGAGGAGGCGATCGGCCACTATCGCCGGGCGCTTGAGGTTAATTCCGCATCGGCGCCGGCGCATTACGGTCTGGCGAGGGCATTGGCCGCCAAGGGTCTTTTGCCTGAGGCGATCCAACACTATGAGGCTGCCGTTAAGAACAATCCTGATTTTCCCGCGGCGTATTACGAGTTGGGGAACGCCTATTTTCAGCAGGGAGAGTTTGGGGAAGCGGTAGAACGCTACGAACGCGCCGTTCGACGCAACCCTAAGTACGCCGAGGCGCACTTCAGCATGGGCAATGCTTTGATGGCCGTTGGAGACGTCGAGACCGCGATCGAGCAGTATATGCTGGCGATCAGGTATCGTCCCCGCTACCCGGACGCGTTCACCAATTTAGGCGCGGCGTTGGAGAAGTTTGGCGACGTGGAGGAGGCGATTTTGCATTATCGGCGCGCGATCGAGCTGGATCCGCGCTCCGCGCGCGCTCATTACAATTTCGGGAATGCGCTGTTCATCAAAGGAGATGTGGCGGGAGCGGTCGAGCAGCATCGTCGGGCGGCGCAGATCGATCCGCGATATGCCGCGGCGCTTTCCAATCGGGGGCTTTCGTTGGCTGAGCAGGGCGACGTGCGGGGCGCGATAGAGCATTTTCGCCAGGCTCTGCAGGTCGATCCGAAAGATGCGGCGGCGCATTATCGTTTGGGGAGGTTTTTGGCCGGCCTGGGGCTGAAGGCGGAGGCCGCGCGACATTACCGGGAGGCGCTCACCATTCAGCCTGACTTTGTAAATCGGAGCGCTCCGAGTTTTGCGATGGCGCACTATACGATGGGCAATGAACTGTTGGAGGTTGGCGATACAGAGGGGGCGATCGATCAGTACCGGCGGGCGTTGAATCACGATTCCGGATATGCGGACTTATATGCGGACGCGCACTCTAATTTAGGGAGCGCGCTGGAGGCGCTGGGTCAGGTGGAGGAGGCGATTTTGCATTATCGGCGCGCGCTTGAGTTGAACCCCCGGCACGCCGCGGCGTACTACAACTGGGGCAACGCCTTGTTCAAGAAAGGAGATTCGGCGGGCGCGATAGAGCAGTATCGCCGGGCGGTGGAGCTGGACCCCGGCCATATAGCGGCGCGAACGAATCTGGGCGCCGCGCTGGACGCGAGAGGGGATAAAGAGGGAGCCGCGGCGCAATATCGCAAAGCGCTGGAGATCGACCCCCGGCATGCCGCGGCGCATTTCAACCTCGGCGTGTTGGTGGCGGGACAGGGCGGCGCGGCGGAGGCCATCGAACATTTTCGCCGGGCGGTAGAGATCAATCCCGGGGACGCGGACGCGCATTATCGGTTGGGCGAACTGTTACTCCGCGCGGGGCAGGCCGGTCAAGCCGTGGATCATTTTAACCAGGCGCTGCGGATCGATCCGGGATTCGCCGGGCCGATCGCCGCCCTGAAAACACTGAGCATCGACAAAGAAAAGCCAGAGGGCGCCGCGCCCTAGCCGCGCGGCGCTTATCGCATCGGGGACCGGAGACGGCTTTCATTCCGGCGATCTTCAGAGCGGGCGATTCGGAATCTTGTGGAATCTACACGCGGGACGGTGAGAGCGTTAAAAACGGCGCAACCCGGCCGGGACGCCGGCCGTTGGCTTGCGCCGGTTCTCATTGTCCTCGTCACCGTCCTGGTCTTTTTTCCTTCCTTGCAGAATGGCTTCGTCAATTGGGACGACGACAAGAACTTGCTCGATAACCCGAATTACCGGGGCCTGGGTCTGGCGCAGCTTGGCTGGATGTTTTCCACCTTGCACATGAGTCTCTACCGACCGCTCACCTGGATTACGTTCGGAATGGATTATTTACTCTGGGGAACGGAGCCTTTCGGGTATCATCTGACCAGTCTTCTCCTGCACGGAGCCAATGCCGTCCTGTTCTACTTCGTCACGCTGCGCCTGCTGGCTCCGGCCGCCGGCCCGGCTGCGCCGGGAGAGCTTGCTCTCAGAGCCTCCGCCGGGTTTGCGGCTCTGCTCTTCGCCATTCACCCTCTCCGGGTCGAAGCCGTGGCTTGGGCATCCGCGCGCAACGACGTCCTCTCCGCCCTGTTCTTTCTTTCCACCATCCTCGGCTACTTGCGGGCTGCAAAGGCGGAGAGTCTGTTTGAGCGACGGCGGTGGATGGTCGCTGCGGTAACCCTCTACGGGGCCTCTCTGCTGTCGAAGCCGATCGGCTTGACCCTGCCGTTTATCCTTTTGTCGCTCGACGTCTATCCCCTGCGGCGGCTGGGGCGCGGGCCGAATGGTTGGTTCGGCGCCGCAGCCCGTCGGATATGGCTGGAGAAGGCGCCGTTTCTTTTTCTCGCCGCCGCAGCCGGTGTCGTCGGGGTGGTCGCCAAACAGGAGGCGGGCGTGATGGAGCCTCTTGAGCGATATGGATTTATTCCCCGCCTGAGCCAGGCGCTATTCGGTCTGGTTTTTTACTTGTGGAAAACGGCCCTGCCGCTAGGACTATCGCCGCTGTATGAGCTGGGAACCGACGCCAAACTATGGGGCCGGCCCTTTCTCCTGAGCGGATGGCTGGTTCTCGCGGTCACTCTGGTTCTTATCAAGGTCAGGCAACGGTGGGCCGCCGGCCTGTCGAGCTGGGTCTACTATGCCGTGGCCCTGGCGCCGGTGCTGGGGATCGCTCAGAGCGGGCCGCAGCTTGTCGCCGACCGCTACAGTTACCTGTCGTGCCTGAGCTGGGCCGTACTGGCGGGAGCGGGCGTATTTTACTGTTGGGAAGCCTGGACTCAAGGGCGCCTCTCCCGGCGAACCTTCAGACTCGCCGCGGGAGCGGCCCTGATCGCCCTGTTCGCGCTGGGAGTGTTGACGTGGAGACAGGCTCAAGTCTGGCGCGACTCGGAGAGGCTATGGAGAGACGCTCTTACCGTGGCGCCACGATCCAGTTTTGCTCACAACAATCTCGGCAGCATCTTATCCGAGCGTGGCCGGCTGGAAGAGGCGGAGGAGCATTACCGCCAGGCGCTGCGGATCGATCCCGCCAACGCGGCGACTCATTACAACCTGGGCATTGCTTTAGCCCGGCGGGGCGGGTTGGAGGAGGCGATCGCGCATTTCCGCCGGGCGCTTGAGATCGATCCGGCCTATGCGGAGGCCCACTATAACCTGGGCACCGCATTGACCATGCAACGCGAGTTCGACGAAGCCATCGTCCATTTCCGCCGGGCGGTTGAGATTCAGCCTGACTATGCGAAAGCCCACTATAACCTCGGCGCGGTTCTGTCAGGGCTGGGCGAGTCGCGGGAAGCGATAGCTCGCTTCCGCGAGGCGCTGCGGGTTGACCCGGAATTCGTCCAGGCCCACGAGGCCCTGGCCGAGGCCCTTTTCCAGCAGGGCAAGCGGGATGAGGCGATCGAACATCAACGGGAAGCCGCGCGGCTGAGGGAAGCCGGCCAAGCCGGTCAGGCGGCGCGGTGACGGCTTTATAAATATTCCAGTCGCAGATAGATATAGTTTAGGAACCGGGTCGAGCGAGACGTGAACAGCACCTTCGTTTCCATTGTTGTCCCTGCCTACAATGAGGGAAGCTCGATCGAGGCCACTCTGGAGACTCTTGTCCGTTACCTCCGCTCGGCGTTCTCTCGTTTTGAAGTTATTGCCGTCGATGATGGATCGACGGACGATACGTCTCGCAAGATCTCCGAGGCCGCGAAGATCGAGCCTTGCATCAGCCATTTGTCCTTGCCAACCAACCGCGGCAAGGGTTTCGCGGTGAGACAGGGAATTTTACAGGCGAAGGGAGAGGCGATCTGTTTTACGGACGCGGACCTCTCGACACCCGTAGAGGCGATCGAGCAGGGGGCGATTGCATTGCAACGGGGTTTCCCGGTGGTCATCGCCTCAAGGGGGCACCCGGAATCCATCATCGCCTTGCGCCAGGACCGGGCAAGAGAGGCGATAGGAAAAACATTTAACCTGGCCGTCAGGACGCTCCTTTCCTTGCCGTTCCACGACACCCAGTGCGGTTTCAAATGTTTCAGCCGCGAGGCGGCGCAGGCGATCTTCTCTCGCGCCCGGATCGACGGCTTCGCCTTCGACGTGGAAATTCTCGTCATCGCGCGCCGGCTGGGCTATCGCGTCAAGGAGATTCCGGTTACCTGGACTAACTCGCCCGACAGCAAGGTCAGGCCGGTGCGCCACTTGCCGCCCGTCGTCAGAGATCTTTTAAGAATTTACTGGAACGATCGACAAGAGCTATATCGTCCTCATCGTAGTCTCGGGTCCTAGTGTGGTGTTGCAGAAATTCGTTGCCAATTTCAGGCGTCATTCCGGCCGAGTGGGCGGGAGCCCGCGAGAGCCGGAATCCAGGAAATTCAAATGGGCCTGGATTCCCGCTTGCGCGGGAATGACGATAAACGGGGCGCCGATTTTGTCGGCGAAGACCTAACTCAGGACGCTGTGAAGAGGTTTGGTTTGAAAGAGGACAGGGCCGCGATGGCGTTCTTGGTGGCGCTTGCCGCCCTCTATTTTTTGCCGGTTCTACTGGAGGGCAATAGCCGGGTTCTGAGCCAGGCAGGGACGGACACCTGGAGGCAGTTTTTCTACTGGCGGCACTTCGGCTTTAGCCGTCTCGCCTCCGGCGAGATCCCGCTCTGGAATCCTTATATTTTTTCCGGCACTCCCTTTGTGGACGGCATGCAGTCGGCGATATTTTATCCGCTGAACGTTCTCTTCCTCCTATTTGAGACGGGCTTTGCGATAAACTTGAGCGTGGCGCTCCACTGTTTTCTTGCAAGCCTGTTTACCTATCTGTTCGCCAGGTACATGGACCTTGGCCGCCCCGCGGCCGTTCTCTCGGCTATAACCTTTGCTTACGGCGCGCCCTATTTTCTCCACATCTATCCGGGACACCTGAGCAATCTCTCGACCATGGTTTGGCTGCCGCTCATCTTCATGGGGATCGAGGCATTCCTGAGACACCGGAAGATTCGATACGCGGTGCTGAGCGGGATCCCTTTGGCCATGCAGGTGTTTGCCGGCCATGCCCAGTACCTATTCTACAGCGCCATAGCCGTTTCGCTCTATTTCCTCCTGTCTCTGCTGTTCAGCAAACCATTCGCCAAGGCGCCCTATTATCTCGCCGGCTTCTGTCTCTTTGCGCTCACCGGCGTTGCGCTTTCAGCGGCTCAACTCGTTCCCACCCTGGAGCTTGGCAAATATTCGGTGAGGGAGGCTTTGAGTTACGACTGGGTCTCTCTCTTTTCGTTGCCGCCTGAGAATCTGGCCACCCTGCTGCTGCCGAATCTTTTTGGCGATCTGCTGGGCGTCCCTTATTGGGGAAAAAACTACCTATGGGAGATGTCGGTTTATCTCGGAGTGATTCCCCTTGCCATGGTCGCGGCGGCGATGATCTTCGATCGTTCGAAGCCTGTCTGGATTTTTTCTTCGATCGCCCTCGTCGTTCTGATTTTGGCTCTGGGGAAGCATACGCCGCTTCTCGGACTGCTTTATGCCTATGTTCCGGGATTCAACCTGTTTCGCGGTCTTTCCAAATTTGTCTTTGTCTTCTCGTTTGCCTGTTCGATGCTCGCCGGCTACGGACTCGACCGGCTGACTGCGCCGGCCGAGGAAGAAACCTTAAAGCGCCGCCGGTTCTCTCAAGGCCTTCTGGCGGTCGCAGTGCTGTTCGGTCTTGTAGGAGTCGTCGTGCTTCTCCAGGGCCCGGAGTGGTGGGGTTCTCTGGTGAGCGTCTATGACAGGGGCCGGGAGGCTCAATCCCCCGTTTGGCCGACCGACGACTTTTTCCACGCCTCCATGAGCGCCGCGGTGAGAGACCTTTTTAAAGCGGCCGTTCTATTGCTCTTGCTGGGCGGGTTGCTGTTTTTTTTCGGCAAGATCAAGCGGCTCTCCGTAAACGCGTCGATCGTCTCGCTTTTGGCTTTGACCGCGATCGACCTTTGGAGCTTCGGCTCGCGGTATCTCCCGACTTTTAGTCCCGAGATCCTCTCTATGGACAGAGGCTTGAAAGCCTTCCTGGCCAAGGACAAAGAACCCTATCGAGTGGCGACCCCGCTACGCGCGTTGCTGAACGTCGGCCTGCTTGAGGGGATTGAGAACGTGGGCGGTTATGACGCGATCGTATTGAGGAGCTACAGTGAGTTCATCAACTTTACCCAGCGGCTTCCCCTGGATGAGCCGAATATCGTCATGGGCATCGACCGCTACTCGCCTCTTCTCAATCTGCTCAACGTCAAGTACTACATTCTGGAATCCACCGTGAGCGTCCAGCTTCCGAACTGGGAGCCGGTCTTTCAGGGCAACGGCTACAAGGTCTATCGAGACAGCCTCGCGTTGCCCCGGAGCTTCATCGTGCATGATGCCATCGTGATGAAGGGGGGCGAGACCATATTTCAGGAGATGACGCGACCGACGTTCGACCCGACATCCGTTGCGATTGTCGAGGACGCCATAGACGGCCTGCCGCGCGATCAAACTCTTCGGAGTCCTGCGCCCAAAATAGTCGAGCATTCGCCGCGGAAGGTTTTGTTGGAGGCGGATTCGCGGGATGCAGGATTGCTGGTTCTTGCCGACGCCTATTATCCCGGCTGGAAAGCATTCGTGGACGGGAAGGAGGCCGGGATCGTGCGCGCGAACCATACGATGCGCGGCGTGTTTCTATCCAAGGGGCGGCATCGAGTCGAGTTTCGCTACGATCCGCTTTCGTTTAAGATCGGGGCAATCGTCAGTCTGCTGAGCCTGGTTCTGGTCGCGGGATTCCTATTCTGGTTCAGGATCGAAAACCTTATTTTTTCTGCCGCTCGGGGGCGCCGGGTCTCTTGAATAGGACGATATCTTCAGCGGTCATGACTTGATACCCCTTCATCTGCAGGGTACGTAGCACTTCTCTCGGCGTGATGTCCCGGGCCGCCCAAGGAAATCGAAGGTCCATCAACACGTAATCCCAATCCCTCGCGTGAAGCGCCTCCCGGTCGATAAGGTGGAGCCAGGCGCGGCCTCCCAGTTGCGAGATCATACTCACGTCGCTCATCACCGAAGCGTCTTTTGGGATCGATGCGATGAATTCCAGCGCCGCCCTCCGGCGCTCCACAGGCTTGGAGATAGCCAGCAGAAAATCGATTCGGCCGATGGCGAAGCTCCAGACTCCGGCAATGAGATTCGCCGCCAGAGCGGTCACCAGCACGAACGCAAGGATCCTGATCGACATGTGAACTGGGGCGCCGGATTCTCTCAACTCGCCGGCCGTTTTTTTCGAACGCCAATGTCCCCACAAACGTTCGATGCGCGCGGTTCCCAGGCACAGGCCGTAAAACAAAAACGGAATGATCTCCGCGCTATATTGCGCAAGAATGGCGTACTGTCCCCGATAACCGGACAAAAGATTTTGCGCGAGGACCGGCACCGATATCAAGAGAGTCTCAGGGACAGCCAAGGGGACAAAGGCCAGCGGAAGGAACAGTTGAAAAAGGTAGGTTCTCTTCTCCGGGTCCGCAACGGCATAGTTGGCGATCCGGAGCGGATGGCGGACAATGTTCCAAAGAATCTCCCCGTAGCTTTGGCCGACGTTAGGGTCGTATCGTCCGATAAAGTGCCTGGCATCCATCTCAAAGAGAGCCGTGCCCTGAGCGAACGGGATAACGATCCACTGGGCGATGAACAACCAGCATAAAGATATCGCCGCTACGGAAAGTCCAAGCCTCTTTTCGCGCCGGAACAGCAGGAGATAGAGGCCAAACCCGGCCATGGTCAGCGCCATGTTTTCCTTCACGGCAAGCACCGCGAACAGCGAGAGCCAAAAGAGAGCCCATGAGCGGCGGATGTAGCAAAGGAGCAGGAGCATCAAAGGAGCGACGGCGAATTCGTTTTCGTGGAAACCCCACAGGTTCACGCCGTGCAACGGAGGGTAAAGCAAATAGATGAGGACCACGAGCCATCCGCTTTCCCGGGAACCCAGCAATGCCGTGCCCAATTTGTAGAGAGGGACCGCTCCCAGGGCCAACGCAACCGTCTTTGCAACCAGCAGCGTCTCCGGTCCTTGCCACAGCCGGTAAAACGGGGCCAAGAGAAACAAAAAAGGAGCAACATGTTCCGCGAAGTGTGAAAACCTCCCGAACTCGGGCCCCTCCTGAGAGTTGTAGAGGGGCAACCCTTCGTTGACGGTGGACCAGAAGGACTGCTCGAAAACCGAGAGGTCGTAACAGTCTCCCATCAGGGAGAAACGGTAGATCGACAAGGTGGCGAATACCACGGCGTAGATCGTCACTGCGACCCACACGCCGCCGTCGCGCGGCGCTCCCCACTCGGCCAACTTGGCGGCGAGCAGCGTTGCGACGGGCCTCCTTGTTGCTTCCATCGGGATTTTATCTTCGCGCCGTGTTTGACCCATCCAACCTGGGAAGGGGCGTCGTTCAGGGAAATGAGACCATCGCAGACCTGATCTTTAGAATGGAGAGCGCGAGCATCGCGGCGAGCAGCCCGGCAGCCGCAATGGCATATCCCGTCAGCCTCGCTTCTCCGGCCGATTGCTCGTAAAACCAAAAATCGAAGCCCAGATAGGGGCGGACCCGTCGCGGGAGCCATCGAGGGTTGAGCGAGGACCATGGAGCATTCATGGCGAGTGCTTGGTCGTCCAGTCGGGAACGGTTCCAGGTCGCCCAGATCAGCCAACGATGAGCGGCCAAAGGAGAAAACTCTGGGACAAAATGCGCCAGCGGCATATCGTCGCGAATTTCCCAGACGCCTTTTTCATAGACAGGGTGTTCGAGAACGGCCATCTCGTTGGCGGTCATCGCCCAATAGGCGGCGGGGTGGATCAAAAGACCCAGCGCCTGGACATAGAGGGAAACGGCGATCAGCAGAGCCAGCGAGATTCGATACGCGCGGCGCGCGGCAGGTTCCAACGCTTCCTGATCGATCCAGCGCCAGACGGGAGTGGACAACCACATGAGGAGTGGAATCAAAAAGAGATAGAAGCGCGCCCCCCACTCCCATCCGCCATTCCACGACCACCACTTGGCGTAGGCGAGCACCACTGGCAGCGAAGCGCCGGCGACGAGCGCAGCTTCAGCCGGCGCTTGCCTGAAAAACCGGCGCGCGCCGATGAGTGCCAGGAGACAGGGCGGGCTGTAGAGAAAGAGACTTCTCCCCGAGCTTAAGAATATGCCGTACAGACCGGCCAGCAGGGGGGTTGAAAAACCGAACTCTCCGTCCCGGCCTTCATGATAGCCCGATAGCCAGACGGAGCCGTAGCGCAGGTCGTTGTGCCAGAGTTGCAGGGCCGCGACCAAAACGAATGGAACAGCCGCCATGACGATAAGATAGAGAAGGCTGCCGTGAGGGCGCCAGCGGTTTTCCTTTTCGCGTTGGACCACGGCCCAAACGGCATAGGCCGCCAGCGCGGGGCAGGCGAGCAGGAACAGGTTCTTGCACAGCAGCATCAGCGCCGCGGCCCAGGCTGCCGCTATCGCCCAGCCTGGTGCGTTGTCGGCATACCGCCAGCGGACTAACGCATAGATAACAAAGGTCAAGAGAAAGGCCACGCTATTGTCGGCGAAGAGAGTCCGCGACGCGGGCGCGAGCTGCGTCGCCAAGCCGGCCGTTAAAGCGAGGAGCGCGGCTGCGCGCGGCGACAGGGACAGGTCCGGCCGGAAGCTCCCCAGGAGTCGGATCAGCAAAAATAACAGCGCGCAGGCGGCGGCAGATTCGGCTGCGGGCAGGGAGTTGACGATCAGATTTGAGCTAAACGCGAGATCCGCCGGAAAAAATTCGCGCGTCAGCAGATCGATCCCGGCAAAAGGTAAAAGCAAGAGGCTTTGGCCCAGGGAAAACTTGGAATAGGTGGTGACGCCGCGCATTCGGCCGTCGGCTCGCCGCTCGACCTGTTCGATCACCGGCCGGCCGCGAAGCAGGATGTTCTCTGCTACCTTGACATACTCCCACTCATCCCAAAGGGGCGGGTGGCCTGAGGTGGTAAGCAGGTAGAAGAAAAACAGCGCGAGACCTAACCAGAGAGCGACTCTCATATCCTCGCTGGAACTCCGGCCGGAAACCGGAACGGTGGAGGCTGGTTGCGTAGATTCTCTACTCAAGAAGCGAGTCCTTGTCGGATTGGAACGACTGTCCCTGTCACGGATTTACCCCGCTGATTACACATGGCCCGGCCCAAAGTCAATAGAGTTGACGCGCGGGTCCGCCCCTGACCGGCCCTTGGAAAATGGCGATCTCCCGCCGTCGGAGGATACCCGCCGTGGACAGGCTGCCGGCCTTAAGGTAATGATGTACCGTTCGCCATTGGGTTCGGAGTGAAAAACTACAGCTAACGCAGGAGAGTGAATGCAGACCGCCGTTCGACATCGCTGGACCTTGGGGATTCTGTTGGTGATCTTGTTGGTGGCCGGAACGCTAAGGCTCTTCAAGCTCGACGAACTTCCTCCCGGATTACACGTCGATGAAGCCTCCCACGCCTGGAACGCCTACACACTCCTTAAGACCGGAAAAGATCAGCACGGCGTCCGCTGGCCCATCTTTTACTCCCGTCTGTTTGGCGACAACGCGAGCACTTCTTTTATTTACGCTCTGCTTCCCTTTCAGGCGATTGGCGGGATGAATGTAACGACCGCACGGCTTCCATCGGCCGTTGGGGGCGTCCTCACTGTCCTGCTCATCTATTTTGTCGGGGCACGGCTGTTTGGGTGCGTCACTGGCTTGGTGGCGGCCGCGATGTTGGCGGTCAATCCGTGGCATCTTCAAACAAGTAGATTCGGAGTCGACGCAGGGTCTCCTTTTCTAATCCTGGCATCTTTGGCCGCCTTTCTATGGGCCAACATGCCTTTCGACGACGATGAGCAGCGCCGGCCCCGCCCAGTTATCGCGGCCCTGGCCGGCGCCATGGCCGGTATCAGTTGCTATGGCTACCCGGCCGTGCGGCTGTTCCTGCCTGTCTTTCTAATCGGCGCCGTGCTGGTGACTTGGAACGGCTGGTGGCGTCGTTTGAAAACTCGCGAGGGGGCTTTGGCGATCGGCGCGTTGATCGTCGCCGGGGCGATCACATTCGGCCCTTTGCTCTGGAAGCACCTCACCGATCCTGAAATCAGCCGGCGCGGGCGAATTCAAGGCTGGGTTTGGAGCGAATCGGATACGCTGGCGGAAAAGATCGGGAAGGCGTTAGAGCGGTATCCCGGGCACTTCGGAGCGGATTTTCTTTTCAAAAGCGGCGACGGCGATCCGGCGTATGCGCCGCCCGAGGGCACGGGCCTGTTCCATTGGTACGACCTGCCGTTCATGCTCGCAGGTCTGCTAGCGTGTCTAGCGCGCGCAAGATCATCGCGCGCGGCCAGGTTCCTGCTCCTGTGGATCATCCTCTATCCGGTTGCCGATCTCCTCACCAAGCATCCCAGCATGCACTCGATGAGAAGTTTGCCGGGAATAGGCGGGTTAGTCCTGTTGGAGGCTGTCGGGGCGGCAACTGCGGGGAAGTGGCTATGGCAACGGCAGCGCCAGATCGCTGCGGGAAGCTATTGCGCCGCCGCGCTTTTAGTCCTCTTTCTCAACGTCCGCTTCCTGCAAAGATTCTTCGGCCCGGACTTCTTTCCTCAGAGATACTTCGTGGGCGCCTATGGGGCGGACATCATGCAGGCGGCTGAGTGGCTTAAGCCGCAGCTCAAGGACGTGGACGCCGTGTTTGTAACAGGACGGGCAACGCATCCCTACATTTTTACCCTGGTGGGCCTGGGCTACGATCCTGAGCAGTGGTTTCGGGATGTTCATGAAGTTGTGCCCGGTCCTTTGCCGAACGGGACCTATCAATACGAGGATGTCTACCGGCGCTTTGGAAAATTCCGTTTTATGGTCGATGCTTCCAGCCTCGCTAAATTAAAGGAACTCATGGACAACGATCGGCGCGACCACGTGATTTTTATTGTGAGGCCGGTCGAGTTAAGGCTCAACGAGCAAACACGCCCCATCGAGGAACAGACGCGCCCCGTCTACGAGATCCGTTGTCCAGGATGCCGGGGGGCAGCCAGACTGCTGATATATGACTTGTACTTGTAGCGCGCCAATGCGGCCGGGGTCGCAAATCCGAGCCCTGTTTTATCCTCGCCCTTCCCGCTCGGCCTGCAGGTCGGCTTCCACCATGAGTTTGACGAGCTCTTTGAACTTGCACTTGGGATCGAACCCGAACGCCCTTCCGGCCTTGGAGATATCGCCGATCAGGGCGCTGGTCTTAGTCGGCCGCAGCAGGGCGGGGTCCGTTGTCACATAGTCCTCCGCCCGGAGCCCGACTGCGGCAAACGCCGCGTCGACCCATTCCTTGACCGAATGCGCCTCACCGGTGGCGATCACAAAATCGTCCGGCTTGTCCAACTGAAGCATCCGCCACGCCGCCTCCATGTACTCTCGGGCGTATCCCCAGTCGATTCGCGCGCTCAGATCGCCGAGCGTCAACCTCTCTTGTTTGCCGCAGGCGATCCGCGCCGCCGCTTGGGTAACTTTCCGCGTCACGTATTCGGGAGTGCGTCTGGGAGATTCATGGTTGTACAGGATGGCGTTCGAGGCGAATATGCCAAATGCATCGCGGTAGTAGCGGACGAGGTGAAACGCCATGACTTTCGCGCATGCGTAGAGACTCTGTGGGTTAAAAGCGGTCTCCTCGTTCTGCACAGCGCTCGCAGCCTGACCGAACATATTCGAGCTGCAGGGCTGAAAAAAGCGGATCGCCGGATCGATCTGACGGATAATCTCCAGTATGCGCGCGACGGCCGCCCCGGTAATATCCGCGGAATAGCCGACCATGTCATAGCTCCAGGTCACATGATCCTGATCGGCTTCGTTATAGATTTCCTGCGGCCTGGTCGAGTCGATGATGCGGTAGAGAGAGGTTGGATCGGCCAGGTCGCCGCGGCACAAAAAGAAACGGCGATTGAAGACCTCCGGGTTTCCGATGAGATGGTCGATGTTGCGGGTGTTTCCGGTCGCCGAGCGTCGCGCCATCCCGTGCACTTCATAGCCCTTTTCGAGCAGGATATCCGCGAGATAACTCCCGTCTTGTCCCGTCACACCGAGGATAAGCGCCCTCGTCACATTCGTCTCCCTTCGCCGGGCGGTCGCGAGCCGCGCGGCTCGACCTCTCCCGGCTCAAACGCGTGGAACGGCTTGATGCAAAAGTCCTCCGGCAGCTCTCGCGCGTACGTCCACGCCAGGCTTTGATCATTCAAGACGATCCGGGCGTAATGTTCACCCGGGATCAGGCTCATGGCACCACCCGAAATTCCGGCAGAGGCACGATAAACCGTCCGCCCCGCGAACGCCATTCCTTCTCGCGTTCGTAAAATTCCTTGAAGAACGCATACGGCAGCACCAGGAAATAATCCGGCTGGGCGCTCCGCGCTTCCGCTTCCGACACGATCGGGATCCAGGTGCCGACGGTGTACTTGCCCCATTTCTCAGGGCTCCTTTCGGCCGCCGCGGCAATCAGCGCGCGATCCAAGCCGTAGTACTGGAGAATCACGTTCCCTTTCGTGGACGCCCCATAGACATAGACCCGCTTGCCTTTGGCAACCTGGTCTTTGATAAATCCGACACAGCGGTCGCGATTATCTTCGATTCGCCTGGTGAACGCAATAATGTCGTCCAGCGTGAACTTTTCATCGAAGGGAACGCCCGCCCCTCTGTAGTGCCGGGCGAATATCCGGTAACTCCCGCCGTTCACGTCATTCTCTTCGATCTTGAACATCTCAAGTCCATTGGTCTCGAAGAGGTATTTGAGCGAATCCAGGGAATAGTATTCCAGATGCTCGTGGCAGATATTCCCGACGTCGTTGTTCTCAATCATCGACTTGAGGCACATCAACTGGGCGACGAAGACGCCGTCGTCGGCCAGCGCCCGCCGAGCGTCTCTGATGAACTTGTTGGGGTCTTCGAGATCGTAGAACATGCCGATGGCGGTGATGACTTTGGCTTTCCCGAACCCCCACCGACGGGCATGCTCCATATACCGCTCGTAATCCCAAAAGTCATGCATTACATAGTCGGCGTTCGGTTTCAGCAGGTCCACCAGGTTGTCCGCCGGCTCGCAGCCGACTCGGCGGAGCCCTTTGGCGGTATAGCTTGCCAGCATCGTGCCGTCGTTGGCGCCGATGTCGAGCGCCACGTCGCCGGGGCGCAAGGGCACCGTCGCCTCGATCCGTTCCGTGATATCGCGCAGGGCGCGGCGCATCGTATCCGTCACGCCGGAGCGGTACCAGTAACGACGCGCGTACAATAACTCTTGCGGAGCGGTGTGACGCAATTGCAGCAACGAACAGCGGCCGCACATCACCAGCTCAAGCGGCGCTCTCAGCCCCGTGCCGATCTTTTCGCGCGTCACAAAGTCGTTGATGTACTGTTCCCCGAGCGAGAACACGTCGCTCAGATCGCCCTCTCCACACAAGCGACAGGTCGTACGGGTGAGCGTCTCCACTTCGGGTCTCCTTCGATCTTCCCTGGGGCGGCAACCGGCGCGAGCGACGGCTTCGATCATTCCCCTTGCTTTTGGATTTCTTTAATCGACCGCGCAACGAGCTCGATATCGTCCGGCGTGAGCGTCGACGCCGACGGCAGATACATCCCGCGCCGGCACAACATCTCGGCGACGGGGAAGGACTGATGTCCGTGCTGTTGATAGTATATCGGCTGCAGATGGATCGGGATAAAGAACGTGCGTGTTTCTATGCCGCGCTGCGCGAGGCGGCTGCGCAGCTCGTCGCGAGTCATCCCGAACTCGGGTTGCACGAGGATGCCGTACATCCAGAAGACACTCTTGGCCCATGGTTTTTCTTGGGGCAAGGTCAGCCCCGGCACCGACGAAAGCCATTCGTTGTACGTTCGCGCATTGCGCCGCCGGCATTCCACCAGGAGCTCAAAACGCTCCGTCTGCGCCAGTCCCACGGCGGCCTGCATATTGGTCATGCGGTAGTTGAATCCGATGTACTCGTGCCAGAAGTGCCGCTCGCTGCTGAAAGCGTGGTCGCGCAACTTACGCGCGAGGGCTGCAATCTCCGGATTGTCGGTCGTGATCATGCCCCCTTCACCGCAGGTGATGATCTTGTTGGCGTAAAACGAGTAAGCTGCGGCGTCACCGAGGCCGCCGACGGGCCCGCCCCGGTACTCCGCTCCGTGCGATTCGGCCGCATCGGATAAAACGAACAGGTTGTATTTCTCCGCAAGTTTCAAGACGGGGTCCATATCGACCGGATGACCGTATGTATGCATAGGCATGAGGACCCTGGTGCGCTCGGTAATCTTGCTTTCGAGCTGCGACACATCCAGATTGTAAGTTTCAGGCTCGGAGTCGATGAGAACGGGTTTCGCGCCTGCATAGGTCACCGCGTTGGGGCCGGCGATCATGGTGAAGGTCGGCACGATCACTTCGTCGCCGGGACCGACCCCGAGCGTGGCGAGCGCCAGGTGGAGCGCCACCGTCCCATTGGCGCAGGCCACACCGTGGTCGGCGCCGACCTTTTCGGCGAACAGTTTTTCAAAATCGGCGATGTATCCGCCCGCCGACGAGATCCAGTTGGTCCGCACCGTGCGCAGCAGGTATTCTTCTTCGTTCCCGTCCAAGCGTGGCTCGCATACAGGCATAATTCTACGTGCGGTCGCAGATTGCGAGACGGCCTTGGCTGCGACGACCGGATGCGGGTCTTGACCGGGGATCGTCCCGGCACGCTTGCCTAATTCCCTCAAGCTCAGTTTGATAGGCCGGATCAAAGTCCGTTTGGGCTTGGTCGGTTTCACGCCCTCGTATTTGGTTGTCCCCGGCGTCGGCTGACTCTTCGTCGCGATTTTCTTCCGCGCGATTTTAGGCGCCGGCGCTCCCGCACGTTTTACGCCGCTGGATCTTGGAGCTTCCCTTTTTCGCCCGGTTGCCATGGGTGACTACTTTATCCTCTGAAACCTGATCCGTAGAATTCTAACAACATAGCCCATCCCCAGTCTTAAAAATGTCCAAAATGACGGGATGGATTTCGATACTCCCGCTTTGCGGTCCCGGAATGTGTAAGGCACCTCGCAGATCCTCAATCCCTTGCGGCAGCAGCCATAGATGAACTCAATA
This sequence comes from Binatia bacterium, assembly GCA_041483675.1. Classification (GTDB taxonomy): domain Bacteria; phylum Desulfobacterota; class Binatia; order UBA9968; family UBA9968; genus 2-12-FULL-60-19. The sequence continues at coordinate 45,948 of JBGPGE010000002.1, forward strand.
AAATATTCCCCGTGTCCCGTCGGCGTGAAGGAAACCCGGTCGAAAACGGAGCGGCGCGCGACTACAAACCCGCTATCGTAGTCATGGATTTCGTGCCCTAACACGAGTCGGGCGAATCGATTGATCAGGAGACTGGAAAACCGTCGCAGCCAGGGGCGCTCGTCGCCGCCTCCGCCAGTGTATCGGGAGCCGATAACGACATCGTAATCTCGCAGCCGGTCGATCATCTGCGGCAACAGGCTCGGCGGCGTGGACATATCCGCGTCCATCCATCCGACAATCTCGCCTTGGGACTCGATGATGCCTCGCATAAACGCCGAGGCAAGCCCGCGCGTGGCTACCCGGCGGATCAACTTCACTTCCGGCCGGCCTTGCTCGGCGACGAGCTTCCAGGTTCCATCGGGCGAATCGTCATCCACGACGATGATCTCGAACGGCCGGCGAACATGGCGCGCGATGCCGCTGATAGTTTCGGGCATTTCCCTCGCTCGTCATAAGTTGCCAGAATGATCGAGACGAGCTTGTTGGCGCGATCTGTATCGGACAAGGGAATTATTCGCTGAGCTGAGAGAGCAATTTGATATGTTCCAGATTAATCCACTTCTCCGTCTTTAGTAGACGCAAGTCCGATTCGACCATGATCTGAACGAGTTCATCGAAAGTCGTCTTTTTGGGATTCCAGCCTAAATCTTTTTCCGCCTCGGATGGATCGCCGACGAGCGAGTTGATATCCATCGGCCGATACAAATTGTCGTCGACCCTGAGGCAAACACGATAGTCGAGTCCAACGGTATCGGAAGCCACGCTTAAAAATTCTTCCACTGAATGGCTCTCCCCCGTCGCCAATATGTAGTCCTTGGGCTTGTCTCCCTGGAGCATGAGCCACATGCCCTCGACGTAATCTTTGGCATATCCCCAATCCCGCCTCGCATGGATGTTCCCCAAAGTAACGTGATCCGTGATGCCGAGTTTTATAGCCGCCAGGGTGTAGGTGATTTTTCGCGTGGCAAATTCCAGGGACCTTAAGGGAGATTCGTGATTGAAAAGAATACCGGCGCAAGCAAACATCCCGTAGGCCTCCCGGTAAGTTCTGGTAACCTCGTGAGCATACAACTTGGCGGTGCCATAAGGACTTGCCGGGCGAAATGGCGTCTTAAGCGTTTGAGCCGAATCTTTGGAATTGCCGAACATCTCGCTCGACGACGCCTGATAGAATCGGATCTGCGGATCGACGACGCGTATCGAATCCAAAACTCTGGTTAAACCGAGTCCGGTAATCTCGCCCGTAGAAACGGCCTGCTCGAATGACGCTCCGACGTAGCTCTGGGCGGCCAGGTTGTAGAACTCATCCGGTTTGGCGATTTGCAGAGCCTGGATGATCGATGTCTGGTCCAATAGATCAAACGGGACCAATTCAACCTTATCTGTAATTCCTAACCGTTCTAGCCTCCAGAAATTAGGCGTGCTTGTTCTACGATAGGTGCCGTAGACTTTGTAACCTTTTGCAACAAGAAAGGCGGCCAGATAGGCGCCATCTTGACCCGTGACACCTGTTATTAAAGCGCACCTCATATTTTTCATGCTAAGTTCACGAAACGACTCAGCGGGCAAGCTGCAAGCGGGTTCTTGACCCTGCGTACTCGCAGTTAATTTAACGCCTTCATACCTCAACCCCCGGGGAATGTCTATCTCTGCCTGTAAACTCAGCCTCAGGTGAGTGCACGAGTACATCAGATTTGACATAAGGCCACGTTATCGGCTACCGTCGCCCTTACAAGGCAGGAGCGGGTCGGTGTGCACTTTAGGACAGGTGCTTCCGCTCTCAATTGCGTGCTTACGCGGGGTCGTTGGGAATGGCTGGGCTTTCTCGGCGTCCTTAGCTTAAAAAAATTATTCCTATCACTAGAGATTTGTTTACTCAATTCGTTGTCCTTGCCTCCAAGCTTTAATATAATAGCAAACGTAATTTGTTACTGTGTGATCATATTTCTAGTCGCTTGATTTGCATTTTTTATATTTCCTCAAATTCTTTTTATGCCTGCTGCCGAAATTAAAATGATAGATTTTCCTTGTCCGGTTTGTGGCTCAAAGGAATATAAAGTAATGCATCCAGATACTTTGCATGGGAAACTACCATCGTTTGATTATAACTTTACCCGTAACTATAATTTGACTTTCCGTATGGTGAAGTGCAAGCAATGCACACATGTGTATGCTTCCCCTCGCCCTTCAAATATCTCGAGTCAGTATACTGGAGATATTCAGGACGCTATCTATCTGGAAAATGCAGAACAAAGAATTGCTACGAGCCAAACCGTTATCAAGTATATTCAACAGCATAAAAAGGAAGGCACTCTGCTGGATGTTGGATGTGCGACTGGAGATTTTCTCTCAGTTGCAAAATCGCATTACCAAGTGGAAGGCCTGGAACTGTCTGAATGGTCGAGTGCCATGGCATCTGAAAGAGGATTTTTAATTCATAAACAACTATTGCGCGATATGGATGTTCCTGAATCGTATGATATTATTACACTCTGGGGCGTTATAGAACATTTTGAATATCCAAAGGATGAAGTTAAAGATATTTTTCGTATATTAAAAAAGGATGGCATTGTATGTTTATGGACAGGGGATGTGGGTTCTCTTATGGCAGGCCTTATGGGAAAAAGGTGGTGGTACTATCAGGGGCAGCATATTCAGATGTTCACTCGGAAATCCATTCGCAGATTATTTAAAAGTGTTGGCTTCACAACAGAATTCATGGGATATTATCCTTACAGGTTTACTTCCCAATCTTTAAATAATAGTTTATCAAGATACTCTGTTGTTTCTAAAATTAGTAAACCAATACTTGGTAGCAAGGCGCTGTCAAATTTGCAATTCACACTCAAATTATCAGGAGAAATGTTTGCCATTTTTAAAAAAGTATAGACGCCTTAAATTACTATCTCATGTCAAAGCAAAAGAAACAGAAAAGCCATTGTTTGTATTAGCCGTTTTTATTGCGCCGTCCTGTTTGTCAACAAATTATTAAAAAGAGATGAGGTAAAGGTTCCGTCATGATCGCAGAAAAAGAATTGATTTCCGTGGTGATCCCGTCCTACAATGAGTGCGAGACTATTTTGGAGGCGGTTTTCCGGATTTTGAAGTCCTTGGGGGATTCGCTTTTGGAAGTGATCGTCGTCGACGATGACAGCCCTGACCGGACCTGGGAATTGGTGGAAAATCTGCGGGAGCCGCGTTGTCGTCTGATACGGCGAATAGGACGCCGGGGGCTTGCTTCCGCCATTGCCGAGGGCACTCAGGCGGCGCGCGGCCGCATCATTGTTTGGCTGGATTGCGATTTGGGAATTCCTCCTGAAGATATCATGAGTTTGGTTGAAAAATTGGATTCATACGACGTCGCGATCGGCTCCCGGTATATTCCCGGCGGCAAGGACACGCGGCCGCGGTTTCGGGCGTTCTTGAGTTATCTCTTTAATTGTTACGCGCGTTTTCTTTTAGGGAATCAACTTCGGGATTGGACCTCCGGCTTTGCCGCGGTCCGGCGCGAAGTGCTTCAAAAAGCGCCTCTGTCCATGCAGGGTTTTGGAGATTATTTTATCGAATGGGTTTATGAGTGCTACCAAAGAGGGTTGCGAGTGACGGAAGTGCCTTATCATTACGGGCTGAGGCAGGCCGGTCAGTCCAAAACCGACTCCAATTGGCTGCACTTTATGAAATTCGGCGTTTCCTATACAATCCGCGTTTTGTTAATAAAAATGGGCTGGGGAAAAAGGAGTTGACGCAAATTCAAAACCATTCAATCAGGATGGCCCCATCCTTATGCGCAAAACCTGTCGCGTTTGCGACTCGCCGCGCCTGACTGTAACTATAATTTGTTAAGTCTAGTTTTGGTGCTGGATTCCTCCCGTGGTGTAGAATGAAAGCCTAATCTCCACGGACAACTAAAATCCATCTCAGATGGTAAGTTTAAATAGCACAGAGAAGAATGGCGGGTAACGGAGAGAGGCCGCCTTACCTATCATAAGGGACTCGGCGTCTTTTTCCTACTATTTTTGCTGGCCCTAGCATTGCGTCTGCCATTCTTCTTCCCTGCCGTCATAGACTGGGACGAGAGCACCTATGTCTTGATGGGACAGTCTATATTAGACGGCCACGTCCCCTCCATAGAACAATGGGACGACAAGCCACCACTTGCCTATGTGTTGAGAGTTCGGGCGGACGGGATTCTTTTCCCAAAAAAAACGACCACCATCCTGGTCCTTGAAAATCCGACCGGCTGCCGATTGTTCGTTGCGGTAGAGCTATGTATATTGAGGCGAATGAAAACCCTGACTAAATATCCTGCCTGGCGGGAGCTGCTGCCGCCCGTGGTGATTTCGCTGCTGACCGTCGCCGCCTTCCTCCCTGCCTTGCAGAATGGCTTTGTCAACTGGGATGACGCGGACAATCTGCTTGAAAACCCCAACTACCGGGGCCTCGGCTGGACTCAGCTTCGCTGGATGTTCACCGCTTTTCACATGGGGCACTATCAGCCTCTCAGTTGGTTGAGTTTTGCGTTCGACTACCTGGTGTGGGGGATGAATCCGTTCGGCTATCACCTGACCAACCTCTTGCTCCACGCCGCCAACGCCGTCCTGTTTTACTTTATCGCCATCCGTCTGCTCTCGCCGGCGCCGTCGGCTTCCAGCGCCTTTGGGGAGCATTCCCTGCGAGTGGCGGCCGGCTTTGCCGCGCTCCTCTTCAGCGTCCATCCCTTGCGGGTGGAATCCGTAGCCTGGGCGACTGAACGGCGAGACGTGCTCTCGGGGCTGTTCTTTCTTTCGACGCTCCTCTGTTATCTGAAGGCCGTCGCCGGAGAGAGGGGCGATTTTACCCGCTGGCGCAACTTTGCTCTGGCCGCTTATGCTGCTTCTCTGCTCGCAAAAGCCGGCGGGATAACCCTCCCGTTCGCGCTTTTGCTGCTCGATATCTATCCTCTCAGGCGGCTGAGAGGCGGGGTGAAGGAGTGGTTGGGGCCGGAGTTCCAATCGGTATTGCGAGAGAAGGTTCCCTTTCTGCTGTTGGCTTTGGTCTTTGGAGCCGTCGCCTTGTTTGCTCAGCATGAAGCGGGCGCGTTGACGACGCTGGAAGGCTATGGCGTCGGCGCGCGTTTGGCGCAAGCCTTATTCGGCATCGCTTTCTATCTTTGGAAAAGCGTGCTGCCGCTGAGCTTGTCTCCGCTCTACGAGCTGCCGGTCCCGTTCAATCCTTGGAGCCGGCCTTTTGTCCTGAGCGGTTTCGCCGTGCTGGCGATCTCAGCCGGGCTGTATCGCTTCAGACACGCCTGGCCCGCCGGCCTGGCGGTCTGGATCTACTATATCTTGCTCCTCGCGCCGGTGTCGGGGGTTGCGCAGAGCGGGCCGCAGCTCGCCGCGGATCGTTACACCTATCTTTCCTGTCTCGGCTGGGCGCTGCTTGGAGCAGCAGGCCTCATCTATGGATGGGGTAAGCTCGATTGGAAAAGATCGCTCGCCCTCTCGGCGACGGCCGGTTTGGCTTTGTTGGCATTCGGCGTTTTAACCTGGAAGCAGACACTGGTCTGGCGCGATTCGGAAACTCTGTGGCAGCATGTCCTTTCGGTTTCGGAAAATTCGATCTTTAAGTCGAGCTTCGCGCACTATAACCTCGGGGCGATTCGAGCCGGGCGCGGCGAGCTCGAAGAGGCCATCGGGTACTATCGGCGCTCCCTTGAGCTTTACCCGGCCTTTCCCAAGGCGCACTACGACCTGGCCGTCGCCCTCACTCGTCAGGGACAGCTTGAGCAGGCGCTTGTACAATATCGCCAAACGCTGGAGCTGGCGCCCGACCATTTCAAGGCGCACATCAATCTGGGCAATCTCCTGGCGGGCCAGGGGCAATTAGCCGACGCCATCGATCACTACCGTGAGGCCCTTAAAATCGAGCCTGACTCCGCCAACGCTTTGTATAACCTCGGTCTTGCACTCCTCGCTCAGGGCGACTGGAAGGAAGCTATCGTTTACTTCCGCCGGGCGGTGCGCATACAGCCGGACTTCGCCGAAGCTCATGAAAAGCTCGGCGTGGCCCTCCTCCAGGCTGGAAGGAAAGGAGAGGCCGTCGAACACTACGAGGAGGCGGTCAGGATTATAAAGTCGCGGCGCGCGGGGGAAACCGGAGGCTGATCGCGCATTTCTTGCCCAAAGAGGGCTTTTTAGGGTATGAGGTTAAGGCGAGGTAAATCCGCCGATCGAAAGGGAGGGCGCGATATGAGATACGCCGGCCTGGAGGAGATGAAAAAGAGCCTGCAAGGCGTGGTTGATATCGACGGTAAGACGCGTGTGGTGGACGCGGAGAAGCTCCGCTCTCAAGTCATCGACCGACTGGTGTTCAACGGCGTGTTTCACGAAAACGCCGAGATCAAGCAGGCGGCGCGGCGGATCGTGAGACAGTGCGCCGGCGCGCTCGGCATCCAGCCGGCCTCCATCCTCGGTCTCTACGAGGCCAGAGGGCGCGGCGAGTTCAGCGGCATGACGGTGCCGGCGATCAACATCCGCGGCCTCACCTACGACATGGCGCGCGCGGTGTTTCGCGCGGCGCTCAAGAACCAGGTCGGCGCGGTGGTTTTCGAGATCGCCCGCTCGGAGATCGGCTACACCCAACAGCGGCCCGGAGAATACGCTCATGCGGTGATCGCTGCGGCGATCAAGGAGGGTTTTTCCGGCCCGCTCTTTATCCAGGGCGATCATTTTCAGGCCAGCCTCAAGAATTTCCAGAAAAATCCCCAGGCGGAGATCCAGGCCTTGAAAGACCTCATTCGGGAAGCGATCGAAGCGGAGTTCTTCAACATCGACATCGACAGCTCCACGCTGGTGGACTTAAGCCGCCCGACGGTCCGGGCGCAGCAGCAGGACAACTGCGAAGTCGCCGCGGAGCTGACTCACCACCTGCGCGGCCTGGAGCCCAAGGGCGTCTCGATTTCCGTCGGCGGCGAGATCGGCGAAGTCGGCGGCAAGAACAGCACGGTCGAGGAGCTTGAGGCCTACATGGCGGGATTTCACGAGGAGCTGGACAAGCGCGGCAAGGGGCAAAAAGGGATCAGCAAGATCAGCGTCCAGACCGGCACGACGCACGGCGGCGTGCCGCTCCCCGACGGCACTATCGCCCGCGTCAAGCTCGACTTCGAAGTCCTGGCGAAGCTCTCGGAGGTGGCGCGCGGCAAGTACGGCATGGCGGGCGCGGTGCAGCACGGCGCCTCGACGCTGCCGGAGGAGGCCTTCGACCACTTCCCGCCGACCGGCTGCGCGGAGATTCACCTGGCGACCGGGTTTCAGAACATGCTCTACGACGATCCCGGCTTTCCCGCGGCGGTCAAAAACGAGATTTACGATTTTCTGCGCAAGGAGTGCGCGGCGGAGAAGAAAGAGGGCGAGACCGACGAGCAGTTTATCTACAAGACTCGGAAAAAAGGGTTCGGGCCGCTGAAAGAGAAGTTCTGGACCCTGCCGGAGGCCTTTCGCAAAGAGATCGGCAAGACGCTCGAGCAGCGCTTCGAGTTCCTGTTCAAAAAACTCAACGTGGTGAACACCGTCGCGCTGGTGCGCAGCAAGGTGGCGGTGGACGGCGGCAAGCAGCGCGTCGCGTAGCGCCCGGGCGATTTTCGGGCTGGACCCCCGGAAAAAGTGCAAAGTGCAAAATTAAAAATGCAAAGTGCAAAATGAAAGAAAAGAAGATAGTGGCGGCTCCGGGTCTCTTTCCGTCATTTTGACTTTTCCATTTTGCAATTTCCATTTTGCATTTCCTTTACGAGTTCCGTCATTCCCGCATGCTTTTAGTGGTTCGACTTTGCTCACCACAGGTGAATTTCGGACTGGACCCCCGATTAAAACATTCGGGGGTGACGACTTGGGGAAAAGTCATCCGAGGGCCTTTTGATACGCCGCAGCTTCCCGCGGGGGCAATTTAATGGTCTATCTCTATGCGCTGATCGCCGGCTCCTCCGACCTCGTGGCCGGATGGTTCGCCCTCCGGGTCCCGAGCGAGAAAATCCAGCCCCGCTACGTGATCGCCTTTGCCGCCGGCGTCTTGCTGGCGGTCACCTTTTTCGAAATCCTTCCCGAGACCGACCTCAAGTCGGATGCGCCGTTTCTGGCGCTCGGCTTCGTCTCGTTCTACGTCCTGGAAAAACTCATCATGATCCACGCCTGCGGCGAGGCCGAATGCCACACCCACCAGATCGGCCCGGTCGCGGTCTTCGGCATGGCGCTCGACAACGTGGTGGACGGGGCCGGCATCATGGTGGGTTATCTCATCGACCCGCTGCTGGGATTGACGATCACGCTGGCGGTGGTCTGCCATGAGATTCCGCAGGGCATGACCTCGGCGCTGATCATGCGCCAGGCGAAATGGGGTGTGGGGGCGACCGTCCTCGGCCTGGCGCTCGCCGGCCTGCTCTACCCGGTCGGCGCCGTGCTGGCCGGATTTATTCCCGCCGATTTTCAGCAGAAGCTGCTCGCCTTCATCGCCGGCGATTTCATCTACATCGGCGCCGGCGACCTGCTGCCCGAAGCGCACCGGCAATTCAACTGGAAAGTGATCGCTTCCGTGCTCGCGGGGATGGCGTTTTTGCTGGTGGTGCGCAGTCTCGTGCCGGGCGCGTGAGGAAGGCAGAAGGCAGAAGGAGAGAGAAGCTTACTGCGTAGTGGTGGTGGTAGAACTGCCAAAGTCCGTCATTCCCGCATGCTTTTAGTGGTTCGACTTTGCTCACCACCATGAGGCTCTCGAATGGCGGGAATCCAGGCGGGACTCGGACTGGACCCCCGATAAAAACATTCGGGGGTGACAACTCTAGAGAAAATTATCATAAGGGTTTTCATTTTGCATTTGACAGATAGTGCAGTTTCACCTCGCCGCTCGCCAGCTTCTCCTCCGCCGCTTTGATCCGCTCCGGAGTGCCGAGGTCCTGCCAGAAACCGCCGAAGGGAAAGCCGTAGAGGGCCGCGCCCTCGCGGACCATTTTCGGATAGGTGACTTTGGTGATGCCGAACGGCGAAGCCGCCTCCTCAGCCATAAAGTCGAAAATCTTCGGGTCGAGAACCTGGACTCCCGTAAACATATATTTTGCGAGCGGGCCGGCGGCGCCGATGCCCGGCCGCTCGTGGCTGAGAAAACGCTGCACCCGACGATCCGCGGAAATTTGGATTGCGCCGTAGCGGTCGGCCTCGGTGTCCTGCCGCAGAACCAAGGTCGCCGTCGCGTTCGTTCTTCGATGGGCCTCGATCGCCTCCGCCAGCGGCAGGTCGATCAGCACGTCGCTGTTGACGACCACGAACGGGCCGTCGCGCAAAAACGCTTTGGCCTGCAACAGCCCGCCGCCCGTGTCGAGCAGCTCTTTTTCCCTTGAGTAGCTGACCTTCAGTCCGAGCTTTGCGCCATCCTGCAAGTAGGCTTCGATCTTCTCCCCCAGATGGTGCAGGTTGACGATGATTTCGTCGATCCCGTAATGCTTGAGCAGCAAGAGCGGATATTCGATCATTGGGCGGCCGGCGACGGGAATGAGCGCCTTGGGAAGTTTGTCGGTGGCCGGACCCAGGCGCGTGCCGTAGCCGGCGGCGAAGACCATGGCTCTCATCGCAGCCTTCTTAGCTCGGCCAAAGGCCGTGCTGCAAATGCAAAATGAAAAATGCAAAATGAAAAGTGCAAAGTGAAAGAACAGACGATGGCTTCTGTTCCGGGTTTTTTTTCGTCATTTTGATTTTTACATTTTTCAATTTTCATTTCCTTTACGAAGTCCGTCATTCCCGCATGCTTTTAGCGGTGGTTCGACTGGGCTCACCACAGGCGAATTTCGGACTGGACCCCCGATAAAAACATCCGGGGGTGACGACTTTGGGATAAGCTCTCATGGCTCTCTTCTGATACCCCGCAGCTTGCTGCGGGGTGGTTCATTTTCATTGTTGAGAACATTATCTCATCTCCTCAAAATGCATCGCCAGCAGTGGAACGAGCTTCTTAAGCTCCGGCAACTTTTCCAGGTTGCGCTTGATGCGCTTGAGCGTCGGCGGGAGATATTTCTTGTAGCCCGGCTTGCCTTTGACCAGATCGAGATAGTGAAAGCGCCCGACGACTTTGAAATCCCGCTGCAAGGCGGAGAGCAGGTAGAGTTCGAGGAATTCGTCGCGGTCCGCTCTGTGCTCGCCCATCTCCTCACGTTTTCGCAGGTAGTAATTCAGCAGGCGGTGTTCGAGATCGGGGCGGATCGCGCCGTCGGTCTCGCGGTCGTTCAGCAGCGAGGCGAGATCGTACTGCGGTGGCGCGAGCAGCGCGTCCTGAAAGTCGATCACGGCGATCCCGGCCTCGTGGACCATCAGGTTCCAACTGTGAAAATCCCGGTGGTTCAGGCAGGGCGGCGCGCTCTCCAGCCGCCGGGAGATCGCGGCAAAAGTTTCGCGCAGCAGTTTTTTATCCGCCGCTGGTAAGTTGACGCCGGGGCGTTTCTCCAGGCCGTATTCGATAAAATGGTCGAACTCCCACATGTAGAGGCGAAAATCGAAGCGCTGGCGGAAGGCGACGCAGGAGTCGTCCCGCTTGCGTGTTCCTTCGATTTGAATGAGCAGCAGTTGGTCGATCGCCTTTTCATACCACTGCAAGACTTCCGCAGCCGGAAGCCCCTGCACCCGCTCCCAAAGACATGTATCGCCCAGATCCTCCAGGAACAGCAGCCCCTCTTCGACCCAATGGCCGTAAAGCTCCGGCACGCGCGCGCCGATGGATTTCAAAAAGCGGTGCACGTTGAGAAAGGGCAGCTCTTTGAGCGGTTCGCTGAAGACGGCAAGCTCCTCCGAGGAGAGCGGCAGCGCGCTGCCCGAAAGCTCCATGACGACGAGAGAGCGCGGCGCCGCCGGGCCGCTCAGCCGGGCGCGGTAATAGCGCCGGCTCGAGGCGTCTCCGGCCAGGGGCGCGAGCGCGGCGAGGCTCGCGCCGGCGCCGAACGTGAGGGAAATTTTTTTTGCGACGACGTCTTTCAGCATTGACGGAGTTTACTCGCTGCGGGTTAATTCCCCGCAGCCTGCTGCGATAAGTCAATTGCGGATCCCGAAGTCCGTCATTCCCGCGAAAGCGGGAATCCAGGCGGATTCGGAACTGGACCCCCGATAGAAACATTCGGGGGTGACGCCTTTAAGACAAATCACGTTGCCCAGTTCCGATACCCCGCAGCTTGCTGAGGGGTAGTTCCTCGGCCCGGCCGGTTGTGCGGCCCGAATCTTCCCGCTATAATACTTTTCTGCCATGAATTTTACGAGCGTCAGGACGGTTTTTTTTCTTTTTCTGTTTTTCTACCTAATCCTTCAATATTACCTCCTCACTCGAGTCACGGCCTTTCTCAAGCGGCGCGTTGCCGCCGGGCCGGCCAGACGGGCGCTCGAGGCGGGCGTGTGGATTTTCTTTCTGGTCATGCTCTCGCCCTTTGCCTGGATCATGCTCTTTGGCTTGATTCCGCAGGAGCCTTATCCTCAACCCGTCCAGACCGGCTTCCTGCTATTTGCGATCTGGCTGTTTGGCTCGGTGGGCTGGGCGGCGATTCTATGGGGCTACCGGCTGCTCGGGTGGGTCGCGTCGCGTATGCGGCAGCCGGGTGCCACGCCGGATCTTGAGCGGCGCCGTTTGCTGAAGCTCGGCGCAAGCGTCTTTGCCGGCGCGCCGTTTATCGCCGGCGGTTACGGGTCGTTGGTGGAGCGGCGGCGATTTCGGGTGGACCACTTCACGCTGCCCGTAGAGGGGCTGTCGAGCGCCCTCTCGCAATTGACCATTGTCCAGTTGACCGATATCCACGTCGGCCCCTTCATGCCGCCGGAGGAGCTGGCTGCCTACGTGGAAACGATCAACCGGCTTGCGCCCGACCTGATCGCCCTGACGGGCGACTTTGTCGCCGGCAGCGCCTCCGAGGTCGACCCCTGCGTCGAAGTTCTCTCGGCGCTGAGGGCGCGCTACGGAACCTTCGCCTGTCTCGGCAATCACGACGTCTATGCCGGCATTGAGGACGAGTTGGAGCGCCGATTCGGCGAAAAGGGCATTCAAGTTTTACGCAACGGCGCGGTGAGCTTACCGGTCGGCAACAGCCGGCTGAATCTGCTCGGCATCGACGATCTCAAGTGGGGCAAGCCCGATCTGCCGCAGGCTATCAAAGCCGCCGCCGGCAAGGAGCCGGGAGAAGTACGGATCCTCCTTTCCCATCGTCCCGAGGTCTTTCCCGACGCCGCCGAGCGGGGGATCGACCTCACTCTCTCCGGCCACTATCATGGAGGCCAGATAAAACTCGCCGACATGCCGTGGAATATTTCTCTTGCCCGGCTGGTCACGCCGTATGCCGAAGGGCTTTTCCGCCTGCCCCGCGGCGACAATCCGGCGATCTCGACCGCGAAAGGCTCGACCCTGTTTGTCGGCCGGGGCATCGGGATCACCGGCCTGCCGATCCGCATCAACTGCCCGCCGCAGATCGCGCATTTGACGCTTCGCAAGGCATAGATTGTTAGGGGTTAGAAGACCGGCGCCGCCGGCCTTAGACCGATCACGTGCCGCCGAAGCCGATCGTCACCTTGCCGCCTTCGAAGATCACCGGAATCTCGCGCTGGTTGCCGGAGACGGCGAGCATCTGTTTAAGTCCCTCGGGATCGCGCAGGACGTTGATGTATTCAAAGGCAATCTTGCGTCGAGAGTAGTCCTCACGGGCACTCCGCGTGTATTGTCAGAGATCCTGCCCGAAGATCAAAACTTTTTCCGCCATTGAACGGCTCCTTGTTTCCAACTAACAGCCGCGAGCGGCAAATTGCAAGCCTCTAGCGCCATGTGTTACCTTCAAACCAGGAGGGAACGTGGCATTTAAAGTTGCTATCGCGCAGATCAACCCAAAGCTCGGCGACCTCAAGTCGAATCTCGATCTCTACGAGGAGAAGATTCGTCAAGGCGTCAAAGCGGGCGCCGAGCTGTTGCTCTTCCCCGAACTCAGCCTGACCGGCTATTTTCTCCGCGACATGGTGCCGGGCGTGGCGCTCAAGCTCTCTTCGCCGGAGATCGGACGGCTTAAAAAACTCAGCCGCGAGACGGCCTTCGTCGCCGGCCTGGTCGAAGAGAGCGCGGACTATCGCTTCTACAACGCGGCCGTCTATTTCGAGCGGGGAGAGATTCGCCACGTTCACCGCAAAGTCTATCTGCCGACCTATGGGATGTTCGACGAGCAGCGTTACTTCGCCCGCGGCGATCGGGTTCGCGCTTTCGACTCGCGCTTCGGCCGTATCGCCCTGCTCATCTGCGAGGACCTGTGGCACCCCTCGACCGCCTATCTCGCGGCGCTCGACGGCGCGCTGGCGCTCTTCTGCCCGTCCACCAGCCCGCTGCGCGGCATCACCGACGGGCAGCCGCAAGACGACAACGCGCGCTATTGGGAGCTGATCAACCGCGCCTATGCCGAAACCTTCGGCCTTTACCTGGTCCACGGCAACCGCGTGGGATTCGAAGACGGGGTCGGCTTCTGGGGCGGATCGGAGATCGTCGATCCTTTCGGACATAGAGTAGCCAAGGCGAAATATTACGAGGAGGATTTCCTGGTCGCGGAAGTGGCGTTGGAATCGGTCAGGCGCAAGCGCACGATGGCGCCCCTGTTGCGCGACGAGGATATCGATCTGACGATCAATGAGCTGACGCGGATTCGGGAGAGGCCGGCGGGAACGGAAAGGAAGGCAGTAGGCAGTAGGCAGAAGGCAGAAGGCAAAGAGCAAAGCGGAAAGAGCAAAGCGCAGAAGGCCCTTCGACGAAGCTCAGGGCAGGCAAGGGGGAAGAGAGAGAGGTGATGGTAGGGATTCCGACCAATGTCACGCTGGTGCGCAAGATTCTCGTCGCCTTCATTCGCAACGAAGTCGAGAAGGTGGGACTCAGCCGCGTCGTGGTCGGCTTGTCGGGCGGCGTCGATTCGAGTCTCAGCGCGATGTTGGCAGCGGAGGCGCTCGGCGGCGGCAATGTCCTAGGCATCATGATGCCCTACAAAAGCTCGAACCCGGAGAGCCGCGAGCACGCAGAGCTGGTGGTGCGCAAAAGTTCGATCCAGTCTCTCGCCATCGACATCACGCCTGAGATCGACGCCTACTTCGAGCGCTTTCCCGACGCCGATCAGAAACGGCGGGGCAACAAAATGGCGCGCGAGCGGATGACGATCCTCTACGACCACTCGGCGCGCTGGAACGCGCTGGTGCTCGGCACCAGCAACAAGACCGAGCTGCTGCTCGGCTACGGCACGCTCTACGGCGACATGGCCTCGGCGGTCAATCCGCTGGGCGATCTCTATAAAACTCAGGTCTGGGCGCTGGCCGAAGCGGTGGGGGTGCCGGAAGCGATCGTGCGCAAACAGCCGTCCGCCGACCTGTGGGCCGGCCAGACCGACGAAGGCGAGCTGGGCTTCAGCTACCGCGAGGTGGACAAGCTGCTCTATCTCATGGTGGACGAGCGCTATGCCAAGCCGGAGCTGATCGCCGCAGGCTTTACGGAGAAGTTCGTCGACGACGTGACGCGCCGGATCATGGACTCGCAATTCAAGCGGCGCCTGCCGGTCATCGCCAAAATCTCGCAGCGCACCATCGACCGCGATTTCCGGTACGCGAGGGACTGGGGAAAATAAAGTGCTGAGCAATGAGTGCTGAGTTCTGAGTATGACTAGGAGCGGTGAGGAACTCAGCACTCAGCACCCAGCACTCAGCACTGAAGGGTTGGGCTGAGGTATGGCGGGGGTTCTTTATGTCGTCGCGACGCCGATCGGCAATCTCGAAGATATCACGCTACGCGCGCTCAGGGTGCTGAAGGAGGCCGATCTCATCGCCGCCGAGGACACCCGCCACACACGCAAGCTGCTCACGCGCTACGGCATATCATCGACTTCCCTCACCAGTTATTACGACGAGATCGAGCAGGAGAAATCGGCGCTGTTGATCGAGCAGCTCAAAGCCGGAAAGAGCGTCGCGCTGGTTTCCGACGCCGGCACGCCGACGCTGTCCGATCCCGGCTTCCGCCTCGTCCAGGCGGCGGTTCGAGAAGCGATTCCAATAGTTCCCATCCCCGGGCCGTCCGCCCTGACTGCGGCGCTGAGCGTCAGCGGCTTGCCGACGGACCGCTTCGCCTTCGAGGGCTTCCTGCCCGCCAGGCAACACGAGCGGCGCGCGAGGCTGCAGCAGCTGCGGGAAGAGACGAGAACTCTGGTCTTTTATGAGACTCCACACCGGCTTAAAGAATCGCTCAAGGACCTGTTGGAAGTTTTAGGCGACCGCGAGCTGGTGCTGGGCCGGGAGGTCACCAAGATTCACGAAGAATTCATCCGCGGCCGCATCAGCGAGGTGAGCGCCGCCGCCGGCCGGAGCGAGCCGCGCGGGGAGATCACGATGGTGATCGGCGGCTACGGCGGCGAGGAGAGCCCCACGGAAGAACTCTTGCGGGTCGAGGTCGAGAAGCTCAAGAAAAAAGGGCTACGGGTGAAAGAGATCGCGGAGGTTTTGGGCGAGAAGTTTTCCTACTCGAAGAAAGAAATCTATCGGATGGCGTTGGAAAAGTAACGGGATTAGAGTTAGAAATTGGAAATTAGGGATTAGGTGGCGGCGGATGTGCTTGATGACGCTAAAAATTGCGCTTCGCGCGCTGAGACGGAATAAGCTCCGCTCTTTCCTCACGATGCTGGGGATTATCATCGGCGTGGGCAGCTCCGACATGATCCACCGGCTCATGGAATGGCCGATCCCGATCCGTCCCGATATCATCGCCTTCGCCCTGCTCGTCTCCGGCGGCGTCGGCGTCTTCTTCGGCTTTTACCCCGCGCAAAAAGCCTCGCGCCTGGACCCGATCGAAGCGCTGAGGTACGAATAGAATGGGTTCAAAGGAACCTCGAATCTCGCTGTGCTAGAAAATGGCGATAAGCGAAGAGATGGAGGTTTTAAAGGAGGTAGCTCGACGGCTCGATCAAGCCGGGATCGCCTATATGATAACCGGATCGACCGCCGCGAATTTTTATACCGTGCCGCGGATGACTCGTGATATCGATCTCGTCGTGGAGTTGACGGGTAAAGACGTCGCTCGCGTCGTTGAACTTTTTGCGGATGATTTTTATGTTGACCGACAAGCCGTCGAAGAAGCCGTAAACCGGAAGCGCATGTTCAATCTGATTCACACGGAGTATGTGATCAAGGTCGATTTCGTCGTGCGTAAGGATAGCCTCTACCGGCGAATGGAATTTTCGCGCCGGAAAAAAGTTGCCGTCGATCGTCAGTATCTATGCGTAGTCGCGCCGGAGGACTTGATCTTATCGAAGCTCGATTGGGCGAAGGAATCGAGGTCGGAAGTTCAGCTCACGGATGTTCGGAACCTGCTGCGGTCCGTAAAAGGACTGGACCGGCGCTACCTTGCTCGCTGGGCGAAGAACTTGGGTGTCGAGTCGCTTTACCGGGAGGTCTCGCAGTGAAAGACACATCAGATACGGTAGAGAGTAAGTACCGCGATTTGCTCCTGGAGCGCTCGGGAGAGGAACGGCTGAAGATGGGGTGCTCCATGCATGCCACGGCTCAAGCGTTGGTCCGCGCCTCGATATTGCAGGCAGATCCGGCGGCCTCTCCCGCCGCGTTGCGGAAGGCGCTCTTTCTTCGTTTCTACGGACAGGATTTCGATGCCGCAACGCGCAAACGTATCCTCCGCGCGTTGGAGAAACAATGACCCGGAATGGAGCCGGAAGAATACAACCGGCTTTTCAAATCGCGGGCGCCGGGTAAGCCTTTCGAGAGCTTGCCGGTCGGGGGTTGCTCTTGACCTTTCTCTTGTTTCACTATATTATTGGTTTCACCAATGGGTGAAACTGAAATAATACCGAAACAGATTGCCCCGCTATCTACATCCACAGCCAGTAAGCTTATCCCGGGCGCTTTCAAACTCCTTCGAGCGATCCCGCGCCTGGAAATCAGCCAAATTTCCACCGAGTCGAGACAAGCCGATCGCAGGCTCGATTTTAGCTTCCTACTGAATTTCGGACAGAAGAAATTCAAAATAGCCGGCGAAGCGAAGGCCAGCGGAGAGCCTTCCATTCTGCGCCGCTCGGCAGTTTGGCTTAAAGACCTTCTGACGCGCACCAAGTATGACTACGCCGTGATCATCGCCCCATTTATAAGCCGGGAAGGGGCGGAAATCTGCCGAGATCTCGGAGTGGGGTTCGTCGATCTCTCGGGAAATTGCCTGCTCAGTATGGATGGCCTTTACATTGAACGGACCGGCAACCCCAACAAATTCAAGAAACCGCGAGAGATGCAAAGCCTTTTCTCTCCGAAGTCGTCCAGGGTTATTCGCTGCCTGCTCTCGGACCCGAAGCGGTCGTGGACATTAAAAGGACTATCGACCGAAACGGGAGTAAGCATCGGACTGATTCACCGAATCGCGATGGCACTGGAAAACAATTTCTTTGCCAAGAAAGAGATTGGAGCCTTCAAGCTGGAGGACCCGGCGCGCTTGCTGGAAGCGTGGAGAGAGGAATATTACCGGCGGGCGCCCAAGTGGCCGCGCTACGTTGTCCCGGCGGGTTCTCTCCAACAAACCGTGACGAAGCTCAAAAAGGCTGCGCTTGGCCACGGGGTTCGATATGCCCTTAGCGGGCCCAGCGGCGCCTCCTTCATATCCTCATATCTCACCCCGACGCTGGTCCATTGCTATGTCGATGTTTTGAAGGAGGAATTTCTGGAAGAGTTGAAAGCCGAGCCGGTCTCTTCCGAAGGGAATCTTCTTATCAGAGTTGTAGAGCAAGAGAATGAGTTCATCGGATCGAGACAGGTCAAAGGCATCTATGTCGTGAGCGATCTTCAGTTGTACCTGGATCTCTGGGCGATGGGCGGCAGGGGACAGGAAGCGGCGGAAGAACTTCGGCGTGAACGGCTCAAGTTTTGAGAGGACGATGTGTACAGCAGGGAGGCCCTTGAAGCGTGCCGCCAGGTTCTTAACGATGTTGTTCACTGCTTGGCGGATTACAAGGACAAGTTTTACCTGATCGGCGGGTGGGCAGTTTATTATCTCCTGGATCGAGCTGATCGTCCGCCTGAAGCTATCGGATTTGCCGGTACGGAAGACGTTGACCTGGCGTTTTTGGTCCCGATGGTTGAGCTTGAAAAGATCATGGACAGATTGGAGCAAAAGGGTTACCAACGGTCCAGCAGCCAGCGAATGCGCCGAGAGCTTTCGGGTAAGACGGTGATTGTCGATCTACTTGGGGGCAAACAGGAGATCAAAGACCATTTCACCTTTAAGAAAAGAATCACAGGCACCACGCTTGCAGGAGAAGTCATCGACACAGAAATAGATGTAGCCAATCTTGCGGCGTCTCTGGCCCTCAAGGCGCGCGTGTTCAAGGAGAACCCCAAGGACAAAGACGCCTATGACATCTACTATCTCGTTACGCATGGCGGCGCGGAGAACGGCGATCCGGCCCGAGAAGTAAAGGAGGCCCTCAGGCATCCATTTGTCGCTGAAGGGTTGAAGTTCCTTCAACTACATTTCGGGAGAGTAGAGGGAAGGGGCCTTAGAGTCGCCGCGCAAATGTTGAGCCGCCTCGAAGGCAGACCGGCTAAAGAAGCGAGGGCCCTGGTTAGAGGTAGCTTCAAACGATTTTTTGGCGGAATAGGAATGCCAGTGACATTTTGATTGATGGTAACAACTTTATTTTGCTGAATAGAGTAACAACCGAGCAGAGGCACCCGATAAGTCGGAATAGGTGAGTTAAATCCCTATCTGCGCAGAAATTTTTCGTGCAATCGGAGGCAGTATTCGGTAATATCAGCTCGGTCCTTCGTACGGCGAGACAACAGCTGGGATCGCTTTACGGGGCAGGGCAAAAACCTCCTAGTTATTCCGTTGGCATCAAGATTTCTACTTAGAGACAAATGCGCGACGTCTCTTCAAATAACAAGCGATCACAGATAATGGCTGCGTTTAAGACGGCGGGTAACGAAGTGACGGACAACATCCTTCTCGTCATTTTCGTCGCAATCATGTGTCCGGTTCTTGCTTCATCGTGTAGGGGAGAGGCTGATGACTAAAGTCTCAAGCTTCACGGTTGGGAAAAGCTACACGAATGACCAGATTCGGTTCTCGCTAGATGTCGAGAATCTCGGAGGCATCCGACCAGCGCTCGGCGCTGACCGGAATATAAGACACGTCGCCGTGCTGACAGCGGCGGAAGACTCCGGAAGATCAAGATCGGAAAACCCGTATTGTGATCGCATCGAGGGCGATGTTCTGACCTATACCGCGCAAGGTCGCGAAGGCGATCAAGAACTCACAGGCCGAAATAAGCGGCTCATCGAGCAATACACAGTTCCGACGCCATTGTTTGGTTTCGTCAATCTTGGCAGGCAGACTTATCGATTTCTCGGCCTGTTGGAACTACTGCGCCATTACCAAGAAAGGCAAGCGGACAAAAAGGGCAACATCCGCCGGGTCTGGGCGTTTGATTTTCGTATCTACAGTTCTCCCCCTGCGGTTCCTATCAGTGAGGCGAGGACCATAACCGCCACCCTACTTGCACAATCTCGCCAGAATAATCCGCTTGTAACCTTAGACCGAGAAGTTACTACTACGGCTGTGGACGATTCACCTCCGGGAATCAGACCGCCCGGCGAGCTTGAAAACATTCGTATGAGGCTTCTCCAGATTGCGCCGCTTGAATTCGAACAGTTCATCAAGCGGGTCATGGAGCGGAGCGGCTTCGTAGATGTCACGGTGACTAGAGCGAGTGGCGATGGCGGAATAGACGTGAATGCTTACGTGGAAGAGGAGAATGACTTCTTTGCTGGCACCCACGTCCAGGCTCAAGTCAAGCGGTGGCGTCATGCAGTAGGTAGTCCCGATATCAATAGCTTTAGGGGAGCTTTAAGCGCTACCGCTAAGGGCGTTTTCGTGACAACTAGCGCTTTCACAAGGGCAGCCGTGAGTGAGGCGAGCCACGCGAATAAACCGTCGATCGGGCTGATCGACGGGCCGCGCCTATCCGCCATCGTGTGGCGCTTGAATTTGACTCTTCAGTGAAACCGGAGGACGAGCCATGCTTGCTTTAGCCATTCCGATCGATACCGACCGCCTAGGAAATACGATTATTGAGACGAATGCCGGGCGTGAATTGACAGCACGAGGCTGGCCTCAGGATTGTGAGTTCCAATTGGTTGCTTTCCGGCCCGCTGGAAAAACTTGCGAAGTAGTATGGACAGAGCAACTCGCTGAAGACATTGCCAAGGCCCTAGAACTGCTGGATACGACAGCCGTTTGCCCCGGAGCAAAGCCGGACTGGTATCAAAGGCTCGACAATTATTGTAACGGGATCGGGTTACGGCGTCGTAAACACTCCCAGCATTAGCGCTATCGTGCTCACCGAAGCCTTTGAACCCTTAAACCAGCTCGAAATCGATCTCACTGCAAAACGCGTTGATGCGAACGACGCGGACGCGGACGGGGTCGCCCAAGTGGAACTTGCGGCCGTGGCGACGGCCTTTGATGACGTGCTCTTTAAGAGGTGTGGCTGATGAGGAACGGCCTCAGTCCAAGGCTGACTTGGGCGGCCTGGTCCACTTCCCGCAGTCGAGTTGGAGGGAGACTGCCCACCCGACGTCCCAGGCGGCGTTTGTCAACGGTGTAGAGATGGCCGAGATGAATCACCGATGGCCGCGGCAAGCCTGATTCCCTTGGAGAAATCTGGACCCCTACCGGAAGCTGAGCTACTCGGAGATTGCTCGTGATCGCAGCTACAATGGTCAACTGACTCGCTCGGTTCCCCACATCATTTTGAACGATCAGCGCCGGATGAGGTCCGGCCATCTCACCGGCCCCTGTCACAGGGAAGTCGATGAAATAGATATCGCCCCTCCGTGGAAAGTCCATCTAACGGTGCTTCCGCTTGATTTGCCGTGGCAGCGTCTCGGCTGCCAGGGGGAGGAACCTTTCCGAGAGCTGACGATCCTCTTCGCCGATCTCAGCGTAGATCTCGTAGGCAGCCCGAAGCGACTGAGTCTCAGCGGGTTCCTGGAGGGTTCGCTGGACGGCTTGGCACACGAAGGCGCTGCGGGAGAGACCGGCTTTTTTCGCCAACCGGTCGATCTGAGTGACAAGTGGTTCAGGCAGACTTAGGGCGACTTTAGCGACAGACATGATTCATACCTCATTCATACCGATTCTTGGTTCAGTATGAACAACGGCCCTTCTCCTGTCAAGAATAGTCCGGCTCGACTTTGAAGGCACGAACCAAAAAGCCTAATTGACCAGCTCAAAATCTATTTCAGAGCGAAACGCGTTGATGCGAACGACGCGGACGCGGACGGGGTCGCCCAGGCGGAATTTGCGGCCGTGGCGGCGGCCTTTGATGATGTACTCTTTTTCGTAGTACTGGTAGGCGTCGTCGTTGAGCGTGGAGAGTTTTACCAGCCCTTGGATGAAGTAGCTCTCCAGCTCGACGAAAAAGCCGAAGCTCGTGAGACTCACGACGAAGCCGCCGAACTCCTGCCCGATCTTGTCCATCATGAACTGGGCCTTTTTGAGCGCCACCATCTCGCGCTCGGCGTCCATCGCGATGCGCTCCCGCTCCGATGTGTGCCTGCCGGCCTCCTGCAGATAACGCAAGCGGTCTTCTTTCTCCGCCGCTTTGAGCGTCTTTCCGTCAAGCGCGTCGCCCAAAATCCGGTGGACGATCAAATCGGGGTAGCGCCGGATCGGCGAGGTGAAATGGGTGTAGCAGGTCGAGGCGAGGCCGAAGTGTCCGATATTTTCCGGCGCGTAGCGCGCCTGCTTCATGGCGCGCAGCAGCACATGGTTCAACACCCGCTCCTCCGGCTTGCCGCGGCAGGTTTCGAGCAGCCGTTGGAGCTCCTTCGGCGTCGTTTTCTCCTTCTTAAGCGGCAGGCGATAGCCCAGGCTTAAAAGAAAAGGCGCTACGGCTTCCAGCGCCTCGCGCTCCGGCCCATCGTGGACGCGGTAGAGGAGAGGAAAACCCTTTTCTTTGAGATGGCGCGCGACCGCTTCATTGGCCGCGATCATGAATTCCTCGATCATCCGGTGCGCGATGCTGCGCTCGGCGCGGACGATGTTTTCCGGGAGTCCTTGAAGATCGAGAACGATCTCCGCCTCCGGCAGGTCGAAATCGAGAGTGCCTCTCCCGCGTCTCTGCTCGTAGAGGAGGAGCGCCAGCTCTTCCATCAGCTTGAAAGAGTCAACCAACAGCCGATAGCGCTCGATGCATTCGGTGTCCCGATCCACCAGGATACGGCGGACATCGGTGTAGGTCATGCGTTCGGCGCTGCAAATCACGGAGTTGAAAAACCGGGTCTCGACCACCTCGCCGTGCGAGTTGATTTCCAGCAGCGCGGTCTTTGTAAGACGGTCCTGCCGCGGGTTCAAGCTGCATATTCCGTTCGACAGCTCTTCCGGCAGCATCGGCAGCGCCCGGTCGGGAAAATAAACGCTCGTCGCCCGCTGGTAGGCCTCCTGATCGAGCGCGCTGTCGGGCGCGACGTAGGACGCAACATCGGCGATCGAGACATAGAGATGGTAGATGCCAGCTATTTTCTCGACGCTCACGGCGTCGTCGAAGTCGCGCGCCTGCTCGCCGTCGATGGTCACTGTGGGGCGGGAGCGGAGATCGACCCGTCCGTGGATCCGTTCGGCGCCGACGACCTGCGGGCAAAGCGCGGCCTCCTTCCTCGCCTCGGAGGCGAACTTCGTCGGCAGGCTGTAGCGAAAAATAATCGCCCGTGCCTGCACCTCGGGATTGTCGGGATCGCCCAGCGTCTCCAATAGATCGGCCTCGGGCGGCGAGAAGCCGGTGCCGTAGCGCGTGATTTCCGCGGCGATAACTTTACCCATCTCGATCTTGGGAGGCCGCTTGGCTAGCGGGATGGCCGGCGCCACTCTTAAATCCATCGGGATGAGATAACCTTTTCCGTCGTGCTCCTCGTACGTTCCGATCAGCCGCTTCTGGCCGCGCTCCAAAATCTGGGCCACGTGGGCTTCCTCGCCGGTTCTCTTTTTGTCCACCCGAACCATCACCCGGTCGCCGTGCATCACGCGGCGCATTTCGCGGCGGTTCAGATAAACGTCGTCCCGCCCTTTGTCGTCGGGGATCAGAAAGCCGTAGCCGTCGGGATGGGCGTGAACTCTTCCGGTGACGCGGTTTTGCGCCTGGGGAAGGGCGTAGCGATTTTTCTTTAGCCGCACAATCTTGCCTTCGCGCGCAAGCTCGCGCAGGCTGTCGCTGATCGCGTCCAGATCGTCGCGCCGAGCGCCGATACCTTTCAGGACTTCCAGCGGAGCGAGGCGGTGGCGCGGACGCGCGCTCAAGAACGAAAGAATTTTGCCTTTAAAGTCGCGGGAGGAGGTGTTCATTGCGCTAGCGCCGGCGAGCGACAGTCGGACTGTGGCGAGGATCGAAGATAGAGGATGGAGGATGGAAGGACGCAATCCTCGATCGTCAATCCTCCATCCTCGAATTATTCCCCACGGTCAGTTCGTTCATCAACCAATCGTCGCCCACGTCGGGCGGCCGTGGAATCTCGCGCGACTCAATCTCGTCGTGGAACGCCGCGACGAGCCCGCGGGCGACGGGAAGAAAATCTTCGACGACCAGAAAGACGATGACGGCCTTTTTACGATCCACGGTGCGGATAATGCCGACCGTCTCGTAGGACTCGATGATGAACTTGACGTAGGCGATGTCCTCGGGACGAAGCTCGAGGTAGATTTCGTGCATGTCTATTTATTTTTGTAAGGCGTCAGGGGTAAGGGGTGAGCTATTTTCCCAAAAATTGTTCCACCTGCTTCTGAATCCGCTCGCGCCGGTCCCTTTTCTTTTTCTCTTTGCCGGGCGCTGGTCCTTCGGCAGGCTCCGTGCCTTTTCCTAGAGAATCTTTTTTGAACGACTCGGCCAACCCTTGCAGGTCGGGCATGGCCTGCACCTTGGGCAGCGTCCCTTCGAGGCGGAACGGGATGCTCAACCGGCCCTGCCGGTCGACCAGGTAGCGGAGGTTCTTGTGCTCCTGGACGAGCTCCTGGGTGAACTGCGGCGACATGACCAGCGTAGCTTTCCACTTCATGCTCTTATCCAGGCCGATGGAGCCGGCGGCGTTGATCGAATACTCCGGCGTCGAGAGGACGAGGTCGTTGGTGGCGATGCGTCCCTGTTTGACGGTGAAGGTTCCGGAGAAGTTGTCGAAGGGGGTATCCTTCCGCTGCGCCAGCGCCTGCTGGCGGGCCGGGATTTTCATGTTCGAAGCGCCGGGCAATTTCGACATATTCGACAACACAAGCGCGACCAGATTGAAATCCTTCAGCGACCCGTTGCGGATCTGTATCTCCCCGTCGCCCTGCAGGCTCACCGGCAAGGTTGAAACGTTCTTGCTATCGGCATTGAGTTTCGCTTTGAGGTTAAGCCGGCCTTCAATGTGATCCTTGAACGCGGGGAATTTCTGAGACAACAGAGTTTTGAGGTCCACGGACTCGATGTTGGGATCGAGAGCCACGCGCAACGAGCCGTCGGCCCCCGTTTCCCAGGAGCCGTTGCCGCGGCCGCTGCCGCTCATCGCCTGGAAGGAGAGGTTTTTGAAGCCCGCGCTGGTCGGCGACCAGGTAAACTCGCCGCGCAAATTGCGGTAGGTGATCTCCTGGAAGGTGCCTTCGGTGGACGAGAGATTGGCCTGAACCGACGTCTTGCCGTCTCTAACTTGCAGCTCGCCCGCGCCGGCGAGGCCTTTCATCTCGTCGCCTTTGGGCGCGGACACGCCCGGGAGATCTGTGGGCACAAGCCTCGGCGAACGCAGGTTGTAGCGCAGGTGGGGCTCGGCGAAGTCGGTGAGCGTTCCGTCCAGGGAGATTTCCGTTGCGCCGCTGCGGAGCGTCAAACGCTCCACTCGGGCGTCCTTGCCGCGAAAAGCGATCTCAGCGGCCAGCCGATCCACGCCGTGGCCGCTTTTCTTATCCTTGGCCCGACCATCCTCGATCTTCAGCGCGCCGCGAATCTCCAGGCCGCCGTCCTCTGCGGCCAGATTTTTTTGCAGCGTGAGCTTCCAGGCGGCGTTTCCAGAAGTGTCGTAGCCGGCAAGCGGCGGGAGCAGCTTGTCCCAGCCGGCGAGGTTGAGCCCGTCCGCGGCAAGATTCAGCGTGAGCCGGCGCGTCGGCAGCTCATCCAGCGCGCCGGAAAAGCCAAGCTTCATCGTGTGCATCGTCAACGTGGATGGTTCAACCACCAACCGGTTTTTCTGCCGCTGGAGCCGGAGGTCCAACTCGGCGGCGACGCCTTTCGGCTTGGCCAGCCACTTGCCGTAGGCGAGATTGCCCTCCGAGGCCTTGACCTTCGCCAGGATCTTAAAGTCGGCGAGGTTCCCCTCGACCTCGCCCGTCAAGCTCAACGGCCCATCTACGGTCAGCGACGCGGGCAGAGACTGGCGGAAGAAGGGAACTCGTTTGAGTTGACTGAGAGGCAGAGGATCGACCGCGAGTTTCCCTTTGACCTCGCCCTCCTCCCATGAATTCCCTTTGGTCAGGTCGAGATCGCCTTCCACCGTTGCGTTGCTCGCCGTCGCGCCGAAGAATGGGCCGGTGAGTTTGAAATTGGTGATGCGGGGACGCTCGAGCGCGCCGGTGATATTCGCCCGCAACTCGACAGGCCCGCTGACCTCGACGTAACGCGAGAGCGTTTCCCTGAGCGCGGGAACCGCGTAGGTCAGTTGCGGCAACACCAACGACTCGAAACGGATTTGCAGCTCCACGGGGACCCGGCTCCAGCTTTGCTCTCCCCGCAAGGGGCCGATGCGGCCGGTGACCGTCGCGTTCTGGCCCTGCGATTCGAAAAGATTCGCCGTAAATTTTACGTTGGCGGTTGCGCCTCGCCCCTCGCCGATATCGAGGTCGACGTTGCGGACGCGCACCTCGATCACTTCTTTCGACGAGCGGTCGATATAGTCGATCTTGCCGTCGTTGATCTCGACGGCCGTGATAAAGAGCCGCGGCGCGCGCGGCGCTCTCTTCTCTCCCGGCTCCCTCGAAGCTTTCGGCTTCTTTTCGCCGGCCGCCAGGGTGGAAACGTTGAGATTGCCGTCTTCGTTTTTGATGATCTGGATCTCCGGCTCATCCAACACGAACTTTTTGATTTGCAGGCGGCCGACAAAGAGCGGCAGCCAGCTGAGCTGCATCTTCACTTCCTTGGTCTGGATAAAAGGGCTGGCGGCGAAGTGCGGGTCCTCGCCGATCCTCAAGTCCTTGGCCGAGATCCCGATCCCGCCCCATAGGCTCAACCGGAGCTCCCCGAAGGCGAGAGGGCGCCCCAGCGCCTTCTGGACTTCTTCCTGAATCCGGCCGCGGCTTTGTTCGATAATCGTATTCAGCGAGACCGCGAAAACCAGCAGGATCGCGGCCACAACCGCCAGCAGGATGAAAATGATTTTGCGACTCAACATGATGACGCCGTCGCGGGCGAGTGGAAGCGGGTCGGCGTTAGGCGACGCGCTCCACGATCGTGGCGATGCCCTGGCCGACGCCGATGCACATCGTGGCGAGACCGTAACGAGCGCCCCGTCGCTTCATCTCATGGACGAGGGTCGTCAGGATCCGCGCCCCGCTGCATCCCAGCGGATGGCCCAGCGCGATCGCGCCGCCGTTGACGTTGACTTTTTTGGGGTCCAGCCCGAGCTCTTTCACGCAGGCGATCACCTGAGAGGCGAAGGCCTCGTTGAGCTCGATCAAGTCGATCCGGTCGAGCGTGAGGCCGGCCCGCTTGAGAACTTTGAGCGTCGCCGGCACGGGCCCGATGCCGAAATAGGAGGGGTCCACGCCGGCCACGGCGGAGGCTACGATCCTGGCGAGCGGCTTCAACTTGAGGGCCGCCGCTTTCTCCGGCGTCGTCACGAGCATCGCCGACGCGCCGTCGGAAATTTGCGAAGAGTTGCCGGCGGTGACAGTGCCGTTTTTTTTGAATACGGCCTTCAGCGCCGCCAACTTCTCGATGGAAGTGTCCGGTCTCGGCCCTTCGTCGCGATCGTGGAGGACGGGGCCTTCGCGTTTCTGCGGCGCCGCGATGGGAATTATTTCATCCTTGAAGAGACCCTCGGCCGCGGCGCGCGCGGTCCGCCGGTGGCTCTCGAGCGCGCAGACGTCCTGCTCCCTGCGGCCGATGTCGTATTTCTCGGCGATCAGCTCGGCGCTCTCCCCGTTGGTGATGAGCGGATATAGTTCTCCCAGGCGCGCGTTGGGAAAGCGCCACCCCATGGTGCTGTCGTAGGCGGTGGCGTTGCCCTGTTGAAATGGGACCGCGCCCTTGAGCATCACCCACGGCGAGCGGGTCATGCTTTCCACGCCGCCCGCGATAAACAAGTCGCCGTGGTCCATCTCGATCGCCCGTCCCGCCTGATTGATCGCTTCGAGCCCCGAGCCGCACAGGCGGTTTACCGTGCAGCCGGGCACCGTGTGCGGCAGACCGGCCAGGAGAGAGGCGTTGCGCGCCACGTTGCGCGAATCTTCGCCCGCTTGATTGGTGCAGCCGAAGTAGACGTCCTCGACCTCCTCGCCGCGAATGCCGGTGCGCTGGACGAGCTTGGCGATGATATGGGCCCCGAGGTCGTCCGGCCGGATGTCTTTCAAGATTCCTCCGTGCCTGCCGATCGGCGTGCGCACGGCGTCAACGATTAATGCCTCTCTCATCTCTACCTCTTGCCTTCGTTGTAGCTGTAAAATCCTTTTCCGCTCGCCTCACCCAGCCAACCCGCCGCCACCATCTTCTTGAGCAGCGGCGATGGGCGATAGCGGTCGTCTCCGCTTTCCCGGTGCGCCCCTTCCAGCACCGCCAGCACTTCGTCGATTCCAACGCGGTCGGCCCAGCGCAGCGGGCCGGAGGGATAATTCACGCCCAACTTCATCGCTGCGTCGATCGCCTCTTCCTCGGCCACGCCCTCATCCAGGGCCCGCGCCGCCTCGTTGATGATGAGGCTCAGGATGCGCGGAAAAATCAACCCGGCTGTATCCTTGACGCGCGCGGTCTCTTTCCCCAGCCGCCGGAAGAATTCTTCGGCTTGCTCGAGAGATGCCTCGCCGGCTCTCAATCCACCGCTCAACTCTACCACCTTTTTATCGGCAAGGGGATAGAACGTGGCAAAGCCCACCACTCGTTCCGGCGCGGCGCTCCAAGAACCGATGAGGGTGGGAGAAAAAGCCAGGCACGAGCTTACAATCACCGTCGATCCCGACACCCTGGCGTCGAGCTTATTGAGCAGCTCTCGCTTTTCGGATTCCGGCGCCGCCTGCGTCTCTACGACCAATGACGCCGAGGAGGGAACAGTCGCGGCGTCGGCGTGCAGCGTCGCGCTAAGCCCGCCCGCTTGGCTCAGCTTGACCAACTCTTCCGCCAGGCGGCTCACGCCGAGTATGGCAACGCTATTTATCGCCATAGGTGTAAAAGCCTCTGCCGGTCTTGCGCCCGAGATTGCCGGCGAGGAACATCCGCCGCTGGATCGGGCTCGGCCGAAATCTCGGATCGTGAAAAAACGCTTCGAAGAGCGATTGCGTCGCCGCGAAGTTGATGTCGATGCCGATCAAGTCCATCAGCTCGAACGGCCCCATGGGAAAACCGCCCGCGCCTTTCATCACCTTGTCGATCGTCTCCACCGTCGCGCCGCCGTCGCCGAGGATGCGCAGCGCCTCGTTGTAAAACGGCCGGGCGATGCGGTTGACGATGAAGCCCGGCGTGTCTTTCGCCGCGACCGGCGTCTTGCCCATCCGGCGCACGATCCCGGTCGCCGTCTCCATCGCGGCGGCGCTCGTCCGTTCTCCCTGAACCACCTCGACGAGAGCCATCAGCGCCGGCGGGTTGAAAAAGTGGAGCCCCAAGACCCGCTCCGGCCGCCGCGCGGCGGCGGCGATGACCGTCACGGAGAACGAGGAGGTATTGGTGGCGAGAATGGTTTCTATTCCACAGTCGGCGTCCAGCTTTTTGAAGATCTCGCGTTTAAGCTCGATCTGTTCCGGCACGGCCTCGATGATCAGGCCGTAGCCGGAAAAATCCTCCAGCTTGAGCGTTCCTTTGAGCCGCGCCAATATCTGCTGTTCCTGCTCGGCGGAGAGCTTGCCTCTTTTCCTGCTGCCCTCGAGGAAGGTCCGGATGCGCCCCAGCCCCCGGTCGATGAACTCCTGGGAGACGTCGTAAAGCAGGGTGTCGAAGCCGGCTTGCGCCGCGACCTGCGCGATCCCGGCGCCCATGGTGCCGGCGCCGAGGACGCCGATCTTTGATGGGTTAACGCTCATCGTCGTATGCAATGCAAAATGCAAAGTGCAAATTGCAAAAGGCAAAATGAAGAAAGATCGACGGAAAGCGCTTTAAACTTTGCAGTTTACATTTTGCAATTTTCATTTTGCACTATGTTCGATTTTGACCGATCTACTTCCCCGTGAACACCGGCGCCCGCTTTTCCAAAAATGCGCGCACGCCTTCGTCGAAGTCGGCGCTGCGCCCCGCGATCTCCTGAAGATGCGCCTCATAGTCGAGCTGAGACTCCAACTCCGGTAGTATCGCATGATTCACCGCGCGTTTAATGAGGCCGATGCTTCGAGGGGAGCGGGCCAGCTTCTCCGCCATCTCGCGGGACGCCTTGGCAAATTCGGCGGCGGGCGCCACTTTGGCGACGAGCCCGATCCGCTGCGCTTCCTTCGCGTCCACCGCCTCTCCCAACAGCAAGAGTTCCAAAGCTTTGCTGAAGCCGACGAGCCGCGGAAGAATAAAACTGCCCCCGGAATCCGGGGCCAAGCCGACGCGCACAAAAGCCTGGATAAATTTTGCCTCATCCGAAGCGATTCTCAGATCGCAAGCGAGGGCCAGATTACATCCCGCGCCGGCGGCGACGCCGTTGACGGCCGCCAGGACGATTTTTTCCGTGCGGCGAATTTGTCGAATGATGGGATTATATTTCCCTCGCAGCGATTCGCCCAAAGATCCTTTCTGGCCGGGCGTTCGGTCTTTGAGATCCTGGCCCGAGCAAAACGCCCGTCCCGCGCCGGTAATCATAAAACATCGAATCTCTTCGTCCCGTTCACCCTCTTTGAGGGCGTCGAGAAGTTCGCGGTTCATCTCGGGCACGAAGGCATTGAGCGCCTGCGGACGGTTCAACGTGATCGTCGCGACTCGGTTTTGTTTCTCGTAAAGAATTGTTGTGTAACTCACGACGGAGCCCGATCTCCTTAATTTCCTTTAAATTCCGGCTTGCGCTTCTCCAAAAAGGCCTTCATCCCCTCTCGTCTGTCCTCGGAGGCGAAGAGCAGATAAAAGGACTTTCTTTCAAAATCCAGCCCCTCATCCAGAGGCGAGTTAAAAGCCTTGAGGACCGCCTCTTTGGCGAGTTTCACGGCAAGGGGAGGCTTGGCGGCGATGTTCCGAGCCAGGGCTTTGGCCTCTTCGAGGAGCAGCTCCACCGGCACCACCTTGTTCACCAGGCCGCGTTGCTGCGCTTCGCTCGCGCCGATCTGCTCTCCCGCCAGCACCATCTCCATCGCGCGGTATTTTCCCAAGGCGTGGGTAAGGCGCTGCGTGCCGCCGCTGCCGGGAATCGTTCCGAGATTAATCTCCGGCTGGCCGAAGCGCGCCGTCTCGGAGGCGATGATGATGTCGCAGCTCATCGCCAGCTCGCAGCCGCCGCCGAGCGCGTAGCCGCTCACGGCGGCGATCACCGGCTTCGAAATCTTATTGATCCGGTCCCTGAAGGCGAGGCGGCCCTGGATGCGTTCGTCGAACGGCCCGGCGTCGGCCATCTCTTTGATGTCCGCGCCGGCGGCGAAGACTTTTTCGCCGCCCGTGACGATCATCACTCGAACCTCCCGATCCTGATCCAACGCCTCCATCGCCGTGGACAGCTCCTTGATGAGTCCGTAAGAGAGCGCGTTCATCTGCTGCGGCCGGTTGAGCGTGACGAGCGCCACGGCGCCATCCTTTTCCACCGCGATGTATTCGTAGCCCATAATTAGGGAGAGCTATACACTAAAAAATCAGAGGTATAAAGAGTTGGAAGGTCGAAGCATTGTTGGTTGACAGTCCGCAAGTGATTTGTAAGTATAGCATTCCAAGATGGCCAATCGCGTCGAAGCCGCAACGCGTCACCACGACGAAAAGCTGCAAGAGATCCTCAAGGCCTCCGCCAAGATCTTCGCCGAAAAGGGCTTTCATCGCACTTCCGTGCGCGATATCTCGCGCGCGACCGACATGAGCCTGGCCGGCCTGTACTATTATTTTCGCACCAAAGAGGAGCTGCTCTATTTGATTCAAGAGCGCTGCTTCGTGACGCTGCTGCAGAGATGGGAGAAGGCGATTCCGCCGGAAACCGACGTGCGGGCGCGCATCCGCGTTTTTGCCGAAAATCACCTGGGTTTTTTCCTTCACAATATGCACGAGATGAAAGTGATGGCGCGCGAGGACGAGTCGCTGACCGGAGAGTTCGACGAAAAAATCCTGGTTTTGAAGCGCCGCTACGTGAAGATATTGATGGACCTTATCGCGGCGCTGCAAGCGAAGAGCGGCGACAAGGGCGTGGATCTGAGGGCGGCCACCTTCTCGCTGTTCGGAATGATGAACTGGATCTATACCTGGTACCACCCTCAGCGCGATCTGCCGCTGCCGGCGCTGATCGAGCAGATGTTGAGGATCTATTTCTTCGGCCTGCTCGAAGGCGGCAAGGCGCAAGAGCCCTGGTTCACCGCGTCCTCTCCGGAAACCTCGAAGGAAACGTTCTCTCTCTGGCAGAACCTGCCGTAGCGGCGGTAGGGTCCGTCATTCCCGCATGCTTTTAGCGGGAATCCAGGCGAAACTCGGACTGGACCCCCCGATAAAAACATTCGGGGGTGACAACTTTGGGGAAAATTATCATAAAGTTCTTTCGATGCCCCGCAGCTTGCTGCGCGGTAGTTCATTGTCTTTCGTTCGTGGTTCGATCCTTCGGCTTCGCTCAGGACAGGCATCCCTCGACTGCGCCTTTAGTCCCGAGCTTGTCGAGGGATCACCACGAACGGTAAATAAAGCTTTTTCTGGGACAGTCACGCTACGCGTCCGCGCCGGTCAGGCCGTATTTTTTTAATTTGTAGCGCAGCGCCCGCTCGCTGATTCCCAGCAGCTCCGCCGCTCTGGTTTGGACGCCTTCGGCTTTGGAGAGGGCGTCGGCGATCATCCGCCGCTCGATTCCTTCGACCGCGGCGGGCAGGCTCTTCCCCTCGCTCTCTTCGCCGCCGTTTTCTTGAACGAGCAACGGCAGGTCGGCCCGCCCGATCACTTCATCCCGCGTCAGCACCACCGCCCGCTCGACGATATTCTCCAGCTCGCGGACGTTTCCGGGATAGTCGTAGCGCAAAAGCGCGTCGCGCGCCTCAGGCGTGAAACCGCGAATCTTCTTGCGGTCTTTTTCGGCGAACAGCTTGAGGAAATGATCGATCAACGACGGCAGGTCCTGTCGCCGCTCGCGGAGCGGAGGCAGAACGATGGTGACCACGTTGAGCCGATAGTAGAGATCGTCGCGAAAGCGGCCGGCCTTGGCCAGCGCTTCGAGATCCCGGTGCGTGGCCGCCAGGATGCGCACGTCGACGCTGAGCGGCGCGCTCGAGCCGACGCGCTCGAACTCTTTTTCCTGAAGGACTCTCAGGAGCTTGGCCTGAAGCGGCAGCGGCAGATCGCCTATCTCGTCGAGAAACAGCGTGCCGCTGTCGGCCGTCTCAAAGCGACCCTTGCGCCGCGCCACGGCGCCGGTGAAGGCGCCCTTCTCGTGGCCGAACAGCTCCGATTCGAGCAGCGTCTCGGGCAGCGCCGCGCAGTTTACTTTGACCAGCGGGGCCGACGCCCGCGGGCTGGCGTAGTGGATCGCCTTGGCGATCAGCTCTTTTCCCGTGCCGCTCTCTCCGCGGATCAACACCGTCGCTTCGCTGGGCGCGACGCGGCGCACCAGCGACAGCACCTCCATCATTCGTCCGCTATCTCCGACGATCCCTTCGATGCGGTAGTGCGTCTGCATCGCCTCGCGCAGCTCGCGGTTTTCCGAGAGAAGGCGGCTCCGCTCCTTGACCTGCTGAATCCGGTAGAGCAGCTCGTCGAGGTTGAGCGGCTTGGTGAGGTAATCCGCCGCGCCGAGCTTGACGGCGGAGACCGCGGTCTCGATCGTCCCGTAGGCGGTCATAAGAATCACAGCCGCTTCAGGATTGATCTCCTTCAGCGCCTTCAGCAGATCGAGGCCGCTGACCTCGGCCATCTTCTGGTCGGTAAGAACGAGGTCGAAGTGCTCGTCGCGGTAGCGCTCGAGCGCCTTCTTGCCGCTCTCGGCCAGGACCGTCTCGAAGCCCTGTTTTTTGAGAAAGCCGCCGAGCAACTCGAGTTGCGCGGCTTCGTCGTCCACGACCAGAATACGAAATGAGTCCGCCATTTAATTTCCCGGGCCGGCCAGAGGCAGCGAAGCCGTGAATTGGCTGCCCCGCCCGACTTGGCTTTCCACCGTGAGCGAGCCGCCGTGCGCCTCGGCGATGCGGCGCGCGATCGCCAGACCCAGACCGGAGCCGTTGGTCTTGGTGGTGAAGTAAGGGTCGAAAACGCGCGCCAGTATCTCAGGCTCGATCCCCGGCCCGCTGTCGGCCACCGTGATGACGAGGCTCCCGCCGACCGCCTTCGCCTCGACGGCCAGCGCGCCGCCGCCCGGCATCGCCTGAATTCCATTGAGCATGAGATTAAGCAGTAGTTGCTTTAAGTGATCTCGGTCGACGTTGGCCGGCGGCAAGTCCGGCGGAACGGCGACTCGAATGTCGACCTTCGCCGGCGTCGCGTCGGCCTGAGCGAGAAGGGATAGCTCGCGCAAGAGATCGTCGATCGCCACCTTCTCCGGCTTGAGGCTCAGTGGGCGCGCCAGGGTGAGGAACTGCTCGACGATGCCGTTCAGGCGGCGGACCTCTCCCTGCATGAGCGCGAGAAAATGGGCGTACTGCTCGCCGTCCTGCGCCGGCTGAAATTCCGACTTCAGGCGCTGGAGGCCGACGGAGACGGCGTTGAGCGGGTTTCTGATTTCATGGGCGACGGTCGCGGCCATGTTTCCCAGCGCGGAGAGCCGCTCCTGTTGAGCGATTTCGGCCTCGAGCGCTCTGACCTCTCGAAGATGCGAGTGCTGGTTGTAAAAAATCGCGCCCATGCCGAGCACGCCGACGACGAGGATGGTCGCTCCCAAAACCAGGATCGCGTTCAGACTCTTGCGCGACGCGTCGCGCGCCGGCTCGAGTGAGAGGCCGATGTCCAAAAAGCCCAGCGTCGAGCCGTTCAAGCGAATCGGTTTGAGGATCTCGAAAATCTCCTTGCCGTCGGGGCGCGTGAAAGTCCGGCTGAGCGCTTCGCTCGAAGTCTTGACCCGTTCGAGGAACGGGTCTTGATCTTGCCGGTCGATGCGGGCCGCGTCGGTATGAGCGATGATCTTGAAGCCCTCGTCGAGCAGCGCCACGTGGTCGATCCCGGGCTGGCGTCCCAACTCTTCGATCTGGCTCTGGACGCCGATCTCCTTCTTGAAGTTCAGAATGTAGTCGGCGTTGGCGTGAACGGCGATGATGCCGGGGAAGCTTCGCGCGCCGAGCGCCACGCCGAAGGCGCTCCCTTCCCAGAATTTTTTTTCTTTGATCGTCGAAGGCGGCGGTTGGGGAGGCGTTTCCTTGCCGCCGCGATAGCTCCAGCTCCGGCCCCACATGTAGGTCATCATCGCCTGGTGCTGCTGCCTCGCCTCTTCGCTCGGCCCGCCGCGCCTGGCCCACATCTCCCGCGCTCTCTCCGGCGGGCCCGGCCGAGCGGGCGGCTGCCAGGGCCGGCCTTCAAGATCGAGCAGCTCGACTTTCTGCAGCCGGTTCATCGCGCTGATTTCCTTGAGCAGATCGGGCGCGGCGATGGGGAGGAGAAGGAGCCGGTCGATGAGGCGGGCATTGTCCAGCAGGCGCTGGCCGATCAAGTCTTCCAGCAGGGAGTTGCCGACGATCGCATGCTTCGCGGTCGTCTCCATCGCCTCCGCCAGCGCGATCCCATTCGATTCGGTCTGTGCCATCAGCTCGCGCTCGAACCTCCGGCTCTCGGAGAAAATATAAAGCGAGACAAGGAGCAACAGCAAAAGGACTGAGGCGAGAAAATGGAGCGGTAAAAAGCGTTGCTTCATAGGCGCAACTCATTATAGTCGGCGGGTCGGCCCGGCACAACGCGCGGGTTTGCTCTCGCGCGCCGAAAAAAAGATCCCCGGGCCGCTCGCCCAGGGATCTTCACGGGTGCCGGCGCGGTCGCTCACACGCCGCGTCTGGCGTACGGACCGAAGGGCCGGATCGCGCCGAACGGATTCACGTGCAGCGTCCGAACCTCGCCCTGCGCGTTCTTCAGCTCGACCGAGTAGGCCTTGCCGCGCATCGCATCGAACGGCAACACGCGCTGTACGGTGAAGCCGGCAAGATACTTGTCGGCGTATTCCTGCGCCAGCGCCTTGGCCTTCTCGTCGGTCACTTGCGCCGCTTCGGAGCTGAAGCCTGGGCAGTTGACGGCGGGACCTGCGGCTCCGCGGCCGCCCCACATGTGAGGCCCCATGCCTTCCCAACGGCCGCCTCTCGGCCCGCCCATCTGCGCCAGCGCCACGCCCCCAAGGAGCGCGACCCCGACTGCGACGGTGATTACGGTTGCGATTCTTTTCATGACTGTTTCCTCCTTTCTCTGATTTGCTGTCGATCAGATACCAACGCAATTGATGTGCCAGACGCGTCGCCGGCGCAAGGCGCGAAAATTCGGTCGGTTACGGATGCAGACTAAGATGGGTGGAAAATGATTTTCGACGAAATCGTCGAAACGCTCGACGAAAAGGGCGGGCGGTTAGCTTCTCACCAGGCTTCTTAGCAGCGTCAGATTTTCCACGTCTTCTTTTAGGTCAGGCTCTTTCGGCGTCTCCAGGCACATCGGGATTCCCCAAAAACGTTGGTCGTTCATCAACAGACGGAAGGCCTCGACGCCGATGTGGCCTTTGCCGATGTGCTCGTGGCGGTCGACGCGCGAGTGAAATTCTTTTTTCGAGTCGTTGAGATGAAAGGCGGCGAGGAGCTTGAGACCGATGACGTCGTCGAATTCGCCGAACGTCCGGTCGTAGCCTTCTTTTGTCCGGATGTCGTAGCCGGCGGCGAAGGCGTGCTCGGTGTCGAAGCAGACTCGCAGCCGGTCGCTCTCCTTCGTAGCGTCGATCATGTTGCGGATCTGCTCGAAGCGGTAGCCGAGATTGCTGCCCTGTCCGGCGGTGATCTCCAGCGCGATTTTGACTTTGAAGCCCGCGCAGCCCTTGTGAATCTCATCGAGCGAGCGGCCGATGGTCCTAATCCCTTCCTCTTCTCCCGAACCGACGTGCGCGCCTGGGTGGGCGACGAGATATGGAATAGACAGCGTCTCGCAGCGCTCCATCTCGTCGATGAAGGCCCGAACCGATCTATTCTGCAAAACTTTGTCCGGCGAGCCGAGGTTGAGCAGATAAGAATCGTGGGCGATCACGGTGACGATGCCGCTCTCTTTTTGATTGGCGTGGTAATTCTGGATCTCCTCTTTGGAGTAGGGCTGCGCCGCCCACTGCCGTGACGACTTGGTGAAGATCTGCATCACGTCGCAGCCGGCCTTCCGGCCTTCCAGAAAGGCCTTGTCCACGCCGCCGGCGATCGACATGTGGGAACCGAGTAAGGGCGACCGGCCGGTCGCCCCTACCGCTGTCTGATGCGTCATGCCTTACACCTCCGAAAAATGCCTCTTCTCCACGAGCGGCAGGGAGATGCTGCCGGAGCTGAGCAGACGGTCGTGGAATGCGCACAGGTCGAAGCGCGGTCCGAGCCGTTCTTTTTCCCGCGCGCGAAGCCGGTTGATGATCGACCAGCCCAGCGCGTAGCCCATCGGGATCGACGGCGCCTGGCTGTACCAGTTGAGATCGCCCTCGGCCTGCGGCCGAGGAAAGTGCAGCTCCCGCACCATCAAATCCGCAGCTTCGTCATAGGACATCCGGCCGGTTTGCGTCTTCACGTCGATGATGATTCTGAGCGCGCGCCAGAGGCGGTCTTTGAGCATCACAAAGAGGTGCTCTTTGGTTTTCAGAAAGCCTTCCTCCTGCATGAGCTGCTCGCAGTAGAGCGCCCAGCCTTCGTAAAAGACCGAAGACTCATTCATCAAACGCGGCAGGGTGGAAGCCTCGCGAATGGAATTCGCAACGGTAAACTGGAGATGGTGGCCGGGGTAGCTCTCGTGGACGGAGGTATTTTCCAGCCCGGTCCAGTTGTGCTCCCGAAGCAAGTCATCCTCGGTCACCGGCGTGACGTAGTAGTAACCGATCTGCGCCGGGTCCTTTGGTGAGGGGGAGAGATAAGCGGCAAACGGTATCTGATGGCGCTCGAACTCCGGCGTGTGGATGACGCGCAACTCTTCGCGCGGCGGGAAAGAGACGAGCCGCTGTTCGCGGACGAATTCTCTCGCCGCCTCCATCGCTTTCCGATAGACCGGGAGAAGCTCGCCGGGGGACGGATGTTGCTGTTGGATTTTCAGCGCGGCTTGCTCGATGTCTTTCCCCGGGGCGATCTCCTCAGCCATCGCCGCCAGCTCTTTTTTTAGTTTCGGCGAAGAGCTTCTCTCCGAACGCGAGCAGGCTCTCGGCGTCGTGGCTAAGAAAATGGCGCTTCTTGAGCAGCAGGTGGTAATGCTCGGCGCCGACGGCGTATGTCCCGTCGCTTCGCGCAAGCAGATCGCTTTCGAGAAAGTCGCAAAAAC
Organism: Binatia bacterium; assembly: GCA_041483675.1. GTDB lineage: Bacteria > Desulfobacterota > Binatia > UBA9968 > UBA9968 > 2-12-FULL-60-19. The sequence goes on from JBGPGE010000002.1 coordinate 83,782, forward strand.
GCTGCGTGGCCGCTTTGGCCTTTTCAATCGCCGCCTGGAGTCGCTGCGGATCTTTCATCGCCTCCTTGACCTTGGGGATGTTCGAGAGAGTGTCGAGGAAAGAGATCCCGCCCTTGGCCGACTCGACAGCGATCTCCGTCCAGAGCTTCGGCGGATTCGCCTCCTTGCGGCTCAAATTGGCGATTCCCTGCTCGACGATCTTCGGTGACTGTTCGAGCCGGCTCAGCAGGTTTCCGGCGATGTCGTCGGTTGGCCGTACGGTCAGGATGTAGAAATGCGGAGTGGAAAGATAGCTTTCCGGCGACTTCAGCCGGTAGTCTTCCTTGTTGAACTCGTAGTTTTCAATCGTGAGCCGGCCTTCCATGAGCGCGTAGTCGATGGTCTCATCCTTGGTCAGCCCTTTGACGGAAACCTGCCTCAGCCGCTTGAGCGAATCTTCCGCGAAGGCTTTTTCCTTGCGGTAGGCTTCATCCGTATAGTCGTGGAGCCGATGATCGTGGCCCTCGACGCCGTAGTGGATCGCCTCGGTCGGATGAAGCTCGAAATAGCGCTTGAAAAAGTCCGCGCAGAATTCGGCGAAGGCAGACATGGACTCTCACTTAGCATGATCGGAGTGCGACTGCAATTTTAGTACACTAACGCCTGTCCAGCTTGGTGAACATTTATGATATCCTCTAATGATAATTCTGGAGGTCACTGAATGAAGGTGTATGTTTTAGGTGCGGGCGTTTCCTACACCGTTGGATATCCTCTTGGTGACGATCTGCTTGGCGAGGTTGACCGATTCATTCGCAGCTGCGGCTCCTGTACCGATCGTTTTGATTACAAAAACGATTGGCCCACCCTTTGTGCGTGGTTAGAGAAGAACGAGAACCCACTGATCAGGGAAGCTTACAGGACACGACAACTCGAGCAAGTTTTTACCATCTTGGATCAAGCTCGGGTGCTGAACACCAGTGCGATGCCCGGTTTAAGCCCACAGGAAGATGAAAAAACCACGGGAGCCTGGAGTAATTACGAACGGGTCAATGTGGCAACTGAAAGCTATCTGAAGTTCCGGGAAATTCTCCTCTGGGCTCTCGAAGCATACCTGCAGTTCAAGCACCACGATGACGTCACCACTTCTACAACCGCTCAGTGGAATTACTTACGTGCTTTTGGGCGGAAGCTTTGCAGTGGCGACATGGTCATTACTTTTAATTATGACTCGACGTTGGAAAGGATCCTGCTTCAGCAGGGTAGATGGTCTCCACGTGATGGGTATGGGTTCGAGGTAGTCTTTCAAAGATCGGATAGCAAAGAAGCTGTTGTTGAGCAAAGGAAATCCCAGATAACCATCCTGCATCTGCATGGCGCAGTTGGCTGGTACAGGAGACAAGCGGTTAAGCCTGGCTATCCGCTTCCGTCTGGCGGTGGGTGGCTGCCAGAAGAGGCACATACGCCGGCTCCTCTTGACACCGCCGTTTCTCTCGACCCTGAGTTCCTGCGCGACCTTGGCATTGATGCCGTGGACGCTTGTTTACCTGCACCGCCACCAGACGAGAGGCAAATTCTTGTCCATCCCAGCTTTTTCAAAGATTTCGAGCTCGAAGAGCATGGGCGAACGACTCCATTTATAAAGTTGTGGAAAAAAGCAGCGGAGCTTCTTAGAAAAGCTGAGCAGATCTTTGTTGTCGGTTATAGCCTGCCGGCTGCTGATAGCGCGGCCCTAACGCTCCTGCTAACCAACTGTGCCCGGAAGAAAGTAACTATCGTCAATCCTGATGGCTACGCGAGCTACCGTCTAGGGCATCTCTTATCCGACACCATTCGTCCGAAGAAGTCCTTGCAAGATTGGCTGAATGATGTACCGGACTGTCAGGAATAAAGTCTCTGACGAGGGGATGCAAAATCGCCCCGTTGATATAGCTTGGGCGGGCTTTTTGAAACATCGGGTAGTCGATTGCATGAATTCAGAATCAAGCGAATATAGCTCATTATTTCTCCGGAATTGAGGTAACAGGTTGCACATTAATCAAAGCTGTTTTCACTGTAATATGTCCGTGCGATACATCCTTAAAAAAGAGGGTTCGGAAAAATGAAAAACAAAACAGGGATAATGCTCAATCAAGCATTCATCGTGGTCGTGGCTAGTTACGCATTACTCTTCGACTATGGGTGCGGCGACAAATTTTTATCGGCGATCGTCGCCGCCAGTGGTCTTAACCTCTTCTTAATTTACCAGCTTCAAAGAGATATCGACTGAATCCGAGCTGACCCGCCACCGCAATTTCTAACTGCGTCATAATTTAATGTAGAAACGTGCCCTTGCTAACGTGGGAGAATCTAAGAAAGGAGACCAACTATGGCTAGAGTTAAGATTGATGATCCAGAGGCCGCTCACTATCCTTTCACATTCCAAAAGGGCGACAATGTCGCACGACAGAATGATAAATCGTTGGATCCAGGGACAATAGGTGAGATTGTTGACGGGGAATTCGAAGGGTCTCAGAGCGGGAGTTACACGCTTATCTACACAGTGAAAACGTTCAAAGAAGGGTCTTACTACGGGGCTAAGGACCTAGGGTTGGAAAAAGTAGATTAAAGCAGCTAGTAGAACTCTCCTTTACCTAACACCTTCCCTGTTCACGGGGGCCGCAGCAATTGTCGGGATCAGACTCCCACGATGAAGGCCTCGTTATCTCTGGTAGGAGTCAACAGTTAACCACGGTTCCCTAAAGATTTCCTGCCACTCGTAATGCCAGACTGGAAGGATATCCAAATAGGCTTGGGTACGAAAAAGCAGTAGGTATTTTTTAACCAGCTCTTGGAGAAGGTCTAGGCAACCATCCAAGTCTTTAAAAGTCGGAGGAACGTCGGGGCCTTTTTCATCGAAGTGCGCAATTGTTTTGGTGGCATACCGTTCCACAATCGCTGTCATGGTTTCGAGCTTTTGAAAATCGCTCCCGATTATGTCTGGATTCACATGGAGTCCCCCTGGCCCTGCAAATCGATCAAAATCGTGATCTGCGAATGTCCCTTTGGTATCTGGGTTCGTGTATAAGGAGACGAATCGCGACCTTGAAAGAATCGCTGGTTTTTTCTGAATTTCTTTGAAGAGCCTAACAAACGATATGCTCCGTTTATCTTTGTCCAGCTGCCGGCGCACCCCGATTGCGGCCGCCGTGGAATATGTGATGCCCATCCATTGATAGAAGGTACTCGGCTTCTGAATCCGTGGGTTTGCTTGTATGATATCCTGAACATTCCAGAAGATGTGGCGCAAGATCAGCAGCCATTGCACGTCCTTGTGTATCGCGTCGACCCATTTATCCCATTTCTCGAAGACTTGATCGTCTGTCATCTCTTGTAAATCTAGCATTTGAGTAGCGTCGCCGCTAATTACCCACAGGGGCAAATAGATCGCTCAATTTAGGCTGGTAGGCGATGTAGCCTTGCTCTTCAGCATATTGGAGGAATTTATCGAGCACAACCCGGTTTTGCGGCGTCAGCCCGTGTTGGAAAGGCTCTTTGCCGAAAGCCTCTTCTTCCTCTTCGATAATGAGAACGGCACTGGGGAGAGCCAGGCGCTTGGGATATTCGTACGCCTTGCGACAGACTCTTTCGGCTTCCTCGAAGGCGTTGACCAGACTGCTCACGATCCAGGGGTGCTCGGCGATCAAAGATTCCCGCAGCACGACGGTATGCGTGATCGGAAAGATTTTTGTCTTGCGAAAATATTCCGTAGTCTCAGTTCTACAATTCTCGAAGACGCGGCGGATACGTGGATCGCCGGCTCTAAAAGAAGCGGGGACATTCGGCGCGATCAAGGCGTCAAGCTCACCCTTGATTAAAAGCGACTCCACGCCCTGTTCGCGAACCGTAAGTCTCACGTTCTTCGGCGGTTCAAATCCCGCGCCTTCCGGCTCGGAGGTGAACCAGGGCATCTCTTCCGGACGCACGCCGTAAAATTCTTGGAGAATCCCCCTGGCCCACAGGCCGACAGTGAGCCGGTACTGATCCATCCCCACCTTTTTGCCTCTCAGCTCTTCGGGGGCGTGGATGCCCGAGGACGCCGAGCAAAAGATGTAAGGGTGAATGAACATCCGCATGGGAAAAACCGGCAGGGCGATGACGGGCTCTCCTCGGCACTTCGCCATCGTGTACCAGGAGAGCGACATCTCCGCGATGTCGAATTCCTCATAGACCGGCCGCATGCAGGCCTCGCCGGGCACCGCCGGCCGAGCCTGCAACTTGATCCCGCGGGCTGAAACTTCGCCCGAGAGAAGCGGCCGCGTCCGGTGATAGTCCGCCAGCATCAGCGTCAATTCCAGCTCGTGCGACATGATTGCTCCTAACGGCTCTGGCCGAGAGCCTTGGCCGCGAAGGTCCCGATAAAAAATTTCTCCGCGCCGCCGAGTTTTTTGGCTTCCGTCTCCAGCCTGGCCGCAACGATAACGCTCTCGATCTCCTCTTTTGTGACGGAAATCGAATAGAGACTGGAGAAGTGCTCGACTACCTTTCGGACCGTCGCCGGATCGCCATAGGACTTTTTCTTCAACACGGTTGCGATAACTCTCTCCGGGTCGGTCTTAAGGAGATCCATGCTCCGCTTCATGCCGCGCAGCAAAGCGATTGCGCCCTCGGGGTCGGTCTCCGCCTTTTTTCGGGTAGAGACGATCACCACAAAGGGAAATCCGGATATGACCTGTCCGATATCGAACAGCACCGGAAAACCTTTGCGCTCCAGCTCCAACTTTTCCATGAAAGAGAAAGGCGAGGCCTGAATTCTCGCCGCCTCCAGCGCCTGCGCCCGCGCGGGGCTGTTGCCGACGCCGTAGAGGATTTTATAATCCCTGTCGCGCACCAGTCCCTTTCGAGCCAACCCTTCGACCGAGGCGAATTCCGCGATCCCGCCCGCGCCGGTGACACCGACGATCTTGCCCTTGAGATCGGCGAGAGTCGCTATCCCTCTGGCGCCGATGAGGGTGTAGTCAATGTAAGGCTGGATGCCTCCGACGATCGCGAGCGGCGCGCCTTGGATGATCGCCCGCACGGTCGGGACGGCCGCGGCGAGAGTGTAATCCACGTCGCCACCGATCAAGGCGGCGATAGCCGTGGGTCCGCCGATGATGAAGACGGGTTTGATCTCAAGCCCCTCGGCGGCGAAGAAGCCGAGCTCCATCCCGATAAGAATCGGCAGCGTGCTGCTCAACGTGGGAGTCTGGTAGGCGAAGGTTACGGGTTTGGCCTCGAGCGTTCCCGGCGAAGCAAAAGGGGCGATGAGCAAAGCGAGAAGGCAGCCGGCAAAGATGCTCTTCACTCATCTCTCCTTGGTCTCGAAAAAGGCTGCCGCTGCGCTAAGCCAGAGGCGCCAGGCCCGCCGCCGCGACGGCTTGACGGATTCCTTCGATGTGCTCGGGCCGGAGCGGCTGAAACGGCGGTCGCACCACCGAGCGGGGAAAGCGACCGCGCGCCACCAGAGATTCCTTCTCGACCACCCAGTGTTGCATCAGCGGCTGCTTGTGGTAGATCGCGTCCGACAACGGCCGAATTTTGTTGAAGAGCTTGGTTGCTTCTTCCATCTGACCGGAATGGCCGAGCTCGAATAATTTCGTGATGAATTCGGGCGCGACGTTGGAAAAGGAGCTGACCGCGCCGTCGGAGGTCGCGAAGCGGATCAGGAAGAGGCTTCCATGCGCGACCAGAAAGTTGATCTTGCGCGGGAAGTTCTGAAACGCCACCCACGCCTCCTCGTAGTCGAAGGAAGAATCTTTGATTGCGACGACCTGCGGCACCTTTTCGGCGATCTTCTGCAGCACTTCGACGGAGTACATGAGGCCGGTCTTGGCGCCGTAGCGGAAGACGATCATCGGCAGATCGACCTTCTCGGCGAGATCCTCGAAGCAGGGCACGATCAGGTCGGGCCGGTCCACCGCGCCGAAGGCGAAGTGCGGGATCGGCATGACCAGCAGTCCATCCGCGCCGGCGGCCTTGGCGTCGCGCGCGCACTCGACCAGCTCGCGCGTGCTGAGTCCCGTGCAGCCGACGACCATCGGCAGGTGACTCGGAATCTCCGCGCGCGCGATCTCGGCGACGCGAATTCTCTCCTTGGGGGTGAGCGACTCAAGCTCGCCCGCGTGGCCGCTGATCACCAGGCCGCCGATGTCGTGCGTCCCGAGCCAGCGCAGATGGTTGCGGTAGGCCTCTTCGTCGATGCTCAGGTCGGGAAACATCGGCAGGTTGGCGGCGGGCAAAACTTTTTTGAACTCCTTGAATCGTGACATGGCATCCCCCCTGACTCATTTTTTGAGGCTTTCTAAAAACTGCTCCCGCTTCAAGCGATCGACGATCGAACTATCGGCGAATTCTTTAGGGTCGTGCCGGGCGAACTCGGGGTTTTCAGCGACGAGATTTTCCAGGATCAGTCGCATTCCCTCGATCGTTGGATAGGGGAGTTCGGGAAACAGCGCGACATTGAAATCATATTCCACGGCGACGAGGCGAGAATCGTCGAGCCTCATGTATTTCGCGATGACCCGCTCGCTCTCGGCGCGATTGTGCTTCATAAACCAGACCGCCTCGGTCACCGCTTTAACGTAGCGGTAAGCGATGTCCCGGTTGGCATCGAGCCACGCCTCGTTGACAACGACGGAAGTCCAGGGAAACGGTATCTCCATCTGTCTTGCCGTCGCGAGAATCTTCAACCCCTGGGCTTTGGCCTGCTCGCTGGCCGCCGCTCCCAAGAAAGTATAGTGGATCTTGCCTGTCTTGAGCGCCACCAGGCGGCCCGAGTCTCCTCCGAGCTGCAACATCTTGAGATCCGTCTCGACGCTGAGGCCGTTGGCGCGAAAAAGGTAGCGGAGACCCTGGTGCGTCGAGGAGCCGAAGCGCGAGATGCCTCCTATTCTGCCCTTCAAATCCGAAATGCTTTTGATCTCAGGAAGGCTTACCAGGTTACTGGCGAGGACGGTCAACGGATTGGCGATGGTCAGGAGCTTGAGTCCCCGCAAACGCGCCTCTAAAGCGGCCGGCCCGCCGGCCGCGAAATGGACGGTTGTGCCGACCAGGGCCTGCACGTTCAGGGAGCCGCTGCTGATGTAGAGGAGATCGACGTCGAGTCCGTACTTGGCGAAAAAACCGCGCGCCTGCGCAACCCACAGCGGCGATTGGCTGGCATTGGCCGCCGCGTAGGAGGCCCGGATCCGCTCGGCGGCCGGTGCTCGGGCGGGAACACAGAGCGCCAGCAGGAGAGAAAGGCCTAGCAGTGCGTGACGGTAAACCAATCGAAACCTCATTGCCTGAATACTGCGGAAACGATCCGGCAGTCAAGCGCTCACAGGGCGAGGTTGTATTCCAGGGAGCGGCTGTTTTATAAGGCACCTGGGGGTAGCTATGGCGAATCGCTGGCTTTTTAAGACCGAACCAAGCGCGTACTCATTTCAGAGGCTGCAAAAAGACCGGCGGACCGTTTGGGACGGGGTCAAGAACAACCTGGCGCTGAAGCATCTCCGTGAAATCAAAAGAGGCGACGAGATTCTCATCTATCACACGGGCAGCGAGAAGGCCGCCGTCGGTGTCGCGCGCGCCATAAGCGGAGCCTATCCCGACCCGCAGAACAAAGATCCCAAGCTGCCGGTCGTCGAGATCCAGGTAAACAAGCCGCTCGCGCGGCCGGTCACGCTCGCGGAGATGAAGGCCAATGCAAGGCTCAAAAACTTCGACCTCGTGCGCCTGCCACGCTTGTCCATCATGCCGGTGAGCGAGGAGCAGTGGGAGATCATCGAGGAGATGGCGGGGAGGTAGGACGCAATTTGAGCGTCGTTCAATCTACTCCTGTCAGGTTCATCTTCTCTTTACTTCCGTAGCATGATACACGATGGCAACTTAGGCGGAAAACTGCTTCCTATCAGCTCTCCCGCGCCAGGGCGAAATTATGACCGGAATGCCCATCCAACCGAGATCGATCCCGCTGAAACACGCGGCATTTGTCGTGCTCGCGCTGTTGGGGCTTATCGTCCTCTATCACCGGGAGTTACAACTCCTCCATGCCGGCTCGTTTCTGCGGCAGCGCTACGTCGGGATCGGCTGGTTGATTGTCCCACACGGCATCTTCGGCGCGCTCGCTCTGTTCATCGCGCCGTTCCAATTCTCCAGCCGCTTGCGCCAGCGCCACATACGCGTGCATCGGTTCATGGGCCGCCTTTATATCTTCTGCGTTGCCATTGCCGCTCCCGTCTCGATTCCCGTCGCCGTGATACTGGGGCCGTCGGTGTTGGTGATGGCCGCCACGACACAAGCCGTCGGTTGGATTGTGACCACTGCAACGGCCTTTTATTGTGTTCGCACGGGCAGGATCCAGCAGCATCGCGAATGGATGATGCGCAGCTATCCCTTCGCCGTCGTTTTCATCGTCGTCCGCGCGATTCTCGCCATCCCCGTGATCGAGCGAATGGGAGAGGTTGGCTTCGTTTCCGTCGTGTGGAGCGTTATCGCCGCTGCATGTTTCCTCCCTTCGTTCCTTATCGCATGGAACGATGTGCTCGCGGCCAAGCCGGGATTGAACTGAATTCTCCTTCAACTGAATCCTAACCCCGAATTATTCCCGCCAGAAGCTTCTCGCATCTCATCTATGCATCTCGTGCCTGCGTGATGGTGTAGAGGCGCGCCGGGGTTCCCACAGAAGTTGACCGATACGCCTTGAACGGAGTGTGCCTTCTGGGATAGCTTTGAGCCAGGAGATAACAGACACATGGAACACGAACATCATCACAAAAGCCGTTTTCACGATCCTGCGCAGGCGAAGGAGTACGACCGCAGGGCGGCGCAGTCGGAGTATCGCGGGCAGTTGGTCGCGAAATTAGTGGAAGCGTTGGAGCTGACCGGGCGCGAGCGCGTGCTCGATCTCGCCACCGGCACCGGGCGCGTCGCGCGCCCTGTGGCCGAGCGGCTGAAAGGCGGAACGATCGTCGGCCTGGACGAGGCGCTGGCGATGCTGCGCGTGGCGGAGGAGCAAAAAGAGAAAGAGCCGATTCCCGGCTTTCTTCCCGCCGCCGGGAAGGCGGAGGCGTTTCCCTTTCGCTCCGGTGTCTTCGATCGCGCTTTCACCGTTTTCGCGCTGCACCACTTCGGCAACGCCCTGCTGACGGCGCAAGAGGCGCTTCGCGTCTTAAAGCCGGGCGGGAGATTCGTCGTGCTCGATCCGGTCGTCGCGTCGGAAGAGAACGAGCTCGACGTGCGCATCCGCGAGCGCATCAACGAGATTCTCAGCAGCGGCCACGGTGAGCATTTCTATTACTATTCGCTCAAGACGATGCGCGACCTGCTGACCAAAGCGGGCTTCCGTATCGTCCGCGCCGACCTTCATACTTTCGCCATCGATCAGGAGGGAATGGATGGCATTCCCACGGGCCGCCACTGGCTGGATGTCGCGCAGCAGCTTCAGAGCGATCCCGCCGATCTGAGACAGCGCTTCGAGGAAAGACACTTCCGCTATGAAAAGCAGGGCGACAAAGTCCGCGTGCGTGGAAATTTTTACTTTGCGCTGGTTAGCGGGGAAAAAGCATAAAAACAGTTTTTAGTGTCTCCATCGGGAATGGGATAAACCCCTCGCCCCCCGATCGAGTCGGGGGCAGGCTTTAGGCGAAGCAAGTTTCAGCGAGATGTGAGCGCAGCGAACACGAGCAGCGTTTGAGGCAACAAGGGTAAACCAATCGTCATGCCCGCGGAGGCGGGCATCCAGGTTGTTCTGCGAGAGAACTGGATTCCCGCTTGCGCGAGAATGACGGCAGGGGCCATTTTGTGGTCGGCTTCAAGCCGACATCTTTTAAGCCCCTCGGCTTATAGCCGAGGGTTGTTTAGTTTTTCGGAACTCGGAACCAAAACAGGAGGCGTCAGTGAACAAAGCCGACTTTCGCGCTTTTTATCGTGACGCGCATGGCGTCGCCTGCCTGAGCGAAAGGGAAAAGATGCTGCTCGGCCTGGCGGTGGCGATGACGCGCAACTGCGAGCCTTGAACGGAAAGGCGCCTTGCGGACGCAAGGAAAGCTGGAATGACCGAAGAAGATCTCGATACCGCCGTGGACATCATCGCCGCGGTCAACGCGGGCATCATGGAGTCGCTCAATCAGAGAGTGAAGCCAAAATTGCCCAAATAGGGAGGTTAGATGAAACAAGCCGATATTCACCACAAGCTGTTTTTCATCGCGCTGCTCCTGTTGTTCTCCACGCCTGCCTCGGCGCAGACGAGACCGGTGGTGATCCAGGGGGGCATGCTGATCGACGGAACCGGGAGGCAGCCGCTGGCCGACGCGGTGGTGGTTTTTCAGGATGGGCGTGTTCGTGAGGTCGGCGAGAGGGGCAAGGTCTCAGTCCCGCAAGACGCAGAGGTGATCGACGCCAAAGGAAAAACCATTCTGCCGGGGCTGATCGACGGCCATTGTCACTACCGCGATTGGATGGGGGAGATCTATCTCCACTACGGCGTCGTCACTTGCCCCAACATCTCCAACAATCCCGTGGACTGGATCATCGCCCAGCGCGAAGGCGTCCGTAACGGCAGCATTCGGGGGCCACGCGTCTGGGCCGCCGGCAACACGATCGACGGGCCGCCGCCGGAAGGACTCAGCGCCGGCGCGCTAAGACGGCAGCGCACCAGCATCATCGTCGAGAATGAAGAGGAGGCGAGGAAAGCGGTGCGGATGCTGGCGGAAAAAGGGGTGGACGGTTTCAAGCTGTTCGAACGGCTCACGCCTCAGGTCGCCAAGGCGGCGGCGGACGAAGCGCACCGTCTGGGTCGCCCGGTATTCGGCCACTCGCTGGATATTTTTACTTCAGCGGCCAACGGCTACCAATCGACGGAGCACTCCTGGTCCGTGCTTTACACTTCGATCCAAGATCCCAAGAAAAAAGCCGCGCTCGACATGGACCGCATGACGGGGAAGATCGATACCGCCGAGGTCCATATCCACATGGAGCCGGCGGTGTTCGACCGGCTCATCAAAGTCATGGTGGAGAAGAACGTTCATTGGAGCCCGACCTGGGCGACCTGGTTCCGGCCGCTGTCGTCGCGCGCGCCGGAGATGAAGCGGCGCGAGCTTCAGTTGCTGAAAGACCCAAACCTCCGCTACCTCCCCTCGTATATTCTCAAAGACACCGAAAGTTTTTTCGCCAAGTACGAAAGCGCTACGCCGGAAATGCGCAACCAGCTCGTGGCCGGATATAAGATGATCCAGGATTTCGTGCGACGGTTCGCCGCCGCGGGCGGCAAGATTCATTCCGGCTCCGATCCCAACCACGTCGTCCCCGGTTATGCGGTGCACGCGGAGCTGGAGATGCTGGTCGAGGCCGGGCTCACGCCGCTGCAGGCGATTCAGACAGTCAGCATCAACGTCGCGGAGGCATGGGGAAAACAGAAAGACTACGGCAGCGTGGAGAAGGGCAAGGTCGCGGACATCGTGATCGTCAGCGGCGATCCGATGACAAACATCTCTGCGACGCAAAATGTCGAGAGGCTGTTCATGGACGGCAAGGCGATGGACCTCTCATTCCATGAGGACTACAAAAATCCTATACCGCGGCCGATTGCGGATAGGCCGGGGGAGTGAGAAAGGAAAAAGCCGAGAGGGATTAGGAGTTAGGAATTGGGGATTAGGGCATACGTGAAGATAGAAAACTCTGCATTTCGGTCCGTTGGGCGTTGCTCTCTGCTCGCGCTGTTTGGGGTGACGCTTGTCGTCTCGCCGAGTTGGGGACAGGAGAGCAAGAGCCTCACCGTCATCTCCTATCCTGCGCGACCGCCGAAGCTTCCGCTCTGGCTCGCGGTGGACGACGGGCTTTTCGCCAAGCACGGCGTCAAGATCGTCTTAAAAGAGCTGAACTCAAACGATGAGCTGCTTGCGTCGCTCGGCAAGCGCGAAGGCGACATCTATGCCGCCACCGCGCCCTATATCGTTTCCGCTGTCGGCGACGGTGACGAGCTGGTCTTTTTCGCCAACACGGGCTACAGCGTGATCAAGCTGCTTTCCCGCCCGGACATTACTCGCCCCGAGCAGCTCAAGGGCAAGAAGGTTGGGACAGGGGAGCCGAACAGCAGCCAGGACCGGATCACGCGCCAGACGTTGCAGCGGCTCGGACTGAATCCCGACAAAGACGTGACTCTCGTTCCGTTCGGGAGCAGAAGCGTCCAGCGCGTGAACGCTCTCCTAAAAGGGGAGATCGACGCGACCACCAGCAACGAGGACAATATCTACGATCTGGAGAAGAGGGGGGAGGCTTCCAAGGTCCGCGTCCTGGCGGACAACGAGAGCCTGAAACTTTTTCTCGGCGCCGGCGTGGACTTCGCCGTCTCACGCGAGCGGCTGGCGCGTGAGCGCGATGGCGTGAAACGATTTCTTACAGCGTTGTGCGAAGCCATCGCGTTGGCGAAGAAGGATCGGCAGCGGGCCGATCAAATCTACACCCGCCACCTGGGAATCAAAGACACCGGTCTCCTCGATTTCATGTACCGGACCTATGTGCAGGGAGCGATTCCCCGGCGGCCGTTTCCGAAGCCGGAGCCGATCGCGCTTGGCTTAGAGGAGTTTGGGGCTAAACCCGGGCTGAAAGGCAAAAAGGCGGAGGATTTGATCGATGCCAGTTTGCTGAAGGAATTGGAGAAGGAAGGGCTCTTCGATCGCATGTACGGAGCCGGCAAGTAATTTTTGTGCTCCAACAGCGCGCTAACCCCAAACAATCTCCGTCTCCTCGTTTCGTGCGGACCCTGCCTGGACGCGCACGGCTCTCCGCAGGGAGAGTGAGCGTCTCCCCCTAAAGAGTTCATTGACAGTCACCCCAATTTCCTAGTAGCCTCGCCGGGTCAATCGATTACGACCATGGAGGAGCTATGAACTATCGATGGCTTGCAGTCTTCGCGGCGCTCTGTTCTTTTCTGTTCGTCAATTCGCCGTCGGCTCAGGATCTCGGGCCGCAGTTCAAAAAGCTCAAGGACGGAATCTTCGTTTACGCAGGGAAGCCCAACGAATCCAACTGCACGATTATCCTGACCCAGGACGGAGTGGTGCTGATCGACAGCGGAAATAATCCGACCGATTCGCTCGCGGTGATGAAGGCGGTGAAGCAGCTCAGTTCCCAGCCGATCCGTTTCCTCATCAACACCGAGCCGCACACCGATCATACGACCGGCCATTTTGTCTTTTCGCCGCCGGCCATCATCATTACGGCCGCCGGCGCCGGCCAGTCGATGCGCGACGCTTACAATCCGGAGCGGATGCAAAAAATGATGGCCGATCCAGGCGAACTGGGCGCGGCATCCAAGGGTTATCGGCTGATCACGCCGCACATCGAATATCGCGATAGGATGACGCTCAACGTGGGCGAACGGACTTTCGAGCTTTATTATTTGAAGAATGTTCACAGCGAGGCGGATACTGCGATCTGGCTGCCCAAGGAGCGCGTGCTTTTCACAGCGGCGTCCGTCGCGGCGTGAAGCGCTTCGGTAATCATCGTCCTTTCGTCAGCATCCCGGATACATTGAGCGCCATCAAAATGATGCGGGCGCTCAATCCGGAGGCGGTCATCCCCGGCCACGGTGTTCCAGGCTCGGTCAAAATCCTTGACGATATGGAAAGATATTACAACCTGCTCATGGAAGGTGTCGGAGCGATGGTCAAAGCCGGCAAGTCGCTCGACGAGATTAAAAAAGAATTGAAGGTTCCGGGCACCGAGGACTGGGAAGGCAAGGACCGCTTCCCGAACAATATCGAAGCGGCTTATCGCGGAGTGACGGGGAAATAGCGATGAGAATAAATTTTCTGGCGCCGGCTGTCTTTGGATTTATGTTGCTGATCCCGGGCAGAGCCGGCGCGATCACGCCGGAAAAACCGGAATTCAACAAACTGGCGGACGGCGTTTACGCCTACGTCGGCAAGCTGAACGACGCCAACGCGATGGTCGTCGTGACTTCTCAAGGCGTCGTCGTGATCGACACCGGCAACAACCAGCCGGAAACGCGCAATATTCTCAAGCACATTCAGAGCGTCACCCAACAGCCGGTGAGATA
>JBGPGE010000003.1:0-86848 GCA_041483675.1 Binatia bacterium
AGCTACGGAAGTATGGGTTTGGATGAGTTCCGAATTCAAATCGATAAATCGGAGATTTGTTACTAACTCCATTGTGTTCAAAGCGTTACAACGAAACTTCATGTCAACGTTGGGACAGGATTGATGTTTTATCCCTAATACCACGCAGCGGATTCTATTCGAACTTCGTTGCCTCAAGGCATCAGGGATAAAACGCTATACGTTAGGCACCATCGATATGGTTGATATTCCTTATCTTTGCTGTCTTAGCTGGGCCTTCGCTTCCAGCTGGAAAGCCAGATCACACCGATCAATCGCCGTCCGGGGCAATCCTTGCCGAACATTTTGTAGTTGAAAAAGTTCCACCTGGACAGATCATCCGCAAACAGCAAATTTGGCTCCGCGATGCGAAGGGCAAGAACCCGCCTGGTTTGCTGTTTGAACACGCGGTACGCTGACGTTTTGTTCTCGCCGGATGAAAGGTGGATCGCCATCAACGACAATCACGGTAGCAGCCACGCCGACATCGGAAAGGAGCCGTGTCCGTGTTCGTAACTCGGAAAGAGACGTGATCGTGATCGTGCTCGTGACAATAAGGCGTAAGACGTTAGGGGTGAGGGGTTAGGCGGAGGGATGAAGACGGGATCGTGGCGACGGACAAGGATGAAAACGGAAAGGATGAAAGCGGAAAGGGGACACGTGCCCGTGCTTCGTGAGCGTGGAGGACACTTTCACGTTTCGACAATTGTCGAAACGTCGAAATGAACCGGCTAGCCCGATTTCAAACGACGGCGGATCTCACTCGCCGGGATTCCGCCGTCCTTTTTAAAGCGGGAACGAGAGCGCTCAATGATCGCCAGAAACTTCCGATCGGTGCTGAGCGATAGTGTCTCGTCGTCCGCGTTGCGAATAGGCACGACGGCGGCAAAGGGCCTTCCCGCTTTGACGACAATGACCGGTCCTTTTCTCGCCTTCCGGGCGCACTCCGATAACGGCGCCGAGGCCTTCTTTAATTCAACCCTGGTCATAGCTGGACCACGTCCTTTCCGATTCGAACTCGATTCCTCATCTTAACACCGACAGCCAAGATCACGACCTTGGAGTTAGGAAGTTTCTCGACTTCATATTACACCCTTAAGCTTCCGATGCGAAGCTCCCAGGGAGCGACGGGATTAGGTTTCATCGGTTTTCTGTTTCTGGTTTCAGTCGTTGGCTCGTCGACGAGCTGCCGATCGACGGTATCTAGCGCGGTCGTTTGCTGCCGCGCGGTGAGCCGTCGGAGATGATCCTCAGCTTCAGGCGAGTATCCGATGAGGTAGGACAACCCGGCAACACTCCTTCTCTACATCTGGACAGTAAATTTCCAAAATTCGCCCGGATATTACGCGATTTGCGGGGAAAGTCGCAAGGGGTAACTCATAGACGCAATAAGGGCGCGACAACGGCCACTAGCAAAAGCGCCTGCGGCGTAGGGTTGAATTGCATTCGAAAACCGGGGAGTGTATCGTAAAGTCCAACGAACCATGGCACCAACGCTTTTCGAACAGATCGGCGGCGAGGCGAAGCTGCGCGAGATCATCGAGACCTTCATCGACCGCGTTTTCGACGACCGGATGATCGGTTTCTTTTTCCGCAACGCGGACCGGCGGCGGATCGGCGAGATGGAGTATCAGTTCACGGCGAAGTTTCTCGGCGCCGACGTGGAATATCGAGGGCGGTCCATGGACGAGGCTCATGCCAAACATCCGATCATGGGCGGGCAGTTCGCCCGGCGGCAGCAAATCCTCACGGAGACTTTGGAGATTTACGGCGTGCCGGAACATATCCGCCAGGCGTGGCTCCGGCACAATGAGAGCCTGAGGCCGCTTATCACCAAGGACGCCGGCTCGGACTGCGACCCCGTCGGAGCGCGGGAGCGAGCCGGACTGGCGACAAAGACTGCGGGAGCGGATCGCGCCAAGCGTGTCTAGGGTTGGCCTGAGGTAACGCTGAGGTGAAGCTGCGCGATCTGTACGCCCGCTCCGGGCCGACCTTCTCAATCGAATTTTTCCCCCCCAAGACGGAAAAAGGCGAAGGGGCGCTGTTCAACGAGATCGCCGCCCTCAAATCCCTCCATCCGGCCTTCTGCTCGGTCACTTACGGTGCGGGCGGCAGCACGCGCGACAAGACGGTCGATCTGTTGGGGCGCATCCACCGGGAGTGCGCTCTCGAAGTCATGTGCCATTTGACCGTCGTCGGGCAATCCAGGGAAGAGGTCCGTTCGGTTCTGGGCCGCCTCCAGGAGATGGGGATCGAAAACATGATTGCGCTCGGCGGCGATCCGCCGCAGGGCGTCGAGGACTGGACGCCGCATCCGGACGGTTTCCATCATTCGATCGAGCTGGTCAAAGAGGCGGTCTCCCGGCGTTGGTTTTCCATCGCGGTCGCCGGATTTCCGGAGGTTCACCCGCGGGCCGAGAGCCGGGAATCGGATCTGCGCTATCTCAAAGAAAAAGTGGACGCCGGGGCGGACGCCGTGATCACGCAACTGTTTTTCGACAACGACGACTACTACCGCTACGTCGAGGACGTGAGAAAACTAGGCGTGAAAGTCCCAATTGTTCCCGGCGTGCTTCCGGTTTTGTCGGCCCCGCAGGTGCGGCGCTTTACGGCTCTCTGCGCGGCGAAGATACCGTCAAAACTCGAACGGCTGCTGGCGAAAGTCGAGAATGACGAGGAGGGAGCGATCGCGCTCGGCATCGACTACGCGACCGAGCAATGCGCCGGCCTGCTAAATTTCGGCGCGCCCGGCGTCCACTTTTACTCGCTCAACAAATCCCGCTCCGTCAAGGCGATCTTCGCCAACCTCAATCTTTGACATTGCAGGCCGGTGAAAAAGGCCCATCTGCCGTCAGCCCGCCAGGGAATCTCTCTCCGGGCCGATGCGATACGTCGGTGTTGCGCTGCTCCTGATCGATGAAAGTAGCTGGAAGGTACGATTGATGGTTCGCGTCCCACGCATAGGCCCTCCGAGAGACCCCCAGGCGGGCCTCTCCGTCGCGCCCGTCGGCCTCACAGTGAAAGACGGCGCCCGGTCGGAGAGCCCGCGCATCCGATACTGCCGGTGGGAATAAGTAGCTACCCAATGCGCGGGATCGGAGACCGGGTGGCGGCTTTCACGGTTGAAGGTGATCACGACGGGGAATGAAGATTCGCATGTCTTCATCGATCTCAATTGAATTCGCAGCCCGCCGATAGTAAGGTAGGCGACATTCAGTAACGCAGCTTTGCAAGAAACCTCATGGACGAAATCACCGAACAGATGGAGGTGAGGCGGCAGAAGCTTCAGAAGCTCAAGGAATCGGGACAGGCGCTTTATCCCAACGATTTCAAGCCCGCTCATATCACGTCCGATCTTATCGCCGGCTATGGCGGTCTCTCCGACGACGAGCTTCATGCCGTCGAGAATGAATTCTCCCTCGCCGGGCGCATCATGGGGATCCGTTCTTTTGGCAAGGCCTCTTTCTTTCATCTTCAGGACCGCGCCGGACGGCTCCAGGTCTACGTGCGGCGCGACCGCGTGGGCGACGACGGCTACGCGCTGTTTCAGCAGCTCGACGCCGGCGATATCGTCGGCGTGTGGGGGCGGGTATTCCGCACCAAGACGAAAGAGCTGACCATCGAAGCGCGCGGCCTCCGGCTCCTCTGCAAGTGCCTGCGCCCGCTGCCGGAGAAATGGCACGGCCTGGCCGACGTGGAGGCGCGCTACCGGCAAAGATACGTCGATCTCATGGTCAATCGCGAGGTGAAGGAGCTGTTTCAAAAGCGGTCGCGCATTATCCGTCTCATGCGGAAATTTTTCGAGGAGAAGGATTTCCTCGAAGTCGAGACGCCGATGATGCAGTCGATCGCCGGCGGCGCGGCGGCGCGGCCGTTCACCACGCACCACAATGCTTTGAGCATGGATCTCTACCTGCGCGTTGCGCCGGAGCTGTTTCTCAAGCGGCTGCTGGTCGGCGGGATCGAGCGGGTCTTCGAGCTCAACCGCAACTTCCGCAACGAAGGGATCTCGGTCAGGCACAATCCGGAATTCACCATGATCGAGTTCTACCAGGCGTACGCCACCTATGAAGATCTGATCGCGCTCACCGAAGAGTTGTTCGCCCGGATCGCCCAAGAGGTCAACGGCTCGCTTACGCTGACCTACGGCGAGCACGCGATCGACTTGACGCCGCCGTGGCGGCGGTTGTCGCTTCGGGAGGCGATCGAGACGCACGGCGGCGCGACGGGCAAGGATACGGCGACGCTGGAGAGCCTGCTTGCCTTTGCGCGGGCCAAGGGGATCAGCGTCGATCCGGCGCTGCCCTATGGCAACCTGCTGGTCGAAGTCTTCGAGCAGGTGGCCGAGGCGCATCTGATCCAGCCTACTTTTATCGTCGGCTATCCGTTGGAAGTCTCGCCGCTGGCGCGAAAGAACGATAAGAATCCGGCGCTGGTCGACCGGTTCGAGCTCTACATCGCGGGGAGGGAGCTGGCTAACGCCTTTTCCGAACTGAACGATCCGCTCGACCAGCGCGAGCGTTTCGAGAGCCAGGCTGCGGCGCGCAAGGCGGGAGACGAGACCGCCCAGGCGGTGGACGACGACTACGTGCGGGCACTCGAGTACGGCATGCCGCCGGCCGCCGGCGAGGGGATCGGCATCGACCGGATGATTATGCTTTTTACCGGAGCGGCTTCGATCCGCGACGTGATTCTTTTCCCGCTGCTCAGGCCCGAGCGCTGACGCACGTTTCCGTAAACCAGCGAGTAACTAAGGAATGAAATTCGAGTTTTTCATCGGCCTGCGCTATCTCCGAGGCAGGCGGCGCGAGACGTTCATCTCGCTGATCACGGTCATCTCGATCGTCGGGGTGCTGATCGGCGTGATGACGCTCAACGTCGTGATGGCGGTGATGACCGGATTCGAAGAGACGCTGCGCGACCGCCTGCTAGGGATCAACGCCCACGTCGCCGTGGTCAAGCCGGGCGACCGGCTGGCGGACTACCGCGCGGTCGTCGATCGGGTCGCGCAAGAACCCGGCGTCGTCGCCGTCTCGCCGTCGGTCTTCGGCCAGGTGATGTTGACCGCCGGAAACCGGATCGCCGGCGTGGTGGTGCGCGGCGTCGATCCGGACCGCGTAAGCGGCGTGGTCGATATCGAGCGCTACATCAAAGACGGCAGGCTCCAGGACCTCAAACGGCTCCATCCCGTCCGGCTCGACGAAGGCTCGGTCGAGCTTCCCGGATTGATCATCGGCAAGCGGCTTTCGGGCCAGTTGGGCGCGCTGGTGGGACAGCCGATCCAGGTGGTGTCGCCGCTGGGGACGGCCACGGTGATGGGCGTTATTCCCAAGATCAAGCGCTTCGTCGTGACGGGGATTTTCGACTCCGGCATGCACGAGTACGACGCGACGATGGTCTTTATGAACCTCCGGGACGCCCAGGAGTTCTTCGGTCTCGGCGACACCGTGACGAGCGTCGAAATCCGCGTGCGCAACGTGTATCAAGCGAAGGAGGTGGCCAGGAGCATCGAGCAGAAACTCGGCGCAGCCTATTTCGCCGAGGATTGGTCGCGCCTTTGGCCCAACCTCTTCGCGGCGCTGAGGCTTGAGAAGACGGTCTATTTTCTCGTGCTGCTGCTGATGATCCTGATCGGCGCCTTCAACATCGTCTCCACTCTGATCATGGTGGTCATGGAGAAGCGGCGGGATATCGCTATCCTCCAGTCGATGGGTGCGACCCGCCGGAGCATCCGGAACATCTTTCTGTTCAAAGGCTGCGTGATCGGCGCGGTCGGGACTCTGTTGGGCACGCTGCTCGGCTTGGCGGTTTGCCTTTTGGTCGCGAAGTATCAGTTTATCGAGTTGCCGCCGGATGTGTTTCTTATATCGAAGGTGCCGGTCCGTTTCTCCCTCGGTTTTTTCCCGGGAGACATATTTTTCTTCACCGCCCTGGCCTCGATCGTCATATGTCTCCTGGCGAGCATCTATCCGGCGCGGCAGGCGGCCAAGCTCGACCCGGTGGAGATCATCCGCTATGAGTAACCTCATCCGGGCCCAAAAGCTCTGCAAGTCGTTTTTCGAGGCCGGGAAGGAGATCCGCGTGCTCCAGGATTTGGATCTGGAGCTGGAAGAGGGGCGCTCGCTCTCCATCGTGGGGGAGTCGGGGGTCGGCAAGAGCACGCTGCTCCACATCCTCGGCACGCTCGACCGGCCGAGTAGCGGCGAGGTGATCTATCGCGGCAAGGATCTGTCCCAACTGAACGATCGCGCCGTGGCGGAGTTTCGCAACCGCGAGATCGGCTTCGTCTTTCAGTTCCACTATCTGCTGCCCGATTTCACCGCTTTGGAGAACGTCATGCTGCCGGCCCTGGTCCAGGGCTGGGAGTGGGAAAGGGCGCGAGAGGCGGCGCTCAAGTTGCTTGAGGTAGTGGGGCTCGCCGAGCGGGTCTCCCATCGCCCTGGGAAGCTGTCGGGGGGCGAGCAGCAGCGGGTGGCCGTGGCCAGAGCCGCCATTTTGGCGCCGCGACTGATCCTGGCCGACGAGCCGACCGGAGACCTCGATGTCAAGACCGGCGAGGGGATTCAGGAGTTGCTTTTTCGGCTGAATCACGAGGAGGGTATCGCTCTGGTCGTGGCCACGCATAATCGCCGATTTTCCGAGAAGTTCGGCGCGCAGACGGAGCTCCGGGAGGGGCGTCTTTTCGGCCTGTGAGGCCACCCCAAGATTTGGCTTTACAAAAGTTGGCGGATTTGTTAGAAAAAGGGCGTTTACCAAGCCTTCCTTGGGAAGGAGAGGTGTCGGATGGAAAATCAGACGAACTCATTTAAGGCAAGCCGTTTCCTCCTTCTCGTTTTTTCTTTAGTCGTATTGTCATATTCCTCCCTCAACGCGCAGCAAACCATCCGCCTCAGAGAGGTCAAAATCGAGGGCAATGCGAGGGTCGAAGAAGAGGGGATCCGTCTCCATCTGCAAGCGCGCGCCGGCGACCTGTTCGATCAGGACGTAGTTGAGAAGGACGTAAAGTCCATCTTCCGCATGGGTTTTTTCGACGACGTTAAAGCCGATCTCTCCCCCGCCGCGGTGTTGATCTATGCGGTGAAAGAAAAGCCCTATGTCCGGGAGGTGAAAGTCCAGGGCGCGTCTAAAGTCGGAAGAGAGAAGATCGAGACCGCCTTTGGGGTTTCCGCGCGCACCATCCTCGATCGAGACAAGATCGCCGAAGGGCTGGAGCGGGTCAAGAAGCTCTATAGCGAGCAAGGCTACGTCAACGCCCAGGTCGATTACACGGTTTCCGTCGGGGACAACAACCAGGCGGTCGTGTTGTTGGACATAGAAGAGGGCGGCCGGCTGCTGGTCAAGAAGATCTCTTTCCAGGGGAATCGGGCCTTTTCGGCAAGCGACCTGACGGGCCTCATGGCCACCAAGCCGGAGTGGTTTCTCTCATTCATCACCAACCGCGGTATTCTCGACCACGACGTGCTCACCAACGACATGGCGGTCGTCTCCTCCCACTACTATGACCACGGATACATCAACCACAAGATCGCCGACCCGGTGATCGTTCGGGCGAGGGACGGGATCGAGATCGTGGTCCGCGTCGAAGAGGGGGAGCAGTTTAAAGTGGGCAAGGTCGAGATCGGCGGGGAGATGGTGGACGATCCGCGGGCGCTGCTCAAGAAGGTGCAGCTGACCTCGGGGCAGATCTTCCGCGGCAGCCGGCTGCGCGACGATCTCTCGATGCTGCAAGACCTCTACGCCGACAAGGGCTTTGCGTTCGCGCAGGTCGAGCCTCTCACTAGAATCAATCCGAAAGAAAAAAACGTCGATATCTCGCTCGTGGTCACCAAAGGTCCCCCGGTCTATTTCAATCGGGTCCTGATCTCCGGGAACAGCAAGACTCGGGACAAGGTCATCCGCCGCGAGGTCGGCGCCGCTGAGCAGGAGATGTTTTCCGCCAATAAAATCAAGGGGAGCCGCAACGCGCTCCAACGCACCGGCTACTTCGAAGACGTGCAGCTTTCGACCAAGAAAACCGACGAGCCCGACACCGTCGACCTGCTGGTCGACGTGAAAGAGGGGCCGACGGGAACGTTCAGCGTCGGCGGCGGATACAGCAGCGGCGACGCGTTCGTTTTTAGCGCGGCGATCGCCGAGAAGAACCTGTTCGGTCGCGGCCAGCACGTCAACGCCTCTTTCGACCTGGGCAGCCAGCGACAGGACTTCGTACTGAGCTTTACCGAGCCCTATTTCCTCGACACGCCCCTGAGCCTCGGCTTCGACGGTTACAATACAACCAGGCAGTACACCGACTACGATTCCAAGAAGCTCGGATTCGGCCTGAACTCGGGCATTGCGCTGAAAAAACTCGGCCTGCCGTTTATGCGGCTCGGCCCCGGGGATTCCGGATATAGCGGTGTCGATGAACTCTATCATCCGTTGATCGAGAATATGCGCGTCGGTTTGGGCTATAACATGACGCGCGAAAAGATCAGCAATGTCGACAATAGCGCCGCGATCGAGATCAGCGACGCCAAGGGTCAATCCTGGACCAGCAGTATCGCGCCTAGCATCGCCTACGACACCCGGGATCATTTCTTCAATCCGACCGAAGGAACCAAAACCGACCTCTCCATCAAATATGCCGGCCTTGGCGGCGCCAACAACTTCCTCAAGAACGATCTGAAGGCGAAATACTTCTACACTCCGTTCAAGGACCCGAACTGGGGTGGGGCTTACACCTTCGCTGTCGGCGGCACAATCGGATACGGGATGGGCTTTGGCAGTGGTGATCCGTCCGGCAAATCACCGTACTACTCTGCCAGCGACCTGCCGCTGTTCGAGCGCTACTTCGCCGGCGGCATTAACTCCGTACGTGGCTTTAAAGAGCGGAGCATCGGGCCGTATGGACACGTACAGAAGTGTCCGTCCACCTCTAGCAAAACCGGTGGTGTCTGTGTCGATAATACCACTAGCGCTGTTGTCCCTTTTAACATCGTAGACTCCACCGATCCTATCGGCGGCAACAAGCTGGCGGTTGGCAATTTCGAATTCATGTTCCCGGTCTACGAATCGTTCGGCTTGCGCGGCGTCGCCTTCTTCGACATTGGCTCGGCTTTCGACACCTTCAGCTCGGGCGAACTCCGCCAGTCCGTGGGTGTCGGGGCGCGATGGATGTCCCCGTTCGGCCCGCTCAGGGTCGAGCTTGGATTCCCGCTTAAAAAGCTGAAGGGCGACGATACCTCGGTGCTGGGCTTCTCGTTCGGCCAGTAGCCCCGAGCTTCGGTAAAATTCATCCGCTGGAGGTGTGCGTGAAGAGGATTATTGCGGTTTTTTTCCTGGCGCTGTGTGCCGTGCCGGCCTGGGGGCAGGACAAGGTCAAGATCGGGCTGATCGATATCCAGAGAGCGATCAGCGACTCCCAGGCGGGCAAGAAGGCCCGTGAGAAGTTCCAGGCGCAGGTTAAGAAAACCGAAGCCGACCTGATGCGGGAGAAAAACGACGTTGAGAAGCTTAAGACCGACGTCGAGAAAAAGGGCCCGCTGATGAAGGAGGACGACCGCAAGAACCTCGAAAAGGAGCTGCAACGGCGGGTGCTCAACTATCAACGCAACCTGCGCGATTCTCAGGAGGAGCTGGCGCAGAAAGAGCGCGACATGACCACCGAGATCTTGAAGGACCTGGAGAAGGTGGTCGCCGATTTCGGGAAGAACGAGAAATACGGCTTGATTCTAGAGCGCTCCACGATCCTTTACAGCGACTCCGCGATGGATGTCACCACCAAGGTGGTCGACCTGTACAATAACCGGGGCGCTTCTCCCGCTAAGGCACCCGCGCCCGCTAAGGCCAAGTGACCACGGGTGCGACAACCCTTTCAAAGCTGGCCCGCCTGGTCGGCGGGAGAGTGGTCGGGGATGGACGCGCCGCCGTTTCGAGAGTCTCGCCGATCGAGGAAGCCGGCCCGGGCGACATCACCTTTCTTGCGCATCCGCGCTATCGTTCTTACCTGAAAACCTGCAAGGCCACGGCGGTGATTGTGGCGGAGGGCGTGGACGTCGAGCCCCCCGCCGAACCCGGCCGCGGATATCTCCAAGTGGCCGATCCCTATCCGGCCTTCGCCAAGATTCTCGACTGCTTGAACCCGCCGCGGCGCTACGGCGGCGAGATCAGTCCGCTGGCCAGCGTCGATCCTGCGGCCAGCGTCGCGGAGAATGTGACGATCTTTCCCTTCGTCTACGTCGGTCCGGGGGCGAGGATCGAGCGGGGCACGGTTTTGTTCCCCGGAGTATTCGTGGGAGAAGAGGCTCAAGTGGGACGGGATTGCGTGCTCTATTCGAATGTAACCGTGCGCGAACGGTGCCGTCTCGGCGACCGGGTCGTTCTCCACGCGGGCGCGGTGATCGGGGCGGACGGATTCGGCTACGCCGACCTAGGCACGGAGACGCTGAAGATCCCGCAGGTCGGAACGGTGGAGATTGGAGACGATGTCGAGATCGGGGCCAACAGCACGGTGGACCGCGCGACAATGGGACGCACGGTGATCGGAAATGGCGTCAAGCTCGACAACCTTGTCCAGGTCGCGCACAACGTGGCGATCGGGGAGCGCACGATCATCGCCGCCCAGACGGGCATCGCCGGCAGCACCAAGATCGGACGGCATGTGATTCTGGCCGGCCAGGTCGGCGTCGCCGATCACGTCGAGATCGGCGACAACGCGATGGTGGGTCCGCGGTCCGGCCTGCCGCGCTCGGTTCCGCCCGGCGCGGTGCTGGCCGGCACGCTGGAGGCGGCGCCCCGGCGGCAGTGGGACAAGGTGATCGCTCTTCTGCCCCGCTTGCCGGAGTTATGGAGCGAGCTGCGCGATATGAAACGGAGGCTCTCTTCGAGCGCGCGGAGAGGGCGAAAGGGAGTGAAGGGCCATGCTCGACGTTAGAGAGATATTGAAGCGGATTCCGCACCGTTTCCCTTTTTTGCTGGTCGATCGGATCGTCGAGATCGAAGGGGACCAGCGGATCGTCGGGATCAAGAACGTGACGGTCAACGAGGGTTTTTTTCAAGGCCATTTCCCCGACCATCCTGTTATGCCCGGGGTGTTGGTCTGCGAGGCGATGGCGCAGGTGGCGGCGATCATGGCCTACCAGGTCGGCGGCGACAGCAACGGAAAGAAAGTGTTCGTTCTGACCGGTCTCGACGGAGTCAAGTTCAAGCGGACGGTCGAGCCGGGAGATCAGCTCCGGCTGGAATTGGTTTGCCTTAAGCGGCGCGGATCATTTTGGAAAATGAGGGGAACGGCAACGGTGGAGGGAAAAGTGGTGGCGCAGGCGGAGATTTCGGCGATGGAGGTTCCCATATAGGGAAACCGCGCGGGCGGGATGAAATGGAAGAATGACCAAGGTCCACAAAACAGCGCTGGTGGATTCGCGCGCGGAGCTGGATCTCGATGTCGAAGTTGGACCCTACAGCGTTATCGGCCCCAAGGTTAAGGTCGGCAAGGGCACGCGGGTCAAGTCCCACGTCGTCATCGAGGGCGATACGACGATCGGCCGCGAAAACCTGATTTTCCAGTTCGCGACGGTCGGCTCGGATCCCCAGGATCTCAAGTACAAAGGCGAAGAGAGCCGGCTCGTGATCGGCGATCGCAACACGATCCGGGAATTCGGCTCGCTCAATCCCGGCACCACGGGAGGCGGGATGGAGACGCGCGTGGGGAGCGGCAATCTTTTCATGATGCATTGCCACATCGCGCACGACTGCATCCTCGGCGACTATAACATCATCGCCAACGGCGCGACGCTTGGCGGGCACGTCGTCATCGAAGACTATGTGATCGTCGGCGGGCTGGTCGGCGTCCATCAGTTCGTCAAAATCGGGGCCAGCGCGATTATCGGGGCCGGCTCGATGGTCTCCAAGGACGTGCCGCCCTACTGCAACGCTACCGGTGACCGCGCCCGGCTTAGGGGTTTGAACCTGGAGGGGCTCAGGCGCAGAGGTTTTACCCGGCCCCAGATCGATGCCTTGAAGAAGGCCTACCGCATCCTCTTTGACTCGGGACTGAAGGCGAAGGATGCCGTGAAAAAACTGCGGCAGCAGGTCGGCGACTCGCCGGAGGCGGAGCGGCTCGCCCGGTTTGTCGAGCAATCGCAACGGGGAATTTGCCGCTGACGGGAGCCCTCGTTCAAGCCGTTCAAATTGTTCGAGTTGTTCAAATTCGCGGGAAGGCCGAACTCCCTTGATCTTTTTCCTATGCGAAAGTTGGGACTGATCGCCGGCAACGGGAGATTCCCGCTGCTCTTCGCCGCGCAGGCGGTGCGCGAAGGGGTGTCCCTGGTGACCGTGGCGCATCGCGGCGAGACGTTGCCGGAGATCGACGCCGTGGCGGGTCCCGTAACCTGGGTCTATGTGGGCGAGCTGGGCAAGATTATCCGCACCTTTCTCGACGCCGGAGTGACCGAGGCGGTGATGGCGGGCGGGATCAAGAAGGTCAAGATATTTTCCAACTTTCGGCCCGACTTGAGAGGCGCGGCTTTCCTCGCCAGAGTCAGGAGCAGAGACGACGATCGGCTGTTGCGCGGGGTCGCCGAGGAGCTTGAGCGCGAAGGGATTCGCGTGGTGGAGTCGACGATTTTCCTCTCGCAAATTATCGCTCAGGAGGGGGCGCTGACCCGCCGTCCGCCGAGCGGCGAGCAATGGGACGACATACGTCTCGGCTTTCAGACGGCCAAAGAGGTGGGGCGGTTGGGAATCGGGCAGTGCGTGGTGGTGAAAAACCGTGTGGTTTTGGCCGTCGAGGCGATCGAGGGGACGGACGCGACGATCCGGCGGGGAGGGGAGCTGGGGAAGGAGGGGTTTGTCGTGGTGAAGGTGAGCAAGCCGCGACAGGACCTCCGTTTCGACGTGCCCGCGGTGGGCGTGGAGACGATCAAGCTGCTGCGCGAGCTAAAGGGATCCGTCCTGGCGGTGGAGGCGGGGAAGACCCTTTTGTTGGAGAAAGAGGCGCTGATCGCCGAGGCGGAGCGCGGCGGGATCGCCGTCGTCGGGGTGAGCGAGAAGGTGATCGAGGGTAGAGAAGCCAAGAGCTGAGAGTGGAGAGCTGAGAGCCTCTAAGCTCCTAGCTCTGGACTCTTAGCCGGGACGAAAGCCAATAGGGGCTGTGCCGGCCAATGTTTCGAGTCGGTGATGAGTACTGAAGAAAAAATTCCCGTCGGCGTGGTGGGTGTCGGCTATGCCGGACGGCTCCATGCCGAGAAGTACGCAGCTTCTCCAAAGGCGAAGCTGATCGGTGTTGTCGACATCGACGCCGGGCGCGCCAAAGAACTTGGCGAACGTCTCGGCGTGCCGTCGATGACCGACTACCGCGCGCTCTTCGGCAAGGCGAGGTGCGTGAGCATCGCGGTCCCCACCAAACAGCACTTTGAAGTCGCCCAGGCATTTCTCAAGCAGGGGATCGACGTGTTGGTGGAGAAGCCGATGACCGCGACGCTCGACGACGGGCGGCGGCTGGTCGCCCTCGCGCGCGACGGGGCGCGCATACTCCAGGTGGGCCACCTTGAAAGATTCAACCCGGCGATCCGCGCGTTGGAGAAAGCGATTCGCGAGCCGAAGTTTGTCGAGTGCCACCGGCTGGCGCCGTTCGTGGAGCGCGGCACCGACGTCGACGTGGTGTTGGATTTGATGATCCATGACATCGATGTCATCGCGAGTCTCGTGCGGGCGCCCGTGCGGCAGGTCGATGCGGTCGGCGTCCCGGTGCTCACCGACAAGCCCGACATCGCCAACGCCAGGATCACGTTCGCCAACGGCTGCGTCGCCAATGTGACCGCAAGCCGGGTTTCGATGAAGCGCGAACGGAAGATCCGCATCTTTCAGCCGGACGCCTACGTCTCGATCGACTATGACCAGAAGCGCGCGCAGATCTACCACAAGCCGGAAAGAGGCGCCTCCTGGATGGACATTCGTGGCGAGACCATTGAGATCAAAGAAGGGGACGCGCTGGCGGATCAGATCGATTCGTTTTTAGATTGCGTGCGGAGCCGCGCGACGCCGTTGGTCAGCGGGGAAGAGGGGCTGCGCGCGCTTGAGATCGCGGCCAGCATCAGCGAGCGGCTGTGACATTTCCGCGGCCTATTTTAGGAAATGCACATGCACACGCCTTTGCCCCTGTTTCGTCATTCCCGTGAAAACGGGAAGCCAGAGTTTTTCCCATACCTGGACTCCCGCTTGCGCGGGAGTGACGACCCTTTTCTTCGCCTGAAGGCGAGGTGGTTCCGTCATCCCCGAAGGGGTGAATGAGGTGGCGAACGAGCGCAAGCGGATCATGCTGGTGGTGGGCGAGGCCTCCGGAGATCTCCATGGATCGCGCGTCGTCCGGGCCTTGCATGAGAAAGCCCCGACGTTGGAGATTTCGGCCGTGGCCGGCGAGGCGCTGCGAGCGGAGGGCGTAGAGGTCCTGTTCGACGTCGGCCGGCTCACCGGAATGGGGTTCTCCGAGCTGGCCGGCAACCTGGCCAATCTCTGGCGCGCCTACTCGCTGCTCAAACGGGAGTTGAGCGAGCGCCGGCCCGACCTGCTGATCTTGATCGACTTTCCAGAGTTCAACCTGCGCCTGGCGCGGATCGCCAAGCGGTTAGGGGTTCCGGTGTTGTACTATATCAGCCCGCAGGTTTGGGCGTGGCGCAAGCGCCGCGTCGCGGAAATCGCCCGCTCGGTGGATTGCATGGCCGTGGTCTTTCCTTTCGAAGTTCCGCTGTACGAGAAGGCCGGCCTCCGGGTTGAATTCGTCGGCCATCCGCTGCTCGAGATCGCCCGACCGACGCGTGCTCGTGAAGAAACCCTGGCCAACCTCGGCCTCGATCCGACGAAGCTCACCGTCGCTATGCTGCCGGGGAGCCGGCGGCGCGAGGTGGCCTATCACTTGCCGGTGATGATGGAAGCCGCCGAGCTTCTAGAGCAGGAGATGGCGGTACAGTTTGTGCTGGTTCGGGCGAGCACGGTTCCGGGCGACGGAATGCGGCAGGCGCCCACTCAAAGCTCGCTCAGGGTTTCGATCAGCGACGGGGATGTGTATAATGTGCTCCACGCGTGCGACCTGGCCTGGACCGCTTCGGGCACTGCGACGCTAGAGACCGCTCTCATGCTGCGGCCCATGATCATTGTCTACCGCCTCGCGCGGCTGACGTATTCTCTGGCGAGACTACTGGTGCGGGTGGAGCACGTTGGGATGGCCAATATTCTCGCGGGAGAGAGGGTGGTCCCCGAGTTGATTCAAGCGGAGATGACTGCTCACCGCATCGTCCGCGAGAGCCGGGCGATTCTGGGCGATCGAGGGGCGCGCGAGCGCATCGTCGCCAAATTGGCCGGGGTGCGGGAGAAGCTCGGGCAGCCGGGCGCCGCCGGGCGGGTCGCGGATCTCGCCCTGGAGTTGATGCGCCGAGGTCCGGCGTGAATCAATTTATATCGAACACGGGGTTTGAATCCCCGTGTTCGACCAAAGGGGAGAGCTGCCGCTTCTCCCCTTTGGAAACCCCATCGGCTTTGTGCCCGCCTCAAGAGGCGGGGTTTACATTGAATCATATCGAGAAGGAGAACAGGTGAAGCAGATCTGGCGCTTATTTCCGTTTGTTAAACCGTACATCTGGCCCTACTGGGTGATGTCTTTGGTCTGCATGGCCGCTTTCGGTGGCAGCAGCGCGTTTTTACCGTATCTCGTGCAACACGTCTTCGACGACGTCTTCGCGCAAAAGAATGAAGCGGTCCTGGCCTATCTTCCGGTGGTGATCGTAGGCGTCTTTGTCTTTCGCGGCGCGGTGAACTTCGGCCAGAGCTATCTCAGCTCCTATGTCGGCAACGGCATCATCAACGACGTTCGAAACGCGATTCACCGCCATTTTCAGACCCTTTCTCTCTCGTTCTTTCATCGCAACCCGACCGGCACGCTGATCTCTCGCGTCACCAATGACGTGAACCTGGTGCGCGGCGTGCTGACGGATGCCGTAGCCTCTTTCATGCGCGATGCCGTTTCGCTCGCGGCCTTGACGGTCGTGGCGTTTCTTAAGGACCCGCTGCTCGGCAGCATCGCCTTTGTCGTATTTCCGGCTTCCGTCTATCCCATCATGCGGCTGAGCAAGAAGATCAAGCGCGTCACCAAACGCGGGCAGGTGGCGAAAGGACTTTTGACCAGCATCCTGCAAGAGAGTATTCAGGGAAACCGGATCGTCAAGGCGTTCGGGATGGAGCAATACGAAATCGAGCGTTTTCAAAAAGAGAATGCCCGGGTCTTCAAGCAGGCGTTGCGGAGCAGCCGGACGCAATCCATGGTGCAACCGTCGATGGAGCTGCTGGCCTCTTTCGCGATCGGCGCGGTCGTCTGGTACGGCGGTCACAGCGTCATCGGGGGAGGACGCAGCCAGGGCGAGTTCATCGCGTTTCTGGTGGCTATGTTCCTCATGTATCAGCCCTTCAAGGGGATCGCCAAGACCTACACGATGATCCATCAGGGTATGGCCGGCGCCGAACGGATATTTGAGGTCCTTGACGCCGACCCGGAGATCAAGGACCGGCCGGGAGCGCAACCGGCGCCGCCTTTCGCGCGGGAGATCGGATTTCACAACGTGAGTTTCGGCTACGGCGGCAAGCTCGTTATCAGCGATATCAACTTGACGATTCGCGCGGGAGAGATGGTCGCGCTGGTGGGCGTCAGCGGCGTCGGCAAGAGCACGCTGGCGGACCTGGTGCCGCGCTTTTACGACGTGACGGCGGGCAAGATCGCGATCGACGGCGTCGATATCCGCGATGTCACCGTGGAATCGCTGCGCTCGCAAATCGGGATCGTGACCCAGCAGACGTTTCTGTTCAACGATACCGTCAAAAACAACATTGCCTATGGGGACCCGACGAAAGATTCCGATCATATCATCGCCGCGGCCAAAGCCGCGCATGCCCACGAGTTCGTCATGGGGATGCCTCAGGGCTACGATACAATGATCGGGGAGTTGGGAGTCAGGCTCTCGGGGGGGCAGCGCCAGCGGCTGGCGATCGCGCGGGCCCTGCTCAAGGACGCGCCGATTCTGATCCTGGACGAGGCGACCTCGTCGTTGGATACGGAGTCGGAAATGTCGGTGCAGCGGGCTCTGGAGAACCTGATGGTTCGCCGGACGACCTTGGTGATCGCCCATCGTCTCTCCACGATACGCAATGCGAACCGCATCGTGGTGCTGGTCGACGGGAGGATTGCGGAAGAGGGCACCCATGAAGAGCTGCTGGGGCGGCCGTCGGAATACAAGCGGCTCCATACGCTCCAACTGCTGGAGGATGAAGGCCCCCGTTCCGGCAAGGTCCTCCATTGAGGCGCCGTGGGCTATCGACTTTACAACACGCTGCTCGCGCTCGGCACCGTCCTGCTCTTCCCCGTATTGCCGATTTTGCTGCTTTCGGGAAAGCGATTCCGTGAAGGCTTTTGGGATCGCCTCGCTTGCTATTCGCGGGCCACACGCGGGGCGGCGCGCGGCGGCAAGCCGATCTGGATCCACGCCGTCTCGGTCGGCGAGGTGCTCGCCGCGCGACCGATCGCCGCGCGATTGAAAGCTCTCCGGCCCGATCAGAAAATCCTGGTTTCCACCTTTACATCTACGGGCAACGCCGTGGCGCGAGAAAACCTGGCCGCCGACACGATTATCTATCTGCCGCTCGACTACCCTTGGGTCGTGCGGCGCGCGCTCAAGTTGTTCGATCCGTCGCTATTGATCATCGTCGAGACGGAGATCTGGCCGAATCTTTTGCGGGCGGCGGCCGAGCGGAAAACGCCGGTGCTGCTGCTCAGCGGAAGGCTGTCGCGGCGCTCGTTCCACAGGTATTATTTGCTTCGGCGGTTTTTTGCCGCCGTGTTGCGGCAGTTCGCCGCGCTCGGCATGCAGAGCCGGGAGGATGCCGAGCGCATCGTCCGGTTGGGGGCCGATCCGCGCAAAGTATCGGTTACCGGGAATCTCAAGCGATCCTCCGCGCCGGCGGACGAGAACACGGCCCGGGGGGAACGGCGGGACCTGAGCGGTCTTCGCGGCGAATCCGGGCGAGTCCTGGTGGCCGGGAGCACGCACCGCGGAGAGGAGGAGATTTTACTTAACGCCTTTGTTTCGCTGAAGCAGAGCTTTCCCGAATTGGTCATGGTGTTGGCGCCGCGCCATCCGCAGCGCTTCGCTGAAGTCGAGAAACTTATCGAGAAGCGCGGCTTACGCTACGCCCGGCGCAGCCGGTTGAACGGCCGGCTGGGCCAACCGCCCGATGTGGTGTTGCTCGACACGATCGGGGAGTTGGCAGATTTCTACCGCGTGGCGGATGTCGCCTTTGTCGGGGGAAGCCTGGTCGATGCCGGGGGGCACAATTTGCTCGAGCCGGCGTGGCATAGAAAACCGGTTTTGTTCGGGCCGTGGGTCGGCGGCTATGCCGAGATTGCGGCGGAGATGAAGCAGAGCGGCGGCGGCATCCAGGTTCGCGGAGAAGAGGAATTTATTCTAGAAACGTCCCGACTCCTGTCGGACCGGGAGCGCGCGCGAGCGGCGGGGGAAAACGCCTTTCAGGCGGTCCAGGCGGCCGGCGCCGTCGTCGACCAGAGCATGGAGCTTATTTCTCGTTATCTGTAGGGTGGATGGGTGTCAGGGGAGATGAATCCGGATTGGGCTCGCGGGATCTGGGAGCGGAAGGGAATCGCGTGCCAGATCCTCTGGTTGCTGTTCGTTCCCCTGTCGTTTCTCTACGGCCTCGGGGTATGGGTGCGGAACCTGCTCTATGCGTTCGAATGGCTCCGTCCCAAGAGCCTTCCCCGGCCGGTGGTGAGCATCGGGAATCTGACCGTCGGCGGAACCGGTAAAACGCCGACCACTCTCTGGCTCGCCGACCAGTTGGAGCGGCGAGGCTATCGGGTGGCGATACTCAGCCGCGGCTACAAGCGGTCCGAGAAACAGTGCGTCGTCCTCGAACCGCGCGGCGAAAGAGGCCACTTTTTCAGCGAGGTAGAGGAGCTTCGAGCCGCCGGCGACGAGCCGGTGATGATGGCCCGCGTGTTCGGCCACCGCGTTGGTGTTGGAGCCGCGCGCCACGAAGTGGGCGCTCAAATGCTGCGGGACGGTGAGGTGGACGTGTTCATCCTTGACGACGGCTTTCAACACCGCCGGCTCAAGCGCGACCTCGACCTGCTGTTGCTCGGCTCTGATTGGGAGGGGTGGTTGATCCCCGCGGGCCCCTTTCGCGAGTCTCGGAGGTCGCTCAAGCGGGCCGACCTCTGCCTGGTGACCGGCGCGCGAGAGAGATGGGAGAGACTGCTGCGGCGCCGGCCGGCGGAGACGACCTTTTTCGGGACGCTGGAGCCGCGCGCGCTGGTCGGGCTTGAAGCGGGGCGGTGGAAAGAGTATCCGTTGACGATTCTGGGACGAAATAAAGTGCTCGCCGTGGCGGGCATCGCGGACCCGGGTCTTTTTTATCATGTGATCGACGAATGGGAGGGCGAGATCGTGGATACGATGCAATTCCCGGATCACTACAACTACTCGGCGCGGGATTGGCAAAATATCAATCGCGCCGCGCGGGAAGTTGATCTGATCGTGACCACGGAAAAAGATCTGGTGAAGTTGGCACGCTTTCCCTTCGCCCGGGAGAAGCTGCTCGCGCTGCGCGTCGAGATGGCGGTGGAAAACGGCGAGGCTTTGGTCCAAGCGGTGGAAAAGGTGATCCGCGGCAGGCAACCGGAGTTTTAGACGGACATGGGCGTCGTGACGCGGTTAAGTCCCGCGGCGCTGATCGACCGCGACGGCACCGTGATTCGCGACGTCGGCTACCTCAGACGCGTCGAGGAGATCGAACTGCTGCCCCGCGCGGCGGACGCGATCGGACTGCTCGGCCGGCACGGCCTAAAGGTTGTGATCGTCACCAATCAGTCGGCGGTGGCGCGCGGTCTTCTGACGGAATCGGAGCTGGCGGCGATCCACCGTGAGCTTTCCCGACAGCTGGCCGCGAGCGGCGCCCCACTGGACGGTCTTTACCATTGTCCTCATCACCCGACGGAAGGGTGGGGGCCTCATCGGCGGGTGTGCGAGTGCCGCAAGCCGAACGTCGGACTGGCCAAGCGTGCGGCGGCGGAGCTCAAATTGGACCTTGCTCGCTGCTACGTTGTCGGCGATCAGCCGAGCGACATGGAGTTCGCCGCGCGCATTCCCGCCCGGGGATTTTTAATTCAATCCGACGCGGCGCGCGAAGGGCTCGACGTTGGGATCGGCCGTTTCTCTCTGGTAAAAGACCTATGGGAAGCCGCGGAGTTGATTATCAAGGACGTGGAACGGAAGGAGTCGTAACAAGCGAATGGTTTCATTGATCACCGGGGTTGCCGGGTTTGTCGGCTCGCACCTGGCCGAGCGGCTGCTCGGCGAGGGCCATCAGGTGCGCGGCGTCGATATGTTTTTGGGAAATTATCCGCGCCGCTACAAGGAGTGGAATCTCTCCCGCTTCAACGCCCATCCCGGTTTCGAGTTCATCGAATCGGACCTGCTCCGCCTCGACCCGGCCAGGCTGCTCAGCGATGTTTCGTATATTTTTCATCTGGCGGCGCAACCGGGCGTGCGCGCGAGCTGGGGACAGGAATTCTCCCAATACACCCATCACAATATCCTGGCGACTCAAGCGCTGCTCGAAGCGAGCAAGGGAAGGAACATAAAGAAATTCGTTTATGCGTCGTCGTCATCCGTCTACGGCGACACCCAGGACCTCCCGATGCGCGAGACCGGCATGACCCGGCCGGTCTCTCCCTACGGGGTGAGCAAGCTCGCGGCCGAGCAACTCTGTTATCTTTACTGGAAAGAGTTCGCCGTGCCCACGGTTTCTCTTCGCTACTTTACCGTGTACGGGCCGCGCCAGCGGCCGGACATGTTTTTTCATATTTTGATGCGCGCCCATCACCGCGGCGAAGCGATTCCGCTCTACGACGACGGCGGGCAGAGCCGCGACTTCACCTTTTGCGCGGACATCGTTGAAGGGACCTTCTCCGCCGCCCTCTATCCGGGGGCCGGGGAGGTTTTTAACCTGGGCGGCGGTTCCCGTACGACGGTCAACGAGGCGCTGGCGATGGTCGAACAGATCTCGGGCAGGAAGCTCAAGCTCAACCGACTGGAGCGCCAGAAGGGGGACGTGCGCCACACCGCGGCCGAGATCGTCCAGGCACGCGCCAAGCTTGCCTTCAATCCCCGCGTTAAATTATTCGACGGCCTCGTCCAGGAGTGGGATTGGATACGGCAGATCGCTGAATAATGCCTTCATCGGCGCGCCGCGGGATTTTTCATCCAGCGGCTGCCGCGCCAGGCGAGCGTTCTCCAGATTCCCCTGACGCTCTTCAAAGCGGCGTACAAGACCGCTTGCCATAGGTGGTCTACGCCCCAGAAGCGCTGGAGATAATTCATGAACCCGATCAGTTTATATCTGGAACCGCCGGCGCCTGCCGATCGGAGGTAGTTGAACCAGAGCAGCGGCAGGCGGCCCAAGAGTTTGTTTTGATAGTTTTGGGTTCTATACCGGTGCTCGATACGCTCCGTGTCGGAGGTAGGGATCTCCCGCATGTGCCGCAAAACTTCGGCCGGCACCGGCGCGTCGAACGTCTCTCGCAGATAGCTCAGAGCTTCCTTGAGCGGGTAAATCAAACCGCGCGTTTCCGCCTGCGCCAGCAGTCGCTCCCACTCGATCTCGGAAATCGAGCGGTTCATAATCGCCATGGCGTCGGCGATCCAACGAAACGGCGGCACGGGATCCCACCGCACGCCGTGCGCGCAGACATGGAGGAGGTGGTCGGTCGAGTTCAAAGTGTGAGTAGGCACCTGGTCGATCGTCAGTGGAACCGCGTTTTTCCAGAGATCGCGATCCGCTTCCGGCCGGCAGCATTCCGGCAACAGGTGCCAATGAAGATCGAACTGTTGGCCTGCGGGATCTCTGAGATTGACGCCGTGCCTGACGGATAGATCAGTTTCGCGGAAACTCTCCGGCGATACCGCGGTCCAACCGGAGCTGCTCAAGAACCGAAAGGCCGGCAAGGCATCTTTCGTTTGCACGAGGACATCGAAGTCGGCCATAGGACGAAGCCCGTAGTCCCGGTAGTAGAGCAAAACCAAAGGAACGCCTTTGAGCACGAGCGTGTCGATCCCGAGATCGTGAAGCGACCGTAGCAGGGCGGCCAGGCGGCGAAAGGCGATCTGGTTTTTGTACCAGGTCAGGCGGTAGACGCCCTTGAGCTTGTCCACGAGCGGCTCTCGGACGCCGTGCGCCTGGAGGTTTTTGTAGAGTTGCGGCAGCAGGCGGTACGAGGCGGCATCGAGCCGGTCGGGATCGACGTTCGACCGCCATTTCTCCCATGCGGCGAGAGCCGCCTCTCCGCGCAGCAGCGCGGCGCGCAAGAGCAGCTCTTGCTCCGCGGTAGGCCAGCAGTCGGTTTCAACCCTTGGGTTCATCGTCCTTCGCCGAACTTTCTCCGCTGCCGCGAGCCGCATTCCGGCGGCGATCCAAGGCGGCTTTGACGACTCGCACGTAGTCGGTTCGCGCCTGGCGGCGCACAATGCCCTGGTTGGCGGCATGGAGCCTCCGTCGCAGGAGGACATCGGGTAAAAGTATGCTTTTGAGCCCGGTCTGTCGGGCACGCGCATACCAGTCGATGAATTCTCCGACCTGCCACCCGACCTCGAACGGACCGACGCGCGAGAAGGCCTCGCGCGTGACGAGCATCGTCGAGCAGGAATATCCCGGCATCGCTTCCGGCGGGCAATGGATTTTCTGCTTGGCCGCTTCAGGTAGGTCCGGGCTGTGAAAATGGCGCACGTGTCCCAGGGCGATGTGCAATCCGGGGTCGCGGTCGAAAGCGGCCGTCTGAAGCGCGAGTTTGTCTTCCGTCCACAGGTCGTCCGCATCGAGGAATGCCAGGTAGCGGCCCCGCGCTACCTCGGTGCCGCGATTGCGCGCCGCGCCGATGCCGGCGTGGGTTTGCGAGCAGTAGCGAACGGGCGGGCCGAAGCGTCGAGCCGCTGGGTCGCTGTTATCCGTCGAGCCGTCGTCAACGACGATGATATCGAGCGGCCGATAGGTCTGCCGGAGCGCGCTCTCGATCGCGTCGCCCAGATAACGCTCGCAGTTGTAAACCGGGATGATGACGCTCACCAGGGAATTGTTCTTCACGATCGCCGCTTCCTCGACGGGACTTCGGCCGGTCTCAGTTTGCGCAGGCGTTCGATGGATGATTTTACAGCTCGCAAAAACTCCGAAGCCATAGGCCCGGTCTCGTAAGATTGGTTCGAATCATGAAGGCGCCTGTAGAGGAGAACTTCAGGGAGAACGGTTAATGGCATCCCGGCCTGTTTGGCGCGAAAAAACCAGTCCGTGTCGTTGGCGACCCGATAACTAGGATCAAAATCACCGACGACTTTGAAAGCCGACTTCCGCGCCGTCAGAGCGCCGACAATCATGGTCGCAGACTCCGTCACCAGGAGGTCTTTTCTCTTCGGCGGTCGCGTTCCCGGCTCGATAAAATTGCGCATTTTGGCGGAGACATAGGGGATGTCGGGGTGATCAAGGAGATAGCCGATCTGCGCGCTCAATTTATGAG
Source organism: Binatia bacterium (assembly GCA_041483675.1). Taxonomy (GTDB): domain Bacteria; phylum Desulfobacterota; class Binatia; order UBA9968; family UBA9968; genus 2-12-FULL-60-19. The sequence goes on from JBGPGE010000003.1 coordinate 23,615, forward strand.
GCGCCCACAGATCGTCTGCGTCGAGAAAGGCGATAAACTCTCCGGAAGCGGCAGCGAGCCCGGCGTTCTTAGCCTTGCCGTGGCCCTGGTTGGCTTGATAGATGTAGCGCACCTCTTGATAGGATTTGGCGATCTCGGCAGTCCCGTCGACGGAACCGTCGTCAACGACAATTACCTCCAGAGGGCGATAGTCCTGGGCAAAGATGCTGTCGAGCGCGGCCGCCAGGAAGCGCTCGCCGTTGTAAACCGGCACAACCACGCTCACTAGAGGCCCTTTCATCTATTCGGTTTCCCCACCGTCTTCGACGCTGCCGGGCAGTTTCATCGCGGACCCTCTTTGGTAATAGGGCAGCCCGGGTAGGGACTCGGCTACGCCGTCATTCCGCTGCCGGCGGCGATCCAGCGACTGCTTGAACATCCTCATCATATAATGGTCGTTTAACTCTCTTCGATTCGTCAGGTTGTGTTCGTGCCGTCGGTAAAAGAGGACAACCTCCTGGTTCATCGCCATCGACACGCGCAGCTCGCGGGCGCGCATAAACCAATCCCAGTCGTCCTGGTATCGCAGCGTCTCATCAAAAAGACCGACCTTCTCAAACACGGATTTTCTGAAGAGCGCCGCCCCCACATCGAGGCTAATGACCGGCTCCGAGGAGCTTTCATGTTTGGGTCTGCCGTCGATGACGTCGCTCGACTGTATAATCCGTTTGCGTCCCACGATGATTTCGATGGACGGCTCGTTAACCAGGCGCGCGAGCTGGCGTGCCAGCTTCGTTTCAGGCCACAGGTCGTCGGCATCCAGGAAGGCGATCACGTCTCCCTTCGCCATTTTCAAGCCGCGGTTGCGGGCCGCCGGCGGGCCGCTGTTTTCTTGGAAAACGTACCGGATATTCCGAAAGCCGCCGGCGACTTTAGCGCTGTCGTCGGTCGAGCCGTCGTCGACGACGATGATCTCCAGCGGCTCGTAGGCCTGCCGCAGGATGCTCTCGATCGCTTCCGCCAGGAAGGCTGCGCCGTTATAGACGGGGATTATCGCGCTGACGGGAACCGGTTTCGTAGGCATCGTCTAACTCCGAGCCAGCACCCCGAGGATGATGTCGGGCATTTTGCCCGCGTCGGTTCCGAGTTGCAAGTGATAACAAGGGACCTGTTTCACGACCGCGGCCATCGCCGCCAGCGCCGCATCGCCCGCGCCCGATAGCTGAAAGAGAGTGCTCGGAGCGAGGGCCTTGAGCGCGGCGGCGGGCGACGCCGGCTTCCAGGCGCTCTCCCGCTTATCCGTGATGCTCGGCAGGAGGATCGCGCGAACCGGAAAGCCGGACACGATGTTTTCCGGGTAAAGTTTGTGCAGAAAGAAAAGCGCTTTTTCCGAATCAAGACGTTCCGCATTGCTAATGGTCGGCGCGAGATGCGGAAATCTCTGTATGCCGTCCGCGTCCAGCTTGGCCGAGTTATAGATGCTGAAGACGTGGGGAGAGGGATCGTGCGCCAGCAGGCAATAGTCGTCACTGACGTAGCGTAGCTTCGAGCGCAAGCATGCCAGCGCGGTGGTAGACTTTCCTGAGCCGCCTTTGCCGACGATCAGGGCGCCCCCCGCCGCCGTTCCTACCGCGGCGGCATGAATCAACTGCCGGCCGTGGTCCCGCATCCACCAATGAAAGATGGCTCGCAGCGGCGCGCCGCTTTCATAATAGGGCAGCCGGCCGGCGTCGCGGACCCAGAAAAACGCCAGGTCGCGCTCCCGATCGAGAACACTGAGCGCATCGGCCCCGAAATGGAAAGCCGTCTGAATGCGCCGATCGCTGTAACCGCGCACGTCTCCGCGCGAGATGTAATCGGAAGTGGACCAGGGAGGGGAAGGCATTCGGGTCTGCGTTGAGGCGCTGTCCCATAGACAGACGGTCAAGACGGGGGCCGAGCTCGGCGGAATCGCCAGGTGTTCTAAGGCCGGCGTGAGGAGCGACAAGAGAGCGGGGCCAGCGAAGCGCAGACGAATGACGGAGCCGCCGATCCTGTAGAATTGCTCTATCGGCTCTCCGGTTGTCGCCTCGGCGCGCTGAAAGGTTCGGGAGACGGTTTCAAAAAATTCCGCAGCGTCGTCCCTGGTGGTCTCGGGAGCGACGGACGGCACTACGGCGCTAGTCATCGTCTTTGGGAGAGGGCGGTTTAGTGTTGGGCCAGCCCGTTTCGTCGACTTGGTGAATCGGATCGAGCAGGATCAGCTCCTGCATGTCGGTAAATTTCTCCAGGTGAGGTGGCTGGAAAGCGCTTTTTTCGCTTGGGGGCGCCGCATGCGCGCGCCCTTCCGGGCGGTCTCCGAGCTCCCGCTCTCCGTCGGCGACGATCAGATTTTCCAGCTCCAGCTCGGCTATCAGGCGATGGACGCCGTCCTCGATCTCCGGGCGGCTACCCTCGTAGCGGCCGGCGATGGCCTCGACAATTTCGCCGAGGGCGGCGCTTGCTCCAATGATCCCCCAGATATCGGCTCCCGCCCCGTTCAGACTGTAATAGCTGCCCGTATCGAAGTTGATGATCACCACTTCGTCGTCGAACGCTTCATCAATGACTTTAGGCCGGTTGATTCGAAAACGTTTGGCCGACAGCATGCCCCGTTCCTCCCGTCTTGGCGGAATATATATCGGGGATAGTGGCAGGGCAAGGGCGAAGAGGCGCAAGGGGGAGATTCACCAGGAGGCGGTTTCATTGTTGTCGCGGGCGGAGGTGTGGGGAGTCGTTTGCGCAAGCGCCAGGCGCCGGGCGGGCCGGTCAGGACATCGCCTCAACGAACCGGACCAGGGCGCGAACGTCGTGGTAGTTTCCTTTCCACGAGTGCGCCAGGCCCGTCGCCTTCGGCTTCCCGTCGGCTGTCACCGTGTCGAGCCAGATTCCCGTCCCGGCGTCGACCTGGTGACGCGCGACGAAGTCCAGCAATTGCCGCAGCGCCTTGATATACGCCCGGTCGCCCGGACGATTTCGCAGTCCATCGGTCAGGGCCGCGAGCATCTCCGCCTGCACCCACCAAACCTTGTCGGTGTCGCTCGCCGGCCCGTTCCCGTCCCCGCGCTTGAAGACGCCGCCGCGCTCGGAGTCGGCGCCCCAACGCAGGGTGTGTTCGAGATACGCGTGGAAGTGCGCCCACGCGGGCCGGATCCCCAGGACCTCGACGGCCCGCACCATCAGCCAGGCGAACTCGACGTTGTGCCCGTAGCTGAGGCCGGCGCTCCGCCGGTCGGTTACCGCCTGCCAGTCCGGCTGGAAATGGAACGCCGACCTGGCCGGTTCCGGCGGATAAAAGTAGGTGCGATTCAGCTCCAGCGACTCCACCAGCGCGGCGCGCACGGCGCCGTCCCGGCTCTCCGCATACAGCTCGGTGAACGCTTCCATCAAGTGCACGTGCGTGTTGGCGCTCTTGTACCCAGCGACTTCGACGGTCGCCTTCGGGTCCCGCTTCGCCAGCGGCTTCCAGTCCCGCTCGAAATGCTCGTTCCAGCCGCGGTTCCTCGCGTCGTGCGCCCGCTCCTGCACCAACCGGAACAACTCCAGCGCGTCACTCAACGCCGACCGCTCTCGGGTAGCCCGGTAATACTCGACCAACGCGTAGATCACGAAGGCCTGGCCATAGAGCAGCTTGCCCGGGTTCAAAGGCTTGCCGTCCGGCGTGACCGAGAAGAAATAACCGCCGTTGTCCGGGTCGTGCATCCGCGCGCGCAGAAATTCCACCCCATGCGCCGCAGCCTTCCGGTAATCGCGCCGGTCGTCGCCGTAGCCCTTGCGGTGCGCCAGCGAGAATCCCCAGACCAGCCGCGCCTGCGTGACCACCTGCTTCTCCACCGGCGTCGTCCGGCCCCGGACCGCGTCGTCCGACAAGGCGTACCCGCCACCAAACGGATCTACCGTGGTGTCGTGCCAGTAGGGCAGCACCCGCTCTCTCAGGTCCTGCCGGATGAACTCGGCATCCACGCCAAATGATGGCAAGTTATTTTTCATGTGCCGACCCCGAAGCCACAGGAATTGCGCGCGATACCACGGGCCAGCCCGGCTTCGAGCGGCGCAAGCCCTACTCGCCGGCCGGGAGTTTTGTACCACGTACTATGTTCGTAAGCCCTGTGCAAGCAGCTGGAGAAGGAGCTGCAACGCCTCTAGCATGGAAGCGGGAACAGGTTGACATATTCCGTGCTTATCGGATACTTTTCTTGCAGTGTCTGAGGCTGGACGCTCTTTGGCGAGACGGGTGGCAGCGTCCCGGGAGCGAGCAGTCGTCGTTTACAACGGAGGCGATCCCGATGCCGATCAGTCAAGAGTTGTTGGAGATTCTGGCCTGCCCGAAATGCAAGGGCGAGATCCATCTGAACGCGGCGGCGAGCGGACTTGTCTGCGACGCCTGTCGCCTGGTCTATCCCATACGGGACGAAATCCCCGTCATGCTCATCGACGAAGCGGGCAAACTGGATTGAGCGGCCGCCGGCCGTCAACCATCAGCGGTCAGCCACGAGCCGAGACGCGCGATCTCGCAAGGAACGCTGGAAGCTGGACGCTTATGGCCGGGACTGAAAAAATTCTTTTGGTTCAAACCAGCTTTCTCGGCGACCTGGTCCTGACCACGCCGCTCCTCGCCGAAATTCGCCGCCGCTTCCCCCGCGCGCTGATCTCGCTCTTATGCCGCCGCGAGTTGAGCGACGTTTTGGCCGCCGATCCGGAGATTCACGAAATTATTGCCTACGACAAGCGGGGCCCTCGCGGCGGATGGACCGGTTTATGGCGCATGGCGCAAGAGCTTCGCGCGCGAGGCTTCGACCTGGCTTTGTCGGTCCATAAGTCGCTGCGCACGGCGTTGCTGTTGTTTCTCGCCGGGATTCCTCGGCGCGTCGGCTTCCGGCAGAGCGCCGGGTGGTTTCTTTATCACCTGAGGCCGAGGCGCGCCGCCGCGGGCCATGACGTGGAACGGAGCCTGTCGCTTCTGAGCGCCGTCGAGATCGCTCCGCCAACCGCGAACCCAGCGCTGCGCGTCGAAGTGAGTGCCCAAGTGCGAGCCGACGTCGAGCGGATATTTCGCGCCAGCGGGATCAGCGGCGACGGAATGATTTTCGGCGTCAATCCCGGTTCGGTCTGGGCGACCAAGCGATGGACGCCCGAGGGCTACGCGGAGCTGATCCGCCGGTTGCGCGAGAGTTACGGCGGCGAGGTCCTGCTGTTTGGCGGTCCCGACGATCGCGAGGTGGTCGATCGAATTCTCGATCTTTCGAATCACGGGGGCACGAGCCTCGTCGGAAAAATCGGTCTCCGCGAGCTTGCCGGGGCCATCGAGCGCTGCCGGGTTTTTATCACCAATGACAGCGGACCGATGCATATCGCGGTCGCGCGCGGCGTTCCCACGGCCGCGATCTTCTGCGCGACAACTCGAGAGCTGGGGTTTTATCCTTACAGCGCCAACGCCGTGGTCATCGAGAAATCGCTGTCGTGCCGCCCCTGCGCGCCTCACGGCGGGCTCAGATGCCCGCTCGGGACCGAGGACTGCATGCGTTTGATCTCCGCCGACGACGTGATGCGCGGCGTGGATCTATTGTTGAACTCCGATCGCCGCGGGGAAGCCGGGGGGGGCGATTCCCGGTTTCCCCGGATCCTCGCTGTTTAGTCGGTCGTCATGTCCACCGTCGGCGTTGTTATTTTCAGCACCGCGAGCATGAAGCATCTGGCCGAATGTCTGAAGAGCGTGGCCTGGGCGGATGAGATTGTGCTGCTTCACGCGGGCGCGACGCCGCCGGAGCTGCCAACCGCCGCGGGCCGGCCGATCGAGTTGAAGACAGCGCCCTCCCTGGCAGAAGCCGCCGCCGCGTGCGATGAGATCGGCAGCGAGTGGGTATTGAGCCTGTGGGGCGATGAGCGCGTGGAGCCGGAACTCAGGGAGGAACTGCAGGCGTTGCGCCAAGCCGAGTTTAGGGACGGTGGATCGACCTACCGGATTCCGATTCGCTCTTATCTCCTGGGGGGATGGGCGGTCGGCAGCGTCTCGGGCGCAAGTCCCGCGTTACGGCTTCGTCGAAAGAGCGGGAGCGCGGGGACCGGCTCGCGAATCGATATCGAAGAGGCAAAAGTCTTGCGGCGCGGTTGGATCGAAGACTATTCCTGCGCGGAGTTGGATCGCGCGGTCGATTACGTCCAGCTTCTCAGCGACTTTTGGGCGCGCCGGCCGGGGGTCATGAGATCGACGCCCGGCGGGATGCGGGCGGCGCTTGGTTCGCTGCGGGTTTTTTTTCGCATACTCTTCGCCAACGGGATATTTTTTCGCGGGCTGGCGGGGGTCGCGCTGGCGGCGCTGGCCGGCTATGCGGTGCTGCTGTCGGAGGCGAAATTGTGGGAAGCGAGATACGCGGCGGCGCGGGAAAGCGCGTCTAAAAGGGCGCCATGACGGCATCGGCCTGGTTCTGGGGCGAGCTGCCCGACGGGTTCAAGAGAGTTGACTCGCCTCCGGCGCGGATTGCGGTTGTGCGGCGGGATCTCGCGGCCCTTATTCCCCTAACCGCGCTGTTCGCGCAGGGGGAAACAATGCCGGAGGAAAGCCGCTTTGTCGGGAGAGCCAGGCTCGGTCTCGTGCGCCTCGCGAACGGCGAAGAGGTGTTGCTCAGGCCCTACCGTCATGGCGGGCTGCTGCGCGGTTTGACCCGTGGGATTTTCTGGACCTGGCCGCCTCGCCCGCTGAGGGAGCTCGCGGTCACGGAAGCGGCGCGCCTGAGAGGGGTGCCGACCTCCGAAATCGTGGCCGCTCTGGTGGAGCGGGTCGCCGGGCCGCTTTACCGCGGGTGGCTTGTGATTCGAGCGCTCCAAGGCGCGCGCGATCTATGGAGCGCCCTGCAAGGGCATGAGTTCGCCGGCGCCGGCGGTAAATCGGAGATGATTCGCGCCGCGGCCCAAGCGGTGCGAGAGATGCACCGAAAGGGCGTGTGTCACGGAGATCTCAACCTTAAAAATATCCTGATTCGGGCGGAGGGCGGCGGACTTAAGGCCTACGTGATCGATCTGGACAAGGCGAGTCTCTACCCGCACGAGGTGCCGGCGCGAAAAGCCCGGGCCAACCTCGCGCGGCTGCACCGTTCGGTTTGCAAGCTGGACCCGCAGCGATCGCGCCTATCGGCGGCCGACTGGGAGTCGCTCCTTCGCCGCTACCGAAGCGCTCAGCCAGCATGAAGCCTAGTCCGCGAAAAATATTGATCGTGCTGCACGGCTCGATCGGAGACGTCACCCGGGCGATTCCCCTGGCGAATCTCGTGCGCAGGGGTTTTCCTCAAGCGTTTATCGCGTGGGCGATCGAGCCGGCCGCGGCGCCGCTGGTGGAGCGGCATCCGGCGATCGACGAGATAATTTTATTCGAGCGCGCCGAATGGCGCCGCACTCTATGGGCGTTTCTTCGACGGATACGCGCGCATCGGTTCGATCTGGTCCTGGACCTCCAGCGCCATCTCAAGAGCGGCCTTATCAGCCGGTGGTCCGGGGCGGCCGCGCGGGTCGGATTCCACCGCCTCAACGCCAAGGAACTGAACTGGATGTTCAATAACCGGCACATTGCGGCGGCGGACACCGGAAGTTCAAAGCTCCGGGATTACTTGAAGTTCGCCGAGCTTCTCGGTATAGAGCCGTATCCTATCGAGTGGGACTTTCCGCTGCTGGCGGAGGAGGCGGAGCGCGTTGACGCCATCGTCGACGCGGTCGGCGGGCCGTTCGCCGCTTTCTACGTGGGAGCGCGATGGGAGAGCAAGCGCTGGTTCGCTCGCGAGACGGCAGAGGCCGGGGCTGAGATTCACCGGCGCTACGGGCTTGAGATCGTTCTCTTGGGAGGGCCGAATGACGCTCCGTTTGCGCAAGAGGTGCAGCGCCACGCCGCGATCCGATTGTTCGATTGGACCGGCCGGACGGCGCTGCGCGAGGCAATCGGGATTTTGAGCCGCGCGAAGGTTTCGATCGGGCCGGACTCCGGTCTCATGCATCTCTCGGCGGCGGTTGGGACGCCGGTCGTCTCGCTCTGGGGAGCGACCGACCCGGAGCGCACCGGGCCTTTCGGGTACGAGCGGTTGCTGCTTCAGGGAAGAGCGGCCTGCGCGCCCTGCTATCTCAGGCGCTGCCCGATCGGGCGGGTTTGCATGCGTTCCATCACGAGCGAGAGCGTCGTCGAAAAAGTCGGCGAGGCGCTCTCCCGGAAAGGGGGGGATCGTGACGCGCCCCGCTAGCTACCTGCGGCATTACGACGGCGGCTGGCGTCTCCTCGTCGTTCGGGAAGCGTGGAGCGATGCGCTGTGGGCGGCGGTGCGATCGGAGATGGAAGGCGCCGAGGCGTCGCGCCATCCGACGACCCGGCGATTGCGTTTTCCGTCGGGCGGTGGAGGCCGCGATTATTTTTTGAAGCTCTACTTTCCGTCGGCCGGTTTTGCCGGCGAAATCAAAGATATGCTTCGCGATTCAAGAGCGCTCCGCGCCCTGAAGCAGGGAGAGGCGCTCGGCCGGAACGGCTTTAACACGCCGCCGGCGATCGCCGCGGGAGAAGAGAGGATCTGCGGCCTGCTCAAACGCGCATTTTTGTTGACGGCCGAGATCGAGGCCCGGCCGATTGCGGCGCTGCTGCGCGAGCAGTTCACGCCGCCGCTCGACCGGATTCGGTTGGCGAGAAAACGCGCCTGGCTGAGAAAGCTCGCGTTCCAGGTCCGTCGGCTCCACGAGCTTGGCTTTGTTCACGGCGACCTCGTCCCGTCGAACATCTTCGCCCGGCCGGAGCAAGAAGAGGTGACGTTTTTCTACATGGACAACGACCGAACGCGACGCTATCCGAGCTGGATGCCGCAGCGGCTTTGGCGGAGAAATCTCGTACAGCTCAATCGCTTCGTGCTGCCCGGGATTTCGCTTCAGGACCGAATGAGGTTTTTGCGCGGCTACCTCGGAGAGCCGCCCTGGGCTGAAAGCGCGCGGCGCCTCATCCATTGGCTGGAGCTGAAGACCCGGCAGCGGCGCAAAGAATGCGACCAGATCGAAACCCAGGCGAGTTTTAGGGAGCTTATGAGATGGAACGGTCCTTTCGCTCAAAATTCTTAACACAAATATGGGACGCGCTTGACCCGCAAGCGGGTCCGCCGCTTCAGAGCGACGGCTTGGAAGGGCAGGCGCTGGCCCGCCCGATCTTCCATGTCGGCATTCTGATCGCGCTGGCGATCGTCTATCACTTCGCCCAGATCGGCACGAAAGTGCTTGAAGGAGACGAGGCCACCTACGCGCTGTTATCCAAAACCATCGCGATGACCGGCGATTGGGGCCGGCTCGCGCTGAATGGCGAGCCCTACGTGCGCAAGCCGCCGCTCTATTTCTGGCTCACTGCAGGGCTGTTTCAGTTCTTACCCATTTCAGGATTCAGCGCGTCCGTCGTGTCATCTCTCTTCGGGGTGGCGGATACCCTGCTTGTTTATGTTCTCTGTCGCGCGATGTTCCCGGGCTGGGTGACCGCGTTCGCCTCTTCACTCGCCTATCTCACGACCCATGAGGTGCTTCACTGGAGCCGCGGCGTCCACCTGGAAACCCTGGTGACCTTTTGGCTGCTCTTGGGTCTTCTGGCTGTGTATTGGTCGGTGCGGCGTCCGGCGATCACAGTGATCGTGGGCGTGACGCTGGCCGGCGGTTGGCTCTCCAAAGGAGTGCAGGGGTTGTATCCGGCGGCGCTTCTCTTTCTGGTCTGGATGAAAGAGCGGATTCTCTTTCGCCGGCTGCTGTCGATCTGGGGCGTGATCATCGTTTGTCTGTTCGGGGCTGCGGTAGCGAGCTGGATTTGGCTCGGCAGCGGCGGCGCGAAACACTTTATCGAAGGCTATCTGGTAAAGCAGGTCGGCGCCAAGCTCTTCGGCAGTCTCGTTCCCGGCAATGGTTATTGGTTTTATCTTCGTCTCCTGCTCGCGACGTATTGGCCGTGGCTGCCCGCGGCCGTGATCGGCATCATACTGCTCGCGCGGAGTTGGCGGAGCTCGGCGGGGGCCAGGGTCTGGCTGCTGTTCGGCGCAATCGTGGCTGTTGCGATTTTGCTTACCAAGGAAAAGCGGACCCGCTATCTTTTTCAACTCTACCCCGTCCTCTCCGTCGCTTCCGGGATCGCCCTGGCACGCTGGACGGAACGCTTCCCGCGACTGCCGGTGTTGTTCGTCGGCCTGACCTTGGTGGGCGCGGCTTCCCTCGGTGTCTTTGGGGGCCGGCACTCCGCCCCCGCGCAGAAAACGCGGGAGACTGTTCTCATTGCGGAGCGGCTCGAATCAGAATCAATGCGGCCGGTCCTCATCACGGAGCGGACACAGCATGGGCGGCCGAGAGTGGGACGAACCCTTGGTTTCTACGCGGCCCCGCTGCTTCGCACCTGCAAAGCGCGCTGCCTGGAGGAGGCGGTTCCGGGATCGACCATCGTGGCTCGATCGGAGGAGGCCGATCGGGTGGCGTCGGAAGTCGGCGGCCAGGTGTCTTACGGCAACGGCACCCTGGCGATCGTTGTCGTGCCGGAAAAATCCTAGCAGCGGTCGGTTGCGTGGGAGAGCGATCGGGTTGCGACAAAAATCAGACGCCCCTTTTGGTTGTGATCCTCCAAGGTAAGCGTCGTCGCCAACCGCAACTCCTGGGCTGCGGACGGAATCATAGGCCAGCTTGACATAAGACCGCCTTCAACGGATAATCAACAACGCGAAAGTAAGCGAAGAAATCTACTGCAATCTTCTCCTCTAAACCTAAGTGTTCAGCGGTCGTTTCGCATAATGGGCTTACAACTCGAATACATTAACTTCATCGACACGACTACCGCGCTCGGCGGATTCCAGCGGGCGACAGGGTTGAAGATGTGTGAGTTGGGTAACCAGAAGATCCGCGTAAGCGCAGCTCAAATAACGAAAGCCAAAACCGGCAAGGAGTACTTCAGCAGCCTGGGGTATGACCATACGTCGATCGATCGGAACGGATTGGATGGGGCGTTGCCGCTGGACCTGTGCGAACCGATCGATACCCCGGAACTCATCGGACAGTTTGACGTTTTGACTAATTCGGGCACAAGCGAGCATGTCGAAGATCAATATGAGTGCTTCAAAAATATTCACTCTTTGGTGAGGCAGAACGGCATCTTTATCCACCTGAACCCCAAGACGGGCTCCTGGCGCAGGCACGGCCTTTACTATTACACGTTCGACTTCCATCGCCGGCTAGCGAGCGGAGCCGATTATGAAATCCTCCAGGAAGCCGACATCGCCCCTAAAGAAGGAGAGTTCCACCTCGTCTGCGTGGGACTCAAAAAACGCGGGAGAAACCCGTTCATCTCTCGGATCGAATTCAAAAAAATTGCCTCAGCCACGATTTTTCGGGCGTGAGGCATGATGTCTTTTCCGAGCAGAGAGAATAGACTCACGGAAAGGACGGGCGCCGGATGAAGCTGTCGAAAAGCGGGATGTGGTTCTTTTCTCCCTGCCCGGACCAAGTGGAATTGGACGGAGTCAGAGTCCCACTCAAGAATTCCCCTTTGGACCCCAAGACGCGGCGGCGGTTAATGCGCGGCTCGTACGAGCTACCCGAGTGCGACTTAGTCCGTACCTTCATCAAGCCGGGAGAGCAAGTCTTAGAATTGGGCGCATCGGTGGGCATTGTGACCTGTTTTCTCGGCCGCCAAGCCGGCTCCACCGGTCGCTTGGTGTGCGTCGAGGCGGATGCTCGTCTGAAAGCGCCGTTCGAGACGCAATTGGCCGTGAACGGCGTCCGCGCCGTCTGGGTTAACGCCCTCTGTTGCCCTCTCTGGCAGGACCAGGTGCCGGCTCATATCGCCAAAATGTCATTTCAACAATCGGAACGAACGCTCTCCGGGCGGGCTGTCGCCGGGCCCGCCGGGGGCGAGGGTGCTCCGTGGCTAACCGCTCTGGCCATCTGTCGGGAAACCAAATTGGAGCCTACCGCGCTCGTGGTCGACATCGAAGGCAGCGAAGGCGTTTGGAGCGAATATCCACCGAACTTGCCGGACTCGATCGGCCTCGTGATCGCCGAATTTCATCCGGGGTTGTTGGGATCGACGATCACGGGGCAAGCGGTCCAAGCGATCCTGGAACAGGGATTTGTCGTAGCGGCACTGCGCCAAAACGTCCTTGCGTTTAAACGGAGATAGCCGCCGTGCCGGGCGTTAAAGAAACAGACGCCGTCTCACCTTCGCACGCTCCACTTGTGGTATGAAGCTCGCCCTGGCCCATAAGAGACTGGATCTCGCCGGAGGCACTGAGAGGGACTTTTACCGAACCGCGCAGGCGTTGCGGGATCTCGGCCATGAGGTGCATCTGTTCTGCGCCGAGATCAGGACCGCTCCGCCCGCCGGCGTCGTGGCCCACAGAATATTCGTGCCGCCGTTGGGACGGACGGCCCGGCTGCTCGGCTTCGCTTTTCTCGGCCCAAAGATCATTCGGCGACACGGCTGCGATCTTGTGGTTGGCTTCGGGCGCATGACGTCGCAGGACGTGCTGCGCAGCGGCGGCGGCTCTCATCGGGTCTTTTTGGACAAGATGAAGGTCGGAGAGAATGTTTTGCGCCGTTTGTGGCATAACGTGAGCCTGTACCACCGGAGCGTGTTGGCCGTGGAGCGGCTCCAGTTTCAAGCGGGAAACTATAAACGGATTCTGGCCGTGTCGGCGGAAGTGAAACGCGAAATCGTTACGACGTACGGCGTGCCCGAAGAAAAAGTCTGCGTGATCTACAACGGAGTGGACGACCGGCGATTTCACCCGCGCAACCGGGAGGCGGCGCGCGCCGCGATCAAGCGGCAGTTGGGGATTCCGCTCGATCGGTCCCTGGCGCTGTTTGTCGGCAGCGGTTTCCAGAGAAAGGGACTGGAGAGGCTGCTGCGGGTTTGGGGAGCCGGGCGGCTCAACGACGTCTGTCTTTTGGTGGTGGGCGACGACGCGCAGATCGCCCGCTATCGCCTGCGAGCCGAGCGGGAATTCGGCGGGCGCGTCGTTTTTGCCGGACCGAGGGAAAACGTCGAGGATTACTTCGCCGCGGCCGATATTTTTCTCCTGCCGGCCTTTCAAGAGGCTTTCGGCAACGTGGTGCTGGAGGCATTGGCTTCCGGCCTTCCGGTTTTGGTTAGCCGCCAGGTCGGCGCTTCCGAAGTGCTCAGCGGCGCGATGGAAGAATGCTTTCTGGTCTCCCCCGACGATCCGGTTGCCGTCGAATCGCAAATTCGCGCGTTGCTCGATACCGGTCGCTGGAGCGATCTGTCTCAGCGCGCTCGAACGATCGGCGAGCGATACTCGTGGAATAACCACTTTCAGGAGCTCGAGCGCCGCCTTCTGGAGGTGGCCGAACAAAAACGCCGTGCCAGCAAATCCTGACCATCTCTGTCTGCGATTGGGCGACTGCTCGCTGTGGATCTCGCGGGAAGCGTACGACAGCGCGGCCGCCATCGAGCTTTTGGCCGATCCGGACCGGCTCTTCTCCGAGCCCCGCGCCGAGGTCGTCAAAGATCAAAAAAAAATCAAGGTTGCTCGAATCTCGGGGGGCATAGCGGGGAGCGCCGCAAATGTTTATCTCAAGCGCTACAACGCATTTTCCTGGCGCTACCGGCTATTTTCCATACTCGGACCCTCCGCCGCGCGGCGGGCATGGCGCGGCGCTTCGATCTTGATTGAGAACGGGTTCCAGACGGGCCGCCCGGTCGCCGCCGTCGAGTGCCGCTCGTGGGGGATGCTCACGAAAAGCTTCTACGTCTCGCAGGAAATTCCTTCGGCCAAGACGGTGGACGCCTGCTGGATCGAAGAACTTTCCCGCGGCCGTGGAGCCGAAGAACGGCGCCGCAGAAGAGAGTTGCTTCAAGCCTCGGCCGCGCTCTTTCGCCGTCTTCACCAGGCGCGCATCTACCATAACGATCTTAAAGACGCGAACATTCTTGTCGGTCCCGCGGATCGCTACACAGAGCAATCCTTTTTCCTCCTCGATCTCGAAGGCATCCGGCGCGTCTCTCGGCTGGGTCTCAGGCGGCGGATAAAGAACCTCGTGCAGTTGAACCGGACCCTCGGCCGCTTCGTCAGCCGGGCCGAGAAATGGCGCTGGGCCAGGGTTTATCTCGGGCCGGAGTTCCATGATCGCGCCACAAGAAGAATCTGGCTTCAGCGGATCGTCAAGGCGACCGCGCGCGCCGACGCGCACTCGATGCGCAAGCGGAACCGTGATTTGACAAAGTAGAGCCGGTTGTGTACGGTTTTAAAGATTTCCTAAATTTATCAATGGCTTGAGGTGTCGAGGTATGTTGATTTCCCCCTACGGCGGGAGCCTGGTGAACCTGGTCGCACCGACCGAGGAAGTTGACAAACTCAGAGACGAAGCCGGGCGGCTGGCTTCGGTGCAATTGTCCGAGCGGTCGGTGTGCGACCTGGAACTGCTCGCCACCGGCGCCTTTTCTCCGCTGGACAGGTTCATGGGAAAAAACGACTACCGCCGCGTTTTGGGAGAGATGCGGCTTGTCGGTGGTCATCTATTCCCGATTCCTATCACCTTGCCCGTCGAGCCGGCCGCCGATTTCGGCCTGGACCGAGAGATTGCGCTGCGCGACAGCCACAACGATCTGCTCGGATTGATGAGGATCGAGGAAATCTACGACTGGGACCGCGCTGGGGAGATGACTCAGGTCTTCGGCACGCGCGACCTCCGGCATCCGCTCGTCGCGGAGATGCACCGGTGGGGCAGGGTGAATATTTCCGGGCGACTCCGTGTGGTGCGACTGCCGCGCCACTATGACTTTCAGGATTTGCGTCTCGCGCCGGCCGAGACGCGAGCCAGGCTTGAGAAACTGGGCCACCGCAACGTGGTCGCCTTTCAGACGCGCAATCCCCTCCATCGAGTACACGAGGAGTTGACCAAACGAGCCACAAAAGAAGTGGACGGCGCGCTGCTCCTGCATCCTTCCGTCGGCATGACCAAGCCCGGCGACGTGGACCATTACACCCGGGTCAGGACCTATCGGACCCTTGCGGAGCGCCACTATGCGCCCGACCGCATCCTGCTCGCCTTGTTGCCGTTGGCGATGAGACTGGCCGGGCCTCGCGAAGCGCTTTGGCACGCCATCATTCGCCGCAATCACGGAGCGAACCATTTCATTATCGGGAGAGACCACGCGAGTCCCGGCGCGGACTCGACGGGCAAACCCTTTTACGGTCCCTACGACGCTCAGGAGTTGGTGGAACGTTATCGTGAAGAACTCGGCATCGGGGTCGTTCCCTTCAGCGAGCTCGTCTATTTACCCGACGAGGATCGTTATGAAGAGGTTTCGCGAGTGCCGGCCTCCGCGCGAACCGCGTCCATTTCCGGAACCCAGGTTCGGGAGCAGTTTCTCAACAGCGGCAGGCTGCTGCCGGATTGGTTCACCCGGCGCGAGGTGGCGGAGATTCTGGCGGACACCTATCCGCCGCGTCACCGACAGGGTGTGTGCATCTGGTTTACCGGCTTGAGTTCTTCCGGGAAATCGACGACTGCGGACGTGCTGACGGTGCTGCTGCTGGAGCAGGGGCGCCAAGTGACGATACTGGACGGCGATATCGTCCGGACCCATCTCTCCAAGGGACTCGGTTTCAACAAGGAAGATCGCGATATCAACATCCGGCGGATCGGTTTCGTCGCCGCCGAGATCGTCCGGCACGGAGGAGCGGTGATCTGTGCCGCCGTGAGTCCTTACCGGGAGACGCGCAACGACGCGCGTAATATGGTGGGGGAGGACCGCTTTGTCGAGGTCTACGTCAGCACGCCCCTTGAGGTATGCGAGCAGCGCGACGCCAAAGGTTTCTACGCCAAGGCGCGTCGAGGAGAGATTAAAGGATTTACCGGGATCGACGATCCCTACGAGCCGCCCGAGAACCCGGAGATCACGCTCGACACGGTTGCCCGGGCACCCGAGGAGAACGCGCGGCAAATCCTTCACTATCTGGTGAAAGCGGGATTCGTTCGAGAACCGTAGAACGATCGGTCGCTTACGTTTCACCGCGCCGTCTGGCGCCGCCGGCTTTTGCTTACGGACTACCGGAAATAATCGAGACCCATGACGACAAGCCACGTCAGCTGCATCGTCGGAATGCACCGCAGCGGGACTTCTATGGTCTCGCGGCTGCTCAATCTTTGCGGGCTCGACCTGGGGCGGCCTTACGAACTTACGGAGGCCAACAAAAATAATCCGGTCGGTTATTTCGAGAACAAAGCCTTCAATAAGATCAACCGGGCGCTCCTGTCGCACCTAGGAAAGAGCTGGGCCAATCCGCCGGCGATCGGCGACGGATGGGAGACCGATCCGGCGTTGGCGGCGCTTGCCGAGGAGGGCCGGCGCGTGATCGAGAGCTTTGCCGGCAGCCCGCACTGGGGCTGGAAAGACCCCAAGACCACGGTGGTCTTGCCCTTTTGGCAGCGCTTGCTTCCCGGGATGCGCTATGTCGTTTGCCTGCGCAACCCGGTGGAGGTGGCCGAGTCGCTGGCGAAGCGCAACGGCTTTCCGATCGAGCATGGCGCCTATCTGTGGCATCACTACACGCGCGCCGCGATCCGGTACACGGAAGGGCGCCGGAGGATATTTGCTTTTTACGAGGATTTTTTTACCGACGGCGCGGCGGAACTCGAGAGATTAGCGGTATTTTGCGGTTTGGGAGCGGCGGGCGATCGGAGCCATGCGTTGGAGACGATCCTGCCCGATCTGCGTCACCATCGGGATCAAACCGCTCGACTCTTAGACCACGCCGAAATTGCGGCCGAGCACAAACTGTTTTACCTAGGACTCCGGGCCTTGGCCGCCGTAGAGCCGACGGATGCAGACGTTGACGGGGAGAGGGAGGCCGTTGTCTCCGAGAGAGTCGCGCGGATGGAGAGTCTCTTTGCGGCTTTCGAGGACCAGCAGCCGATCGCGCGCCTCGAATCCGAACTGGCGGAAAAGGAGCAGCGGCTGCGGGAACTCCACGCCAAACTTCGACGCGTGGAAGAGGCCGTGGCGGAGAGTCGCAGAAAATGGGGTTTCAGGTTGGCGACCGGGCTCGGCAGAATTTTTCGAATGGAAAAGTCTGCCGCGGGCGCGCGGAAACGGTCATAACGGTTGCGCCGTCGAAAGGAGTGACCCGCTTCCGATGATCAGCGAATTGAAGTGGCGCTATCTCGACAATCTCGGTCCGCTGCTGGCTCATCGGCGGGAGCGGCAGCCACTGGCCGGCGAGGCGGCGCGTGTAGTCGCCGAGTTGAATCGGAACGGCATCGCGATGACGTCGGTGGCCGCCCTGCTGCGCGATGGGTCGTTTTTTTCCTCGCTTGAGACCGCCGTCGCCGAGTTGGAGCGGCTGGCGGCGGACGAGATCGCGGCGGCGAGACAGGCCGCCAATCGCGCCGACGGCTGGAAAACCTATCTTATTGAGTTTCTCGGAAAACATCCCGTGCTCGAGCCGCAGAGCGTTTGCGCCCGTTTTGCGTTGCAGCCGGAGATCCTCAACATCGCCAATGCGTACTTCGGGATGCGCACCCGGCTCAGGACCTATAATGTCTGGCGCAACTTCGCCACGAAAATAGCGCCGCGCAACTCCCAACTCTGGCACCGCGATCCCGAGGATCGTTACGTGCTGAAACTGTTTGTGTATCTCGACGATGTGGATCGGGGCTGCGGCCCCATCGCCTACGCGGCGGGCAGCCATCCCAAGCGGGGATTGAAGCGGGCGCCGGCTTTCACGAAGACGGCTGAGGACAAGGCGAGGCGCAGCGACGACGGCCAGATGGCCGAGGTGGCGCCGCGGGACCGCTGGATCGACGGGATCGGTCCTAAAGGGACGATGGTCTTTGCGGATACGCGGGGATATCACAAGGGCGGGCAGGCGACGGAGCGCGAGCGGCTCCTGTATATGTGCATGTTTACCTCCAGAGCCTCGAGATATCCGGAAGGCTTTACGCGTCCTGCGGGGTTTGCCGCCCCGGAGGGAATCGACCGAGAACAGATGTTCGCCCTAAGCGCCGAGGACAGGGAGCAACGTGGTTTGGAAAGGCGTTAACCGCCATCGGCTTCTTCGTGAGACCTCTAAACATTCTGATCGCCAACAGCTGGCGCTACAACATCGGCGGGGTCGAGTTGTGGGCGGACCGATTGGCCGGTGGTTTGAGAGCGCGCGGTCACAACGTCGCTTTCGTCGTGCGCCGGGACTCCAAGCTCTATCCGAAGTTCATCGCCGACGGGGCCGAGGTTCATGCGTTTCCCATGCGCGGCGACATGGATCCGCGCACGGTGATTCCGTTAGCCCGGCTCATTCGGCGAAGGCGCGTGGACGTCATTCTCACCCTGAGAGAACGGGACTTTCGGTTGGCCGGGCTGGCGGCCAAGCTCGCCTGTCGAGGCCGTGTCGTTGCCCGGATGCGGGCGGTCTCGGGTCACGACCAGAGTCAACACAGGCGCGATTTACAGTTTTATCGGCAGCGGTGGAGGTACAATTATTTCGCCGCGAAAGTAATTACGAATTCCACAAGAGGGAAGCGGGATTTAGTCGAGGGCGGGTGGCTTACGGCGGATCGGGTGGAGGTGCTGCGCAACGGCGTCGACCTAAACGCTTTCAATCCGAAAAAAATCCTCGGCGGGCCGCTTAGAAAAGAGTACGGCATCCCCGCCGATGCGCCGGTCGTGTCTCTTATCGCCCGGTTAAGCGAAGGAAAAGGGCAGCTTCTGTTGGCCGAAGCTGCGTGTCGACTGCGGGAGCGCCACCCAAACGCGTTTTATTTATTGGTCGGAGGGCCGACGCGGCAAAAGTTTCTTCAGACGCTAAGCGAGTTTATCCAGGAGACCGGCCTGCGGGAACGTTTGATTCTCACCGGTTTTCGGACCGACGTAGCGCGCATTCTCGCCGACACCGACGTGTTGGTGCTTCCCTCCGTCGCCGAGGGGCTGCCCAACGTGGTTCTGGAAGCGATGGCCATGCGCCGTCCGGTAATTGCCACGAATGTTGGCGGCACGGAAGAGGTTGTTGAGGATGGGGTGAACGGTTTTTTGCTCCCCGTTCCCGTGTCGGTCCCGCTGCTCTGCGAGAAACTTGATTTTCTCCTGGCGCATCCCGCGGAGCGGGAGCGAATGGGGAGAATGGGACGGGCCACGGTAGAGCGCGAGTTCGATCTTCGACGGAGCGTGGAGCGCTACGAAGAACTTTTCTATCGTGTCTTAGGCGAGCCTTGCGCGGGAGCGCGCCCGCCGGGCCTTTCCGATCGTTAACTCGGAGGAGAAGATCCATGGAGATTCTCGCCGTCATTCCCGCGCGAGGCGGTTCGAAGTCGGTGCCGCGGAAAAATATCCGGCCGCTTGCGGGCAGACCGCTGATCGCCTGGATCATCGGCGAAGCGAAAACATCCAAGCACATCACCCGCGCGATCGTGTCGACGGACGACCCGGAGATCGCCGCCGTGGCCAAAGCGCACGGCGCGGAAGTCCCGTTCATGCGGCCGGCGGAGCTGGCAGGGGATCTCTCGACCGACGTGGAGTTCCTGCTGCACGCGCTGGACCGGCTGAAGCGCGAAGAAAATTACGAGCCGGAGATCGTTCTCCGCCTCCCGCCGACCGCGCCTCTTTGCACGGCGGCGCGGATCGACGAGGGAATTCAGAAGCTTCTCGACACGCCGGAGGCCGACGCGGTTCGGCCGGTCGTCGAAGCCTCCAAGCATCCCTACAAAATGTGGAAGATCTCGGCCGATGGACGCTGGCTCGAGCCTTTCCTGGCGTCGGCGATCACCGGGTTCGCCGCGCCGCACGATCTGCCGCGGCAGCTCTTCCCGAAAGTCTACACGCAGACGGGGGCGATGGACGTGATCCGGCTCCGCACGCTGCGCGACTTGAAATCGACTTCGGGGAAAAAGCTCGCCTATTTTTTTATGGAGCCTGAGGAAGCGATCAACATCGACCATGAGATGGATTTCGCGATGGCCGAATTCTTCATGCAGCGCCGTCTGCGGTCGCAGGCCGGCGGGAAATAGCCGTCCGGCATGGGCGCAAACCTTGCTACGGGGGCCGTTTAGGGTTAAAATCAACCAATTTTCGTCCGACAAAAGCAGCGGAGGTGCCAAGTTGCCGGAGGGCAAGGAATTCGATTTTAACGGCCTTTTTATCTTCGAGGTCGCGAACAATCACCAGGGAAGCGTGGCGCACGGTCACCGGATCGTCCGGGAGATCGGGCGCGTGGCGAAGGCCGCGGGGGTGCGCGGGGCCGTCAAGCTCCAACTACGCGATCTCGACACCTTTATCCATCCGGGCTACCGGGAGAGCCGCGAGAACAAGCATATCCAGCGGTTCTTGTCGACGCGGCTTACGGAAGCTCAGTTCGGCGATCTGGTCGGCGAGATCAGGAACGAAGGGTTGATCCCGCTCTGCACGCCGTTCGATGAGCCGTCCGTGGATGTCATGATGCGGATGGGGCTCGATTTGATCAAGGTCGGCAGCTGCTCCGCGCAGGATTGGCCGCTGCTCGAGCGCGTGGCCGACGCGGGCAAACCGGTGATCTGCTCCACCGGCGGGCTGAGTGTCAAAGAGATCGACAACATCGTGAGCTTCTTCCAGCATCGCGGTATTCACTTCGCGTTGATGCATTGCGTGGCGATCTATCCTTCGCCCAACAGCAAGCTCTGCCTGTCGCAGATTCAAGTGCTGAAAAACCGCTATCCAGGCGTTCCGATCGGCTTTTCGACGCACGAAGAGCCGTCGAATCTGACCGCGGTCGGCGTCGCCTATGCGATGGGCGCGCGGCTCTTTGAGAAACACGTGGGCGTTCCCGACGCCGATGTCCAGCTAAACGCCTATTCCGCGACGCCGGAGCAGGTCGCGGCCTGGCTGGCCGCTTACGGCGAGGCCGTAGCGGCCTGCGGCGGGAACGGCGAGCGGCCGATCGAGGAGGCGGAGATCAAGGATCTGCGCTCTCTTACCCGCGGCGCCTACGCGAAGCGGCCGCTGAAAGCGGGCGTGGCGATGAAGCGCGGCGACGTGTTTTTCGCGATGCCGCTGTTGGAAGGCCAGCTCACGAGCGGCCATTGGAATGAGGGACTGGTTGCCGATCGCGACTACGCGACGGGAGAGGCGCTCGCCGCCGCTTTGCGCTCCGGCCGCCCGGCCCGAAAAGAGCTGATCTATTCCAGCATCCACCAGCTCCGGGGGATGCTGAACGCGGCCCGTATTCCGCTCGGACACGATTTTTCGGTCGAGCTCTCTCATCACTACGGCCTGGAGCGGTTTCACGAGATCGGCTGCACGCTGATCGAGTGCATCAATCGCGACTACGCCAAGAAGCTGGTCGTCCAGACGCCGGGGCAGTGGAATCCGGTGCATTACCACAAAAAAAAGGACGAAACGTTTCAGGTGCTTCAGGGGGTGTTGGAGGTCGAGCTGGAGGGCAGAAAAAAAGTCCTCGAGCCGGGCGACGCGCTGTGGATTCCGCCCGGAGTCTGGCATGGGTTCGGCACCAAAACCGGCGTGATCTTCGAGGAGATTTCCACCCGCAGCTACAACGACGATTCGTTTTACGTCGATCGGGAGATCGCCGCGATGCCCCGGGAAGAGCGCAAGACATGGCTGCACAATTGGGGGCGGCACCAGTTTGATCCCCTGAGCGAGGAAGAAACGGAAGAGCGGAAGTAGCTCCTCTCCGAAAATCCGCCTCCATGATCAAAGCGGTTGTCCTCGATTTCGACGGAGTGATCGTCGACTCCAACAAGCTCAAGCGTGAGAGCTTCTTCGCCCTATTTCCCCGGGACGAGGAAACCGCCGCCGTCGTCGGCGCGATCGTGTCGCAGAAGTGGCGGCGGTCGCGCTTTGAAATCCTGCGCGCGGCGATCGAGCGATTGAACCTGGCGGGCGAGGTAGAGATCGAGAGCCTGGTTCAGGCCTACGCTCGCCGTTACAACGAGAAGGTCCAGCGCGGCATCGCCGAGATGGGGCTGATCCCGGGCGTCGGCGAACGGCTGGCGGCGCTGTCGCAAAGGTATCTCCTCTATGTCAATTCCGGGACCTACGAGCCGGCGCTGCGCGAGAGCGTCGAGCGGTTGAATATCTTGCAGCGGTTCCTGGCCGCGTACGGCGGTCCCGCGGGAAAAGTTGAAAATCTGCAAAAGATATTGGCTCATCGGTCGATCCGGGCGGAGGAGTCGGTCTTCGTCGGCGACGGGGCGGAGGACCGCGACGCGGCCCGCGAATGCGGCTGTCGGTTCGTCGGCGTAGCGAATGAATTCAACGGCTGGGGCGAGGAGGAGTTCCCGGTAGTCGGCGGCCTCGGCGCGGCTATCCCTATCATCGACGGCTTTAATTCAATGTGAACCCCGCCTCTTGAGGCGGGCACAAAGCCGATGGGGTTTCCAATGGGGAGAAGTGGCAGCTCTCCCCTTTGGTCGAACGCGGGGATTCAAGCCCCGTGTTCGATATAACTTGATTTGCAGAATCCTGGTGAAAACGATCAAAGTCAAAATAATCGGCGCAGGCTCGATCGGTAATCATCTCGCCCACGCTTGCCGGCGGATGGATTGGGAGGTCGTGGTGGTGGACCGCGACCGCGCCGCGCTCGACCGGATGCGAAACGATCTCTACCCGGGCCGCTATGGCGGCTGGGACGAGCGCATCGAGCTTTGCGCCTCGGCGGACGAGCCGCGCGGCGGGTTCGATATCATTTGTATCGGCACTCCGCCCGACGCGCGCATGGGCTTGGCGGTCAAGGCGTTGGAAGAAATGCCGCGGATCTTACAGCTGGAAAAACCGCTCTGCTGCCCGACGTTGGAGGGGCTGGATCTCTTTTTGTCGCGCTACCGCGCGCAGCGGGAGACGATTGGGGTGGTCGGTTACGATCACGCGGTCTCGCAGGCGGTCTCCGCCGTGCTTGAGCGGCTGGATTCCGGTTGGGCCGGCGAAATGGCGACGGTTGATGTTGAATTCCGCGAGCATTGGAACGGCATTTTCAAAGCGCATCCGTGGCTTGCCGGTCCGCAGGATTCCTATCTCGGATTTTGGTCGCGCGGCGGCGGCGCCGGCGGCGAGCACTCTCATGCGCTCCATCTCTGGCAGCTTCTCGCCCGGCGCGGCGGGCTGGGGAGTTGGCGCCAGGTCAGCGCCGTCATGGCGATGGAGCAGGCGGGAGGCGCGGATTACGATTCGTTATGCGCATTTTCATTTGTGACCGACCGGGGAAGGGTGGGACGGGTGGTCCAGGACGTCGTGACCTCGCCGCCGCGCAAATGGGCGCGGCTTCAGGGGTCGGAGGGCTTTATCGAGTGGATTTGCAACGGCGACGCCAAAGGGGATATGGTTCGCTATGGACGCGCAGGCAAGGATCCGGTCGAAGAGGTCTACCCGAAGACGCGGCCCGATGATTTTTATCGCGAGATGCAGCACCTGCGGGAGCTGCTCGAAAACCGGATTTCGCCGGAGCAGTCGCCGATCTCGCTGGAGAGCGGGGTGGCGGTGATGCGGGTCCTGGCGACGGCGCACCGGCATCGCAACGGGACGGCGGAAATCCCATCGGCTCCGAACACTTTTCCCCGATAGACGTTTCGATTCGTAGTTCGATTCGTGGTTTAAGGATAACGAAGGGCTCAAGAGATGACGTTGTTTATCTACCTTCGGTTGGGCAATTCCCACCGTAACATCCTGCGTTCGGAGCTTTTTCCAACGCTCAGGTCCAATCGCAACTTGCGACTGGTCATTATCTCTCCGCTGGGCGATGAAGGCTATCTCAAGAGCGAGTTTCAAAGCGAGAACGTGTTCGTCGAGCGGCTGCCGAAAACCCGTCCCGACGGGCTGGAGCGCCAGCTCAAGAAGCTGAAAAACTATATCTGGTTGTCGCACAACCCGCCGGAGACGTTTCGCATCCGCCGGGAAAGGACGCGGCGGGAGGGGCTCTCCGGACGTCTACGGGTCGTTTGGGAAGAGAGCGTCGCGGCATTCATGAACGGCTTGGGGATTACCGAGAAAACCGTCGACGGATGGGAACTCGCGCTGTTTCGCCGCCGCAAGATCGCGCGCCTGTTCGACCGTTATCGGCCCGATGCGGTGTTGTTTACCAAGCTCCATTCCACCAATATCCACGTGGTGAAGGAGGCCAAGAAACGCGACATCGAAGCCGTCTGTTTCGTGGAGGGGTGGGACAATCCGACGAGCAAGGGGCCGTTTTCGGTCGAGCCGGACCATGTCCTCGTCTGGAACGAGTGCATGAAGCGGGAAATCGTCGAGCACCACCGCTTTCCGGCGGAGAAAATCGACGTCGTGGGGGTGCCGCAGTTCGATTTTTATTATGACCGCTCGAAGTTTTGCGGCCGGGAAGAGTTTTTTCGTAAACACGGATTCGATCCGACCCGGAAGCTGATCGCCTACTGCGTCGCGGGCGGCACGATCGCGCGGAGCGAGCCGCTGATCATCGACATGCTCTATCGGGCGATGATGGAGGGGCGGGTGAAATCGCCGGCGCAGCTTCTGGTCAGGCTCCATCCCACGACCCACGGAGACTATCTGAAAGAATTCGACCGGTTCAAGGGGCTGCCGCACTTGATCCTGCAGCCCGCGGGGCGGGTGGCGAAGATTCAGGACGGCTGGGATCCCTCCCAGCAGGACATGATGCGCTTGGCGGAAACCATGATCCATTCGAACGTCGTGATCAACGTCGCTTCGACGATTTCGCTCGACGCGATCGCTTTCGACACCCCGGTGGTCGGTATCGCGTTCGAAGGGGACGGGCCGCACGATTATCTGGATTCTTACCGCCGTTACTACGACTATACGCACTTCAACCCGGTGTTGCGCAACGGCGGGCTTCGGCTCGCCGGCAGCCTGGCGGAATTGATCGACCACGTGAATCGGTATCTCGACGATCCGTCGCTGGATGCGGAGGGGAGGGCGCGGGTGAGGAAAGAACAGATGTACGCGCTGGACGGGAAGTCGGCAAGGCGAGCGGGCGAAGCGATTCTCAAGGCGCTCGGGCTCAGACCGGGCGTCGCCGAGGCTCAGCTTCGGGGGGATTTGGCGATTGCGCCAGCGAAACTTGAGTCCCCTTCGGAGGCGTAATATTTCTGTGAATGCGAGAGAATATTGTGTATCCGTGGCTATCGCCACCAAAGGGCGCATCGAGGGGCTGGACCGGCTCTTGCGCACGCTTTCGGAGGACGAGGCCCGCGAGGAGATTCCTCATGAGATTTTAGTCGGCAACAACGCGCCCGACGAGGCGGCCGCTCGCGCGGTCGAGGAGACGGTGCGAAAGTATTCGGGGCGGCCGAATTCCGCCCTGCGCTCGTCCCGCGAGCCGGTGCCGGGCAAATGCCTCACTTTGAATCGTCTCCTGCCGATCGCCAAAGGGGAGATCCTTGCCTACCTGGACGACGACGTTGAAGTCGCGCCGGGCTGGCTCAGGGCGACGCGCGATTTTTTCGTTCAGCATCCCTACGAGGTGATGCAGGGCCGTATTCTTTTTCCGCCGGCGATCAAGGACGATCCCGAGTTCCTGAAAGCCTGGAACCGCTATCGCACGATCATGTACGTGAATTTCGGGGACGAGGTGAAGCAAATCCGCGACCTCACGGGCGCCAATATGGCGGTCAGGCGGGAGGTTTTCGACAAGGTCGGCCTGTTCGACGAGCGCATCGGTCCGGGACAGTCCGGTACCTCGATGGATGTAGAATTCGGCCAGCGGGTCATGCGCATGGGACTCCGCATCGGCTACGCGCCGGCCTCGATCGTCTACCACGACATCGACTGGTCGCGGTTTACCGAGGAATATTTCCGTTCGCGTCACGAACAGCAGGGCCGGAGCCGTCTGATCTACAAGAACAGCTCGATGGCGGCGATTGTCGCAGATCTCACTCGTTCGCTGCTTTCGCTCGGGTGGTATTCCCTGTTTTACAACGAGCGTAAGCGATACCGATCTCTGGGAAGAACCTATCATTATCGAGCCATGCTGAAGGAAAAGATGGGACGCCTATGCGAGTCTGCCTGATTTTCCCGAAATCCACATTTTTAGAAGACCCGATGGTGTTTCCACCTCTGGGTCTCTGGTGGCTCTGGTCGGTGCTGGAAAAGGCCGGCCATGAAGTCGCGTTCATCGACATGTCGGAGCACAACCTCGATACGAGCGAGGTTCCGCGCGGCTTTGACGCCTATCTGGTTTCGGGGACCTCGCCCCAAGGCCGGGAGATAAGAAAGCTCGGAGTAGAGTGTCGCAACCGTGGAGTGCCGGCGATCCTGGGCGGCCCCCATGCGACCAACTATCCTCGCGACTGTCGAAAGTATTTTCCGCTGGTTGTCCGTAGGGAAGGCGAGAGCGCCGTGCTGAAGGCCCTGGAGCGCGTGCAGCGCGGCGCGGCGCTCGAGTATCTCTCGGACGAGGATCTGGTGAGAGTGCGAATGGGCGAAAAGCCCGCTTTGGAAAAATGCCAGCGCGGCGTGATCGAGGACGCCTTCATCGGCGACCTGGGCACGGTCCCGATACCGAATCGCACTTACGCCGGACACTATCATTATTATCTTGCGGACGAGAACGGCGTCAAGCGGCGGGGAACCAGCATGTTTACCTCGCGCGGCTGTCCGAAGCGCTGCGATTTTTGCGACTCGCCCAACCTGTGGTCGCGCGTCGTTCGCAATACGCCGGTTACCAGGGTCGCCGAGGAATTCGCTCAGATCAAAGCATTGGGGCTGGACGCCATTCAGTTCTACGACGACATCCTGCCGATCAATCCGCGCCGGGTCGCCGAGATCTGCGGCCATCTCAAGCGCTACGGGTTTATCTGGAGATGTTTCTGCCGCGTCGATATCATCACGAAGCACGGCGGCAAGGACTACCTTAAGTTCATGTACGACCATGGGCTGCGGGAGGTCCTGATCGGCGCCGAGTCCGGCTCGCAGACGATCCTCAACAACATTCACAAAGAGACGACGGTCGAGCAGAACGCCAATGTCCTCCAGTGGTGCGACGAGGTCGGGATACGGTGCAAGCTGTCTTTCATCGTCGGACTCCCGGGCGAAACGCGAGAGACCCTGGAGGAGACGCGAAAGTTTCTCCGTACGCACCTGATCCAGGCGTCGCGCAGGATGCCGCACAAAGTCGATCTCTGCTCGTATATCCCGATGGCGGGAACACCGATCTACAAAGCCGTGATGCGCCGGCAGGACGACAGCCTGGATGGGGGAGAGGAGTTCGACAGCTACGGCTATCATCCGGGGGAAAACGTCTCCGATTTCGATCTGCGGTGGAATGTCGATGCCGCGCTGATGGATAATTTTTTCTACGAACCGGACAGCCTCGACGGCCATTTGGCCCCCGACGAGATTTTCTACAAAGGAAGGGCCGGCGCCGTGCGCCAGATCGTCTCCACTTCGAGTATAACCCGGGAAGAGCTGCAAAAGGCCCGCGATGAGATGGAAGCCGAGGTGCGGGCTGCGGGAATCTCATACTGAACCCTCTGGCGAGCGCGGTGGCGGCCACTGGGTGTCGTGCGAGGCTTGCCAAGCGGTGCTACCCGCTCATACTTACATAACCGATGAAGGAACAGAGGATCAGCGTTGTCGTCCCGACGCGAAATCGCCGCGACAGCCTCCAGAGACTGCTTTCCAGCTTACGGCAAACGCGCGGTCTGGCAAAAATCGCGCTGGAGGTGATCGTCGTGGACAACGGCTCTACGGACGGCACGGCGGACTACCTCAAGAAAGCGAGCGCGGAATGGCCGCTGCTCCGAGGAATATTCGAAGAGAGGGCGGGCAAAAATTTCGCGCTCAATAAAGGCATCCGCGAGGCTAGGGGTGAGATCCTTTGTCTGATGGACGACGATATCGTGCTGGATACGGGATGGCTGGAGGCGCTGGTCGAAGATTACGCGACGACCCGATACGATGCGCTGCAACCTCGAGTCCTTCCGGGCACCGATCCGGAGGGAAAGCCGGCGGACCTGAGCCGCCTTCACGAGTACAACATTCCGATCGTGGACTACGGCGACTCGATCAGGGATCGGCGGGGCCTCACCGGCGTCATCATGTCGTTCAGGCGACGCGTCATCGAGAAAGCCGGGTCGTTTGATGAAAGGCTTCCGGCGCTGGGATATCACGGAGACACGGATCTTTCCCGACGCATTCGTGGAGCAGGCTTTTCCATCGGCTACACGCCGCACGTCGTCGCGTACCACGAGCTAAACCCGAATCGCTATGGGATCCGTTATGCCCGCCTGTTCCAATATCGAAAAGGCGTGAGCCGCAGTCTCTATGCGCGGGATTCCATCTGGTTCAACGTTATCCCGAACCTGCTGGCGAATATCCCGCGTTATGTCTATTATCGCGCCGCGGGGAATGCGCGGAAGATCTACAAAACAGAGATGCGCATCATGAAATACTGGGGTTACCTCGCGGGAAGACTGCAGCGCGCGATCGGCAAAGAGCCATGGAAATAGCCTCGCAGAACAAAAGTCCCGCCGTTTCCGTCGTCGTCGCCACATTTAATCGAGCGCAACTTCTTCCCAAGACGATCGACAGTCTGCTCCGCCAGAGCTTCAAGGATTTCGAGCTGATCGTGGTGGACGACGGCTCGACGGACTCTACCGCCGATCTGCTTAAAGGCTACGGCGACCGCGTGCGATTTTTCCGCCAGGAAAATCGCGGGCCATCGGCCGCGCGCAATCTCGGCGTGCGCCAGGCGCGGGGGGGGTGGATCGCGTTCCAGGACTCCGATGACGTGAGCGCGCCGGACCATCTCCAGTCGCTCTTCGACTTCGCCCAAATGCGCCTCGACCACGCGCTGATTTTCGCCAACGGCGGTTATCTCGCCGGCCCGCAGCACGACCGGGAGACGATCATTCCGGCGGCCAAGTCGCGACGGCTCGCCGCGCACGGCGTGTCGCTTAAGGACCTTTTCGACAAGAGTATTTTTCGCCTGCAGGCGTCGCTCATTCGAAAATCCACGCTGGAGGCTGTTGGGGGCTTCGACGAGAGCATTCGCGTCGGCGAGGATCTCGATCTGGCGATGAGGATTTGGCTCAGCTACCCCGTGGCCTATTTGGATAAGGTCGTGTTTTTTTATCGCCGCCACGAAGGCAACCTCGTGGGCGACAGCGAGCTACGGCTGACGGACAACATCCGGGTGATCGAGAAGCTGGCGCGCGAGTTCCCGCGGGCACGCGAGATCCTCGGTCCGGCCAGGATTGCGCGGCGGACCGCCTATCGCTATTATCGGCTCGCTAAGAGCTGCTGGAAACGCGGCGAGCGGGAGAAGGCGCGGCGGGCGATCCGGCAGGCGGTTTCGCTGCGGCCCCTGGCCCTGAAGTACCGCTATTACCGGTCGGTGTGGGTCTAATTTCCATGTCCCCTGCGAAGCTGGAAATCTCCGCGATCGTCGTCTGCTTCAACGAAGAGGCAAACATCGGGCGCTGTCTCGAAAGCCTCAAATGGTGCGATGAGATCGTCGTGGTCGATTCCTTCAGCACCGACCGGACGGTCGAGATCTGCCGCCGCTACACCGACCGGGTGATTCAACGGCCCTGGGCGGGCTATCGCGATCAGAAAGCTTTCGCTCACTCGCAGGCGTCGAAGGAATGGGTCTTTCTGGTCGATTCCGATGAGCAGGTCTCCCCTGAATTGAAGGAAGAGATTTCTTCTGCTTTGGCTCATGCCGATGGCGGTGTCGATGCGTTCGCCGCGCCCCGTCTGGTTCATTATCTCGGCCGATGGTGGTGGAACGGCGGCTGGTATCCGGACTACGATATTAGGATTTTCCGGCGCGAGCGGGCGCGCTGGGGCGGGAACGATCCGCATGAAAAAATTCTGGTCGATGGCGCGGTGCGGCGGCTGAAACATCCGTTGTTCCACTATTCGTATCGCGACGTGGCCGACCATTGGCAACGCATCAATCGCTTCACCACCATCTCGTCGGCTGAGTTGCAGGCCGCCGGAAAACGGTGGAAGTGGATCGACAATCTGCTGCGGCCTCCGTTCCGCTTCTTGCGCTCCTATGTGTTGAAACGCGGCTTTCTCGAAGGCTTTCCCGGATTTTTCGTCTGCGCCACGGCGGCGATTTACGTATTTCTCAAATATGCTAAGCTCAGGGAACTCGAGCTGAAGCCGCGGGAAAGCGGGCACAGTGGATCGTGAACGGAGGCCTCTCCGAATCCTTCACATCGATCCCGAAAGGGCGTGGGGAGGCGGGGAGCGGCAGGTGATGGGGCTGTTGAGCCACCTGTCCCGCTGGGGACATGAGAATCATCTCCTTTGCCATCCGGATTCGCCGCTTGAGCAGGCGGCGCGGCGAATCGAGGTTCGGACATCGCCGATCGGAATCCGCAACGAGATCGACCTGCGGGCCGTCGTTCCGTTGAGGCGGCTGCTTAGGGTCGGGGGATACGACATTCTCCATTTTCATACCAAGCGGGCGCATGCTTTGTCGTTCTGGCTTGGGCGGCCGGCTGGAGGATTGCGGCGCGTGGTCACGCGCCGCATGGATTATCCGATGCGGCGCAACTGGTACGAGCGCGCTCTTTATAACCGGAAAGTGGACGGCGTGATCGCCATATCGGAGAAGATCGCGGCGCTGTTGATCGAGGGCGGCGTCGCCAGAAAAAAGATCCGCGTGATCTACAGCGGCGTCGATATCGCTTTCTTCGACAATCGGAGCGAGTCAACGGAACGAGATAGCGCGCCGGTGGTCGGCATGGTGGCGGCGCTGGAAGAGAGAAAGGGCCATCGTTTTCTGTTCGAGGCGGCGGCGGAGCTGAAGCGGGGGGGGGATCGGTTGCATTACAAAATCGCCGGCGACGGGCCTGAGCTGGAAAAGTTGCGTGCGCTGGCGGCAGCGCTGGGCCTGCAAGCGGAGATCGAGTTCGTGGGGTTCGTTTCCGACGTGGCGGCGTTCTTAGCTTCCATCGACCTTTTTGTCCTGCCGTCGCTGTTCGAAGGGCTGGGCGTCGCGGCGCTGGAGGCGATGGCGGCGGGAAAGCCGGTCATCGCGACAGAGGTCGGCGGCTTGAGCGAGCTGGTCGAAGATCGCCGCACGGGTCTGCTGGTTCCACCGGGGGATGCTCATGCTCTGGCGCGGGCGATTCACGAGCTGGTCTCGCAGGACGACCTGATGCGCGAGCTGGGCGAGAACGGCAGGCGGCGGGTCGCCGAGCGGTTTACGATGGAGCGGATGGCGCGGCAAAACGAGGCCTATTATTACGAGTTGCTTGCGGCGCCGGGAACGGCCCGGTGAAAACAAAGGGAGGGTGCGCGTGGCGGCGAGTGTGAACCGATTGTGGGCGCTGTTGGGGAGATTCTCCCGCCGTCGCCTGATGGTGGTGGGCGATTTGATGCTGGACCGCTTCATTTGGGGCGAGGTCGACCGCATCTCGCCCGAGGCGCCCGTGCCGGTGTTGCGCGTGACGTCGGAGAGCTTTCGTCTGGGCGGCGCGGCGAACGTGGCGCACAATATCAGGACGCTCGGCGGGAGCGTCAGTGTGGCAGGCATCGTGGGGCCCGATCGCATGGGACGCATGCTGCTTCAGCAGTTGCGCGATATCGGCGTTCCTACGACCGGCGTGTTCTTAGAGTCCGGCTTTCAGACGATCCAGAAGACGCGCGTGATCGCGCATCCGCGCAATCAACAGATCGTCCGTCTGGATCGGGAAAATCACGCCGGAGCGCGGCGGCCGATGCGTGACCGGATTCGCCGCTTTGTCGGCCGGCAGCTTGCGCGCTGCGACGGCGTCGTGATCTCCGATTACGGCAAGGGCGTGATCCACGGAGAGCTGCTGGAAATGGTCGCAGGGCTGGCGCAGGAGAAAAATCTGCTCTGTGTCGTCGATCCGAAGAAGGAGAATTTCAAGGCCTATCGCGGCGCGAGCCTGGTGACGCCCAATCTGGACGAGGCGGCGCAGGCGTCCGGGATCGAGATCACGGACGACGCGTCGCTGCTCGCGGCGGGCCGCAGGCTGCTCGAGCTTTGGCAGACCAAAGCGGTGTTGATCACGCGGGGCTCGCGCGGGATGAGCCTGTTCCGCCCAGGAAGGGAAGTGCGGCACTTTTCCACCGAGCCGCGGGAAATTTTCGACGTGACCGGCGCCGGCGATACGGTTGTGGCCGCGATCGCTCTGGCGCTCGCGAGCGGGTCGACCTATGAAGAGGCGGCCACGATCGGCAACCTGGCGGGCGGACTCGTCGGTCGGGAGGTCGGGCCGGTCGCGGTGGCGCTCGGGGATCTCAAACTGGCGGTGCGGGGGCAAAGATGAAGAGCATGACGGGATACGGCGAAGCGGCGGCCCAGGGGCGCTGGGCCCGGGTCGTGGCGCAACTCAGAACGGTCAACCATCGGAGCCTCGACCTCCAGCCGCGCCTGCCGCGGGAGTATCTCGCGTTGGAGGAGGAGATCCGTAAACGCGTGCGGGAGCGGATTTCGCGGGGCAGGGTGGAGCTGTTCGTTACGCGCTCCCTGATTCACGGCCACAACCGCACGATCGAGCTTGACGAAGCGCTGCTCAGGCAGTATCTCCAGTCGTTCCGGCGCGCGCAGCGGAAGTTCGGCCTTAAAGGACAGGTGGATATCTCGCTCTGCGCTTCTCTGCCCGAGCTCTTCCGGGTGAAGGAGGCGGAGGCCGGCGGCGATGACGAGGCGCCGTTGGTTTTTAAGGCGCTCAGCGGCGCGCTCGCCGATCTCGAACGCTCGCGGCGGCGCGAAGGCCGGCAGCTTCAGTTGGATATTTTGAGCCAGGTGCGCCATTTGCGCGGCGTGAGCGCGGCCTTGATCAAGGAGGCGGGTGAGATCGAAACGCGCAACAAGCAGACACTCGCCCTGCGGTCGGCGGCGCAGCCTGGGGCGACATCGACTTTCAACGGCGCGCCGGAGAACGAAAGTTGGGGCTTTAAGGGCGACATCCACGAAGAGGTGGTCAGGCTCAAAGCCCACGTCGAAGAGTTAGGCCGGCTGGCGCGGAGCCGTGAGCCGGTCGGCAAACGGGTCGAGTTCTTGCTGCAAGAGATCCTCCGCGAGCTAAATACAGTGGGCTCCAAGGCGCCGCATATGGCGGCGGTCCAGTGGGTCGTGGCGGGGAAGGAGCGGGTGGAGCAGATCCGCGAACAGGCCCACAATATAGAATAATGGAGCCGACTTCGATCGTTAGCCGACCCTTCGACGCGGGCCGCGGCTTTTGGCCGCGGGCCCTCGCTCAGGGTCGTCCAGAGCGAGCGAAGCGAGTCGCGGGACGCCAGGGCATAGTCTTTATCATCTCCGCTCCGTCCGGGGCCGGCAAGACCACGCTGATCAAAGGGCTGCTCAAGCGCTTTCCGGAAATGGCGCTTTCGGTTTCCTACACCACCCGCCTGCGCCGCGCTGGAGAGGCGGACGGCCGGGACTATCGGTTCGTTACGCCGGGCCGCTTTTCAACCATGCGCTCCGCCAAGGCGTTTGCCGAGTGGGCCGGTGTGCACGGATATCTCTATGGCACTCCGCGCGCGCCGCTCGAGCGCGCCATCCGCGGCGGGCGGGACATGCTCCTCGACATCGACGTTCAGGGGGCGCGCAAAATCAAGCGCCAGTATCCCGCGGCCGTCTCGATCTTCGTCCTTCCTCCCTCCTGGCGCGAGTTGGAGAAGCGGCTGGCGCTGCGCGGCACCGACCGCAAGGAGACGATCCGCAAGCGACTCGCCAACGCTCGGCGTGAAATCCGCGCGATCCTGCGCTATGATTATTTCGTAGTCAACCGGGAGCTCAAGGTCGCGCTGGAGTCCCTGCAAGCCGTGGTTCGCGCCGAGCGCCTCCGCGTCTCCCGGCTATCAGCGTCGAAATAGACGGCCGCCCCTCAGGGTCTGTCCTGCCTTCGACCAGCTCAGGTCCTGAGTTAATCGAAGGGAGTGAAGTCGAAGAGATCAGCCTGACCGGCTGAGCGCGCGAAGGCCAAGCAGCCGAAGATAGAGCCATGAGCAAAGAAATCCGCGTCAGCGATCTGGTGGAAAAAATCCAGGTCTAC
Organism: Binatia bacterium; assembly: GCA_041483675.1. GTDB lineage: Bacteria > Desulfobacterota > Binatia > UBA9968 > UBA9968 > 2-12-FULL-60-19. The sequence goes on from JBGPGE010000003.1 coordinate 57,563, forward strand.
CATCCGACGGCCGACGTCGCGTTGATCCAACGCGCTTACGATTTCTCCAACGAGGTCCACCAGGGACAGAAGCGGCTTTCCGGCGAGCCCTTTTTCACCCATCCGATGGCCGTGGCCGATCTGATCGCCGACTTGAAGCTCGACGTGCCGAGCGTCGTCGGCGGCCTGCTCCACGATACGGTCGAGGACACGCTGGCGACTCTGGAGCAGGTCAAAGCTATTTTCGGCCCGGAGATCGCCGGGCTGGTGGACGGGGTGACCAAGTTGAGCCAGATCAACTTCACCAGCCGCGAAGAGAAGCAGGCCGAGAATTTCCGCAAGATGATCCTGGCGATGGCCAAGGACATCCGCGTGATCCTCATCAAGCTCGCCGACCGCACGCACAATATGCGGACGCTCGATCATCTCCCCGCCGAAAAACAGCTTGCGACGGCGCAGGAGACGCTCGATATCTACGCGCCGCTGGCCCATCGGTTGGGGATCGCCTGGGTCAAGGACGAGCTGGAGGATCTGGCGCTCAAACACCTGCACCCGGAGATCTACTACCAGCTCAAACGCAACGTCGCCAAAAAGAAGGCGGCGCGGGAAAAGTACATCAACGAGGTCATCGGGTCGATCGGCAAAATTCTCGAAGCGGAAGGGATCGACGGGGAGGTCACGGGACGGCCCAAGCATTTCTTCAGCATCTACCAGAAGATGGAGAACCAGAATCTCCTCTACGACCAGATTTACGATCTGGTCGCGTTCCGCATCATCGTCGACACGGTCAGGGAATGCTACGAGGCGCTTGGCGTGATCCACTCCCAGTGGAAGCCGGTCCCCGGTCGCTTCAAAGACTATATCGCGCTGCCGAAGCCTAACATGTATCAATCGCTCCATACGACCGTGATCGGCCCTTATGGCGAGCGCATGGAGATCCAGATCCGCACCCAAGAGATGCACCGCGTCGCGGAAGAAGGGATCGCGGCCCACTGGCGCTATAAGAAGGAAGGCAAAGACTTTCAGTTCAACGACATCCAAAAGTTCGCCTGGCTGCGCCAGTTGCTCGAGTGGCAGCAGAACGTGGAAGACCCGCAGGAATTTCTCCATAGCATCAAAGAGGACCTGTTCGCCGACGAGGTCTATGTCTTTACGCCGAAGGGCGACCTGATCGGCTTTCCCAAAGGCGCCACGGCGGTCGATTTCGCCTATCGAATACACTCTGAAGTCGGCCATCACTGCTCAGGCGCGCGGGTGAACGGCCAGTTGCTTCCGCTCAAATACCTGCTGCGCAGCGGCGATACGGTGGAGATTATCACCACGCATCAGCAGACCCCGAGCCGCGATTGGCTCAAGCTGGTGAAGACGCCGCGCGCCAAGTCCAAGATACGAAACTGGCTGAAATCGCAGCAGCGCGAGAGGAGCGTCGCGTTGGGGCGCGAACTGCTCGAAGGCGACCTCGGGCGCCACAAGCTCGAATACGCGACGCTCAGGCGCGAGGGGAAAATCGAATCGATCGCCAAGGAGCTGGGGCTCAAGGACGAAGAGGCGCTGCTGGCGAGCGTCGGCTACGGCAGGATCACGCCGCGCCACGTGCTCGCCAAGCTGCTGCCGCCGGAAAAGCTCGACGGCGGCAAAAAACCGGCCGAGGGGGCGCTGGAGCGGCTGTTTCGCATCGTTTCCGGCCAGAAGCGCGATCTCGGCGTCAAGGTGACGGGTGTCGGGGACGTGATGGTGCGTTTTGCGCGCTGCTGTCATCCGCTGCCCGGAGAGCCGGTCACCGGATTCATCACGCGTGGACGGGGTGTGACGGTCCACGTCTCAGCCTGCTCGACGGTGCTCGAGAGCGATCCTCATCGTCGGGTCGAAGTGACCTGGGAGGAGGGCGAGCAGACCCCGCGGCCGATCAAGATCGAGGTGAGCTGCATCGACCGGCCGGGATTGCTGGCGGCGATCAGCGCGGCGATCACCGGCGCGGACGTCAATATCGCGCGCGCTCAGGTGCGCACCTTCCCGGACCAGAAGGCGCTCAACACGTTCGAGGTGCTGATCACCCACTCCGATCAGCTCCGGCGCGTCCTCAGCAGCATCGCGAAGGTTAAAGGGGTCTACAAAGCCACGCGTGCGCGTGGCTGACAATTTTCGATTTTAGATTAATCGAAAATCGGCAATCGAAAATCTAAAATCGGGAGTTGGGTGGGTGAGGTGTGGCTAGGCTACTTTTTCCACGCGGCCCGAGTGAATGCAGTCTGTACAGACGAGGATCCGCCGCACCTGGCCCTCCACTCGGGCCCTTACTTTTTGCAGATTCGGCCGCCAGGTTCTTTTGGTTTTATTGTTGGCGTGGCTGACGGTGTTTCCGACAGAGCGTCTTTTGCCGCAGAGGGTACAGATTCTTGCCATGATTATAACTTCCTCACCCTTTCGATAATATTGGTCGTCGAGTGGCCCCGGCGGAAAGGAACGACGACCACCTTGCCGCCCCTTTGCTCCACCAGCTCTCTTCCCACGACCTGATTCTCCGCCCAGTCGCCGCCTTTCACCAGCACGTCGGGGTTCAACGCCCGGATCAAGTTCACCGGCTCGGCTTCATTGAATATCGTCACGTAGTCTACCATCTCCAGCGCGCCAATCAACTCCGCCCGCTCGGCTTGAGGCAGCACCGGACGCTCCGGGCCCTTGATCCCTCCGATCGAGCTGTCGCTGTTCAGCGCCACGATCAGCAGATGGCCGAGCTTCTTAGCCTCGCGCAGCAGGTGGAGATGGCCGACGTGCAGCAGATCGAAGCAGCCGTTGGTAAAGACGACTTTCTTACGCGCCGCTTTCGCCTTCGCCACGATCTCCTTCAGCTCTTCGACGCCCGCAAGCTTGCCTTGCACACTAGATGGGTAGCATGCCCCACGGTCGGATTCAACGAGATCGCCCCGCAGTCCATGGGGTCTACTTGAACATCCCAATTTTTCGCTTTCCGCCACGGCGAAAGTGCGCTAATATCTCCGGCAGCAACAAGGCCGTTATGGAAAGGGGGATAAACGCATGAAGCTGTCGGTAAGAGGATTAATGGTTGCGGCGGGAATTGTCTGGGCGCTCACGTTTTTCGTGGTGGCGTATGCCAATCTCCAGTGGCCTCCCTACGGGAAAGCCTTCCTCGATCTCATGAGCTCTATCTATCCCGGATACAAGACCGCGGTGGGGTTGCAGGGCGTGCTCGTGGGGACCGGCTACGCGCTGGTCGATGGCGCTCTCGCGGGCATGATCTTCGGCTGGTTCTATAACGGCGTCGCTAGGTAACCGCTCGGCGCGCCGCCGTCGTTGCAGAAAAGCGGACGGTTCTTCGGAATCGGACCGACGAGGCCGTCGGGCACACCGAGGTGCGCCCAAAGCCTTGACCCTACGAAAAAATTTCGCTAGGTTTGTGGAAGTTTGAGTATTTCGGCGGCGTTTCGGTTAGGCAAGGAGGAATAGGATGGAATATCGCGATTTAAGAGACTGGATTAAGGTAGCGGGAGAGGGCGAGGTCAGGACCCTCACCGGCTGCGACTGGAACCTGGAGATCGGCGCAGTCACCGAGTTGGTGGGCCATAAAGAGGACGGGCCCGCCGTTCTGTTCGACGACATCAAGGGCTTCCCCAAAGGCTACCGGATTTTGTCCAATTCGCTCAGCTCGCGCAAGCGACTGGCCCTCACGTTAAATATGTCTCCCGGCGAGAGCAAGATGGACTTTGTTCGCGCCTGGCGGGAAAGGTACAAACAGATCAAGCCGATTCCCGCCAAGGTCGTCAAAAACGCCCCCGCGCTCGAGAATATCCAGCGCGACGGCGAGGTCGATATTCTGAAATTCCCTACGCCGAAATGGCACGAGCACGACGGCGGCCGCTACATCGGCACCGGCAGCATCGACATCACGCGTGACCCGGACGAAGGCTGGGTCAATTACGGAACCTACCGGGTGATGATTCACGACAAGGACACGGTCGGTTTCTACATCTCACCGGGAAAACACGGCCGCATCCAGCGCGAGAAATATTCCGGGACCGGGCGGCCCTGCAAGATCGCCATGTCGTTCGGCCACGATCCGCTGACCTTTTTGGCCGGCAGCATCGAAGTGCCCTACGGCGTGCAGGAGTGCGACTTTATCGGCGGCGTGCGCGGCGAGCCGTTTGAAGTCTTCGAGGGCGAATACACGGGCCTGCCGATCCCCGCGACCTCCGAGATCGCCGTCGAAGGGGACGTGATCTTCGATCAGCCGAGGACCGAAGGGCCTTTCGGCGAGTGGACGGGTTATTACGCGAGCGATGAGCGGCCCGAGCCGATCGTCAAGATCAAACGGGTTTATCACCGTAACAATCCGATCATCCTCGGCTCGCCTCCGGGGAGGCCGCCGGCGGAGTTGGGCTGGTACCGGTCCTATCTGCGGTCCGCTTTGATCTGGGACGAGATGGAAAAGGCCGGCGTGCCGGACGTGAAAGGCGTATGGCTGACCGTTTCGGGCGGAAGCCGCCTCATGCTGGTGGTCGCCATCAAGCAGCGCTATCCGGGCCACGCCCGCCAAGCGGCTCTGGTGGCGTCGCAATGTCACGCCGGCGCCTACCTGGGACGCTACGTGATCGTGGTGGACGAGGACATAGACCCCAGCAACAACGACGATGTCATGTGGGCGATGTCGACCCGCTCCGATCCGGTCGAGGATATCGAGATCCTCCGGCGCTGCTGGAGCGGGCCGCTCGATCCGATCATCCATCCGAGCAAGAAAGGCTTCAATTCGCGGGCGATCATCGATGCCTGCCGGCCGTACGAGTGGATGAAAGATTTCCCCAAAGTCGCGGAGTCGAGCAAGGAAGTTCTCGACGCCACCGAGAAAAAGTGGGGCAAAATCCTGTTCAGCGGCAACGGCGCGCGTTAACGGCTCTTCTCTAGGGGGACGGTGGCGCCTGGAGCGGTAGCTCCAGCGCCACCGTCTTTCCTTTTCTCAGCAGTTCGATCTTAACCGGCGAGGCTTTTGAAGCGGCTTCAAGGAACGCTTCAAGCTCCGCCGCTTTCTGAAGCGGCTTGTTGTTCGCCTTCAAGATAATATCGCCCCGTTGAACGCCGGCCTCCGCCGCCGCGCTCCCCAGTTCCACGTCGGCCACCAGCACCCCGCTTTTCGCCGCGAGGTCGAGGAGTCTCGCCAGCTCCGGTGTGAGATCCTGCCCCTGAATTCCTAGCTTTCGAAGGTGATCTTGTTTCTCTTCTGCAGGCAGGGGCTGCGCCTTGGCCAGAACCTTGGTCGTCGCATAAATCGGCGCTTTCATCCTTAAAGCCACGGCGATCGCGTCGCTCGGTCTGGAGTCGATCTGATAGTCCTGCCCCCTCAAGCGCAACGCGATGCTCGCGTAATAGACGTTGTCGCGCAAATCGGTGATGGTGATCCGCTGCACGGTCGCTCCGACGCCGTTTAAGATATTGCGAATGAGATCGTGCGCGTTCGGCCTCGGCGCCGCCATCTTTTCCAGCTCCAGGGCAATCGAGGTCGCCTCCTCGCCGCCGATCCAGATCGGGAGCGGCTCCTTCTTGCCGGCGCTTTCGAGGATCACGACCGGCGTCTTGCTGTAGGGGTCGAGCACCACCCGCCTGACCTTCATCTCGACCGAAGGCTCCTCTTGGGCGGCGGAGACCCAAGAGGGAAACAAGCATATCAGCAGAATGGCGATCCACGGAAATCCGGTTTTCATGTTTCCCTCCTGGAGGCTTGAAGGCCTCACTTGCGGAGTAGGGATGGAGCCAATGGCAGTTGCGCGATCCGGCCGGCGATCTTGCGGCCGCCGTTATCGACGGTAATCGGTGTGCCCGGCGCGAGAAAATCCCGATGGACGTAGCCGAGCGCTACCGGTCGTTCCAGCGCCGGCGAGAGGACGGAGCTGGTAATCTTGCCGATCTCGCGCCCGTCGCTTTCAACCGTGGCGCCGCGCGCGGCCGCGTCGCTTCCCTCCAACACAATGGCCGCCAGCTTTCGGTTGACGTGGCCGCGCGAGCGGATGCGCTCCACGACTTCCTGGCCCAAATAGCAGCCCTTATGAAAACTGACGGCGTCGTCCAGGCCGATCTCCAGGAACAGCGTATTCTCGTCCATATCGACGCCGTAGCGCGGGATGCCCGCCTCGACGCGCAGCAGTTCCTGCGCTTGACACCCGACCCAACGGAGGGAGAACGGCGCTCCGGTTTTTTGGATTTGCGCGACGACGGAGGCGAGACTTTGCAGCTCGATCAATAGATCGAAGCCCTCTTCGCCGGTGTGCGTCGAGCGGATCGCGCGAACGTCACGGTCTGCAATGCGGATCGCGCGATGGCTGTGCATTTCCTGGGGAATTTCGCTCGGAGGAACGACTGCTCCGAGCATGGATCGGGCCTTAGGCCCTTGGAGCGAGATCATGCCATATGCCGTTTCCGGCGCTGCGATCTCAACGTCATCGGCAACGAGATAGCGGTTTAGGTGAGCCGCGACCTTTTGCGCCAGCGGCTCCGAGAGCAAGAGCATGAAAGAGTTTTCCGTCGAGAGGACTCTCAAGTCCGCCAGGATTTTGCCGCTCACGTCGAGGACCGCGGCGGACATGCCGCTTCCCGGTAGCAGTTTTTTCACGTCATTGGTCACCATGCCCTGGAGAAAGGAGACGCGGTCCGGGCCGGTGAGGGTGAAGACAGTGTAGTCGCACATGTCCAGTATTCCCACGCCGGAGCGGACGGCGCGGTATTCGTCGAGCGGAGCGCCGAAATGAGCGGGCAGAATCCAGCCGTTTTCGTCGACCATTTCAGCGCCGTTGGCGCGGTGGAACTCGAGGAGAGGAGTCGGCTGAGCCATGCCAGGGGAATATAGCTCCATCGATCGAGGTTGACAATGCGGCGGGGGATTACGTTTAATGAAGGCCCTATGGTTCGGGTGAAGAAGGAGTTGGATCTCCATAAACTCGAAGTGCTCTATTGGGTCGCCGAGCTGAAGAGCTTCTCGCTCGCGGCCGAGCATCTTTCGCTCAGGCAGCCCACGATCAGCGCGCACATTCGGGTGTTGGAAGAGACACTCGGCTCCAAGGTTATCAATCGAGTCGGCGGCGAGGCGACTCCCACCGCGCTCGGGCAGATGCTGGTTGAGCGGGCGAAGGGGCTGCTCGCGCTCAAAAAAGAGATGCTCGTCGCCCTGGATCAGTTTCACGGCAAGGTGAGGGGAGAGCTGCCGGTCGGAGGGAGCAACATTCCGGGCGAGTACATCCTGCCCCCCAAGCTGGCGAGCTTTGTCGAGCAGTATCCCGACGTCAAGCCGGTGCTCCGCATCGGCGATTCCGAGAGCATCGTCCAGGCCGTCCTGGATGGAGAGGTCGAGATCGGTTTCGTCGGCTTCAAAGGAGACGACCGGCGGCTCGCGTTTCACAAGCTCTGGAAAGACGAGATGGTCCTGGCCGTGCCGAAGAACCATCCGTGGGGCCGTCTCAGGGCGATCAATCTCAAGGAGCTCAGGAACGAAGGTTTTATATCCCGCGAGGGGGGCTCCGGGACGCTGCGCTCGTTCCGGAAACTGCTGGCCGGAAGGGGCGGAAAGCCGGAGCAGCTGCTTCGCGTGGTCATGGAGCTTGGCAGCACCGAGGCGATCAAAGAGGCGCTGATCGCCGGCTTCGGCATCTCCATTCTCTCCCGCACCTCCATCCAGCGGGAGCTCCGCGACGGCTTTCTCAAGGAAGTTCCGATTCGCGGGCTCAGGCTCGAGCGCGATTTTTATCAGGTCACTCACCGGCAGCGCTCTCTCTCGCCCGTATCCCAGGCGTTCGTCGCGTTCGTTCGACGAGCCTGAGCGCTTCTCGCGCCATCTATCCTTTTCCCACTTCCATAGATGCTTTCTATTTGACAGATAGAATGGAATGTAGTCTAAAGATAAGCTTCACGGAAAAGGAGGGTCTCTCATGTTGAAGCGACAGCTTAGCCTTAGCAGCATCTTGATTTTCTTTGCGGCGATCGCCGGCGTTGCATTTGCCCAGCAGGCGCCGAAAGAGTTGCGCATCTCGGCGATCCCGGACGAGAACCCGCAGGAGATGCTGCGCATCTACACGCCGTTCGCGGACTATCTCACCAAGGAGATCGGCATTCCGGTCAAATTCACCCCGGTCGTAGACTACGCTGCGACGGTGGAAGGTCTCGCGGGCAATAAACTGGAAATGGTCTGGTACGGAGGGCTCACCTCGGTGCAAGCCGCGCGCCAGGCGAAGGGCGCGCGCAGGGTGATCATGCGGAAAGAGGACGCCGAGTTCAAAAGCCATTTCATCACCCGCAAAGAGACCGGCATCAAAGAGCTGAAGGACCTCAAAGGCAAGACCTTCTCCTTCGGCAGCGTCAGCTCCACCTCCGGCCACTTGATGCCGCGCTACTTCCTGCTCAAGGCGGGCATCAATCCGGAGAAGGATTTTTCCAAGTTCGCCTTCAGCGGCGCTCACGATGCGACGGCCGCCTGGGTCGAAGCGGCCAGAGTCGATGCCGGCGCGCTCAACTTTTTAGTCTGGGACAAGCTGGTGGAAACGAAGAAAGTGGATACCAGCAAAGTCGTTATCTTCTGGACGACCCCTCCGTATGTCGATTATGTCTGGATGGTGAGGGCCGGGCTGGACCAGGGGACGGTCGACAAGATTTCCAAGGCATTCCTCAAGCTCAACTACAACAACCCGGAGGACAAGAAGCTCCTCGACCTGCACCGGACTAAGGGTTACATCCCCGCGAAGGACGAAGACTGGAGGGGAACGGAAGAGGCTGCGATCGCCGCGGGGCTGGTGAAGTAGGCTGGTTTGTCGGAGGAGTATGCATTATCTCTCGCGATCACCCTTGACGATGAAAGCCGCCGCCCGCTCTCCGAGCCTGCGCAATGGGTCGCTGCTTAATCCCACCGGCAGTATCGGATGCGCAGGCCCTCCGACCGGGCGCCGGCTTTTCCTGCGAGACCGAGGGGCGCGAGGGAGAGGGCCGCGGACGTCCGATGAGACCGGTTCGACTCATGGTAGCTACTCATCGGCCGCGGCCCGAAGACTCGCGCCGTGAGGGCTCGCTTTCGGAGGAATCATGGAGCAGTACCGGCTGGAAAAGGTCGCCAAGGTTTTTTCGCGGCAGCAGATCGGCCTGGCGGGGATCGATCTGAGCGTCCGGCCGGGCGAGAAGATCGCGTTCATCGGGCCGAGCGGGGCCGGCAAGACGACTCTTTTCCGGCTGCTCAACCTGACTCTGAGGCCGAGCTCCGGCAAGCTCTGGCTCGACGGCGACGACGTCGAGAAATTGCACGGCAAGAGGTTGCGGGAGACGCGATGCAAGATCGGCACAGTGTACCAGCAACACAACCTGGTCCCGCGCCTCAAAGTCATCCATAACGTGCTCTCGGGCCGGCTGGGGCGATGGTCCACGGCCGGCTCGCTTTTCTCCCTGGTGCGGCCGTTGGACGTCGAATCGGCCCACCAGGCGCTGAAACAGGTCGGAATCGAGGAAAAGATCTTCACCCGGACCGACGAGCTCTCCGGCGGCCAGCAACAGAGAGTGGCGATCGCGCGCGTGCTCATTCAAGATCCGGAAATCATTCTGGCCGACGAGCCGGTCTCGTCGGTCGATCCCTCGCTCGCCACGGCGATCGTCAGGCTGCTGATTGAGATCAGCCGGGACATGCGTAAGACGCTGCTGGTCAACCTGCACAGCGTCGATCTGGCGCTGGAGTTTTTTCCGCGGGTTATTGGAATAAAAAACGGCGCGGCGCTGTTCGACCTCTCGCCGGACAAGGTTACAGACGGTCTCCTGGAGGATCTCTACTCGAGCCATTTCCCGCAGAACGGCCGGGACGATATCACGGATGAAGAGCCCATCGCGCCTATCCTTCAATAACTCGGAAAAATCGCTCTTTCCCTACCTGTTCGCCGTTCTCTTCGTTTTGACTTTGGCGGATAGCTGGCGACGGGTCGGAGTGGACCTGCTGGTTTTCTTCGAGCGCCAGGGACGGGAGAACATCGTCAAGTTCCTGGGCGGGATGTTCCCGCCCGACCTTTCCTCGGGCTTTCTGGCGCTCATGGTCGGCCCGACGCTGGAGACGATTCAGATCTCCGTCATGGGGACGCTGATCGCAATCGCCCTCGGCTTTCCGATCGGCATTCTGGCGACGAGAAATTTCAGCGTCGGGGGCATTTTGAACGAGGCCGACACTGCGGGCGCGCCCGGGCGCTTTGTGCTGCGCTTCTCGATCTATTGCTTTGCCAGGGGCCTTTTAAGCTTCTTCCGGTCGATCCCCGAGTTCGTCTGGGCCTTCATGTTCGTCCGGGCCGTCGGTCTGGGGCCGTTTCCCGGCGTGCTGGCGATCGGCGTCGCCTACGGCGGGATGCTGGGCAAGGTCTATTCGGAAATCTTCGAAGCGGTCAATCCGCGGCCCCTGGAGGCGCTCCAGTCTACCGGCGCGAACAAGCTGCAAATATTTTTTTACGGCTGGCTGCCGCAGGTGTTCCCGAATTTTATCTCCTACACCCTTTACCGGTGGGAGTGCGCGGTCAGGGCATCGGCGATTTTGGGCCTGGTCGGCGCCGGCGGCCTCGGACAGCAGATCGAGATCTCCATGCGGATGTTCAATTTCAACGAGATCCTGACGCTGCTCATCATTCTTTTTCTGATGGTGGCGGGAGTGGACTACATCAGCGCGAAGGTGCGGGCGATCTTATGACCCGTTCGACTATACTCAGGGTCATGGTGAGGAAGATCGAACCATGAGCAGCCCCTCCGAGCGAAAGCGGTTTTCGGTCCCGTGGCCGGGCCACGAGGCGGCGGTCCGGCCGAATGTCGGCAATTACCTGATCACCGCCGGGCTGATCCTGCTGGTGTTCTGGAGTTACTCCGGCTCGGAAGTGCGCCTTAGCGAGCTGTTCAGCCGGGAGGCCGGCGGGCAGATCTTGGCTTACGTCAAGAAGCTGTTCCCGCCCGATCTCTCCGCTTTCACGCTGCAAGAGGCCGTGCGTGGAACGATCGAGACCTTCGCGATCTCCTTCCTCGGCACGATTATGGCGGCGGCGATCGCGCTCTGCGTCGTTTTTTTCGCTTCCCGCAATCTTATGTACTCTGGCCTGCTCTACGAAATGGAGCCGGGGGAGGGGTGGAAGCGGGCGCTCAGTCTCTTTCCCTACCTCGTGGCCAAGTCGCTGTTGAATATGCTGCGGACGATTCCGGAGATGGTGTGGGCGTTGATTTTCGTTTTCATCGTCGGCCTCGGCCCGTTTCCCGGGATGCTGGCTCTGGGAGTTCATACGGGAGGAGTCTTGGGTAAGCTCTTCGGCGAGGTGCTGGAGGATGTGGACATGCAGCCGATCGAATCGCTTCAATCCACCGGCGCAAACCGCTTGCAGATCCTATTTTACGGGATTCTGCCCCAGGTGCTGCCCCAGTTCATCTCCTACACGCTCTACCGCTGGGAGGTAAATATCCGCGTCGCCGCCGTGCTGGGCTTCGTCGGAGCCGGCGGGTTGGGGCAAAGAATTCACATCGCCATCAGCCTCTTTTTTGAAAATCAGCTCCTTACTTTTTTGATCTTCATCTACGTCCTAGTGACGATCGTCGATTATCTGAGCGCGTATCTAAGACGGAAGGCGATCTGACGCGGAGAGGCTGCGCTCAGTTCCCGGCTTCGCGGACGAAATCCTTGATCCGCCCCGGTGTCGTGACGATCACGCGCAGGGCGCCGTCCGCTTCCAGCGAGAGCGGCGCAACCGCCACGCCTGCCTGTGCATTCTGGTAAACCCGGTGTTCTCCGGCGCCGGGCACAAACGGCGCTCCGGACAATTTGCCTATGCTCGGATTCGCGTTGGCCACGCGCACGATCCCGGTTCCCTCCGGTTGCGAGGTATCGACTTCGAGCACTAGCAGGCCAGCGGCGGGGAGCACCGCGTCGGCTCCCGTCTTTTGGCGATTCTCGATCAACAGATAGCGGCCGGCATCGAGCGGGATGCGCACGACCAGCGGCCCGGCGCCCGAGGCGAGCGGTTTCAGCGCGACTTCACGTGTTTCTCCGGCCTTCATCGCAATGACTTGGTCTGGGGCGATCCAGCCGAGCTGCAATCGCGTGAATGAGGAGGGCGCGGGCGGAGGCAAATTGCGCTCGATCCAATGCTGGCTCATGATATCCCACGGTCCCGCGTGGATGGCGAACGTCTCGGGCAGCATCGGCGAAGAGCCTGGATTGCTTTGTAGCTCGTAGTCATAGAGGTCGGGCACGGCGCGCTTCCCGCCGCTGGCGCCGCCGAGCGCGTGCAGCAGGTCGTGGACAACGTGCCCGACGTGGGCGTTCTCGGCGCTGACGGTCACCGCGCCCGAGAACGAGCCGCCGCCGGGAAGGTTCACCGTTTCGAGCCTTGCTTTGTCTCCGCGCACGCTGGATAACATCCCGGGGTTGGCGGCATAGCCGATCATGCCGTATCCCTTTCCCGGACCCGTGAAGACGCCGACCACGATCCACACCAAAGGATAAATCGACAGATCGACATCGCGCCGGGCCGCAGTGAGAGACTCGCTCACTAACCGGCGCACCCGGCTGCGGTCGACCTTGAAGTTATGCGGGCTCACCTGGTATTCGCCGACCGGCGCGGGCATGTCGTACCACCCGCCCAGTTTCGGCTCAAGCCACGCTTTGCCGTACGAGACCGTTCGTAGGTAGCGATCGACGCGGCTGATCTTGTCCTTGATTTGCGCCAGCGATAACGTTGGCTCGCTGCCCGGAAACCGTACCGCCACCACGAGTAACCGCTGAGCACCGATTGCCGATACGGGCTCCGCCACGTCGGCCGTCGCCGGCCCGGTAGCTAGGGCCATGGCGAGGAGCACTATCATAGGCATCAACAAGGGCTGCATGGCTTTTCCTAATTCAATATCACTCAGAATTTCACAAATATATGTTTGGCGCCATCAACGTTTAGGCCGGTCAGCTGCTTGATGGTGGTGATGCGGTCGCTGAATTCTTTCAGCGTGCCGAGGGAGCTGGAGCCGACGTCGATGAGAATCGAGTAGAGCGAGAAGCCCAGCCTCTCCTTTTCGTCGCGAAAGTGTTCCGCCCACTCCGCCGCTACCTGGCACTCACCGTCGGTGATGAAGACAACGTCGCCCTTTTTATATTTGGATTGCTTGAGGCATTCGAGCGCGGCGTCCAGCGGCTTTTGAAAGTCCGTCCCGCCGCCGGGGAAGTATTCGGCCAGGTCCATCACTTTTTCCATTTCGACCTGGTAGTGGGCTCGCGGATTCATGTCGAGGACCTGAAGCGGCTGGTCGCCGGAAGAGAAACAGATCGAGCGGAAGAGCCGCCGCTGGCGGCGGGCGATTTCGAGCAGCGTCAGCGTCACCGCTTTCGACCAGACCTCCTTATCGCCGGCCATCGACGAGCTGCCGTCGAGACAGACGATCATCGGCCCTTTGCCTTTCTCCTCGACGCCCCTGAGGGAATACTGCAGCAGCTCCTGGTCCAACAAGCGGCGGTAGAAATCCTTCCGCAGCAAGGGGTGGGAGAGCGTGAGCAGCTCGTGCGGCAGCAAGCGATGGAGCGCGTCGCCTCTTTCGACTTCAAGAACCTCTTCGCTCGAGCGCTCGAAAATCTTCTTGCGCAGCGCCAGGGCGTGAAACTTCATCCGCCCCAGCATCCGGCTGAGCTTTTTGAGCTTCTCGTTTCCCGCGAGCCGCTTGCCGAGTTCGATCTTTTGCCCGGCGGGCGAGCGGTAGCCGGCGCCGAGGGTGAGACCCCAGGTCTCGGCCTCCTCGGCCGCGTCTTCAAGCTTCTGAGTCGCCTTGATCGCCTCGGCCTGAAAACGGTTAGCTGCCTGGGCCTGATTCTGCTGAAACTCTTCCGCGAGTCTCCGGGACTTTTGCCGCAGCAGGGCTTCGGCGCCGCTCAGCTCTCCGTCCAACCTGTCCTTCGCCCGATCTATGGCCCGCTGCTTCTCCTTGTCGCCGGCCTGTTCGTCCGAGAGCTTTTCGGCCTCCGTAAGCTCTTGGCGCTTCTCCTCGAAGACTTCTTCCTGTTTTTTGAGATCCCAGAGATCCAGCATGTCGCGGCGTGTCAGAAGCTTCTCCGATTTAAGCAGCGAGACGAGACTCTCGGCGAGGAGCATGGTGCAAAGCCCCGCCTTCGCCTCATCCAGCAGCGTCATCTCACGCAAGATTGGGTAGAGGTTTCCCCGGCGCAGCCCGTCGAGGAGCGTGCGGTTGAAAAGCGCGCTCTGCAAGACCTCGCCTTCTTCGAGAACAATGATGTTGTTCTTGAATAAGAGGCAAAACAGGTCCTGCAGCAACGAGGGAAAATGGGGCAGGAAGGTTACGCCGCTCTCCTCGGCGGAGCGCAGCGACGGCGACTCTTGGCGGAGATTTGCGAATGCCCTCCGATCATAGGCGTCGCTCTCGATCCAGCAGGAATTTTTCGGCAGCGGCTGGGGGATTCTTCTTGGGGCGGGAATCTTTTGTTTCTTCCGTGCCATGTTCCGCCTCATAACTAAAAACTTAAAACTGCTCGAGCATTTGCTTCTGCATCCCTTCGATCTCTTCTTTGACTGCGCCGACGCGTTCTAGCGGGCGGCCGAGCTCTCTCGCTTTCTCCACGATCTGGTCCACTTTTGCCAGGATGTTGCGCAACTTGGTGTGGACTTCGATCAGCGCGCGGGCGCGCTCGTCGCTGGTGGGCCAGGGGCGGAGCGCGGAATCCCGAATCTCGCGCGACTCGTAGAGCAGCTCTTTGACCTCTTCTTCGTAGCCTTGGATCAGGTCGCGGATCGTAGCGCGGACTTCGACCTGCTCGGCGGGGTCGCGCCAGAGCGCATGTTCGATAAAGAACAGATCGCTGTCCCGCACTTCCTCCTGTCCCGCGAGGTAGGCGTGGGCCTGGAGCAAACCCAGGCACTGCCGGTAGCGCCGGTCCGACGGCTCGAGAGATTTCTTTTTCAGCTCGCGCCGGATATCGGCGATGGAGCGATAGATGCCGGCGGGGATGCGAAGGCCTCCGGCCTGTTTCTGCATCTCACGCAGTTCGTCCAGGGTGATCGTGGTGCGCTCGGCCGGCGCGGCGGCTTCGAGCATGCGGAGAAAACGGAAGTCCTCCGCGATGTAGCTGACGACAAAGCGGAGCAGAAAACGGTCGTAGAGCGCGGTCAGCTCGTCGTCCTCGGGCAGCTCGTTGCTCGCGCCGAAGAGCGTGAGCAAGGGCACGGGGACGATCTCCTTGCCGTTGTGAAAGATGCGCTCGTTGATGAGCGCGAGAATGGCGTTCAAAATGGAGGAGTTCGCCTTGAAAATCTCATCGAGAAAAGCAATGTGCGCCTCGGGGAGCTTGTGGGCCGTGACCCTGCGGTAGTCGTCTTGTTCCAGCGCCTTGAGACTGACCGCGCCGAACAGCTCCTCAGGCGTCGAGAAGCGGGTGAGCAGCCATTGAAAGTAGCCGGCCCCTTCGATGCGGCGGCAGATCTCGTCGGCGAGCATCGACTTGGCCGTGCCCGGCGGGCCGATGATCAGCAGGTGTTGGGAGGAGAGCAGGGCGCAGAGCGTGCCGTCGATCAGCTCGCCCCGTTCGAGAAAGATCTGCCGGAGTTCGTCGCGAATCTTCTTGAGCTTTTCCTGAGCGCTCATGCGTGCCTTAAACCTACCAAAGGGCATCGGGAGAAACAATCAGGATAGGATCGAGGCTTCCTGTTGACATCGGCCTCCGCCAGCGGCTAACGTCACCTCGCACGGTATGAATCCCGAGATCGTGGAAAAGCAAAAGAAAGCGATAGCCGACGCCGGCCTGGACGCGCTCGTCGCGCTCTCGCCCGAGAACGTGACTTACGCGACCGGGATCGTCGTGCCGTCGCAGTCGCTCATGCGCTGGCGGCACGCGGCTGCCGTCGTGACCGCCGACGGTCGGGTTTCGATGCTCGTAATCGACATGGAAGAAACGACCGTCAAGAGCCATTCCAAGATCCGGCGGATCGAAGTCTACCAGGAGTTCAGCGACGACCCGATGGAGAAACTCGCCGGGCTGTTGCAGGAGCTTGGGTTGGCCAAGGCCAGGCTTGGCATTGAGATGGATTATCTTCCGGCGAAAGATTTCCAGACGCTGCAGCGGAAACTTCCGGGCGCCTCTTTCGTCGCCGGACACGCCATTTATCACCGACTCCGGCAGGTGAAGACGCGCGCCGAGATCGATCTGCTGCGCTCGCTCAGCAAAATCACCGACCGCGCCATCGGCGAGACTTTACAAAGCGCTCGTATTGGGATGACGGAGATGGAGCTTGCGGGTGGGCTGGTGAGCCGGCTGTTCGTCGGAGGAGCGGAGAACTTCAAACTGATGATTATCGCTTCCGGCGAGCGCAGCCAATATCCGAACGTCGGGCCTACGGAGCGCCGTCTCCAGGGAGGCGATCTCATCCGCATGGAGATCTTCGGGATGAAAAGCGGCTACCTCGCCGGCGTATGCCGCACGGCCGTGGTGCAAAAGCCGACCCCCGAGCAGGAGAGAATCTGGAAACATCTGATCGAGTGCAAGTATCTTGTCATGGATACGCTCAAGCCCGGGGCGAAGTGTAAGGAAATCTATCGAAAATTTCTCGCCCGTTTCAGCGCGCTCGGCTTCGAGCCGATCGGCTTCGTCGGCCACGGCATCGGCCTCTTTCTCCACGAGGAGCCATATCTCGGCCGCTACGGCGACGAGACTCTGGAAGAGGGGATGGTGGTGGCGATCGAGCCTCTGGTGTACATCCCCGGACGGATGGGGTTGCAAAATAAGGATATGCTCGTGGTGACGAGCGACGGTTGCGAGCTGCTCTCCGACTGCACGGCGACGGACGAGCTGCTCCGCGTCGGGTGAATCGCGATGAAGATCTCGAAGATCGAAACGATCCCGATCAGGCTGCCGACGCGGCGCGTTCACCAGTGGTCGAGCCTCACGACGCCGATCGGCGTCTATGTGATTCTTAAGGTAGCCACGGACGAAGGGCTGATCGGCCTCGGCGAAGCGCCGGTGCTGAAGGACTGGGGCGGCGATTACATGAGATATTACGGGGAGACGCCGCAGACGACCGTCCACGTCATCAACGATATCCTGGCGCCTGCGCTGGTCGGCCGGGACCCGCGCTCCATCGCCCTGCTTCATTCCGTCATGGACAAGGCGATCAGGGGATATCCCTACTGCAAGGCGGCGCTCGACATGGCGCTCTACGATCTTGCCGGCAAGGCCCTCGGCGTGCCCGCGTATCGACTGCTCGGCGGCTGTTACCGTAGGCGCGTGACCGTGGCGCACAGCATCGGCTTGATGGAGATTGAGAAGGCGGTGGAGGAAGCAGTCCAGGTAAAAAGCGAGGGAATCAAAACTATTAAACTCAAAGGCGGGCAGGCGTCGAAGCGCGATGTCGAGCTGGTCAAAGAAATACGCAACGCCGTAGGTCCGGATATCCGGCTCGCGGTCGACGCGAATCAGGGCTACCCGACGCCGAAGATCGCGGTGCAAACGATCAGGGCGATGGAGAGCTACGGGATTCATTATATGGAGCAGCCCGTCGAAGGGATCGACGCGATGGCGCTGGTGGCGGAGAGCGTGGAAACTCCGATCATGGCGGACGAGAGCGCCTGGACGCCTCAAGATGTGCTTGAGATTATCCGCAAGAAAGCCGCGGACATCATCTCGATCTATACGACCAAGCCCGGTGGTCTTTACAAGGCGAAGCAGGTTGCGGCCGTGGCCGAAGCCGCGGGTCTTCAGTGCAACGTGAACGGCTCGGTGGAGACGGGCGTGGGAAACGCGGCGAACGTGCATCTCGCCGCTTCCACCGCCGTCGCGTCTCTGGCCTGCGTGATCCCGGTCTCGACGCCGAAGGGAAAGGGCAGAGGCGGAATCGCCGGCGTTTACTACACCGACGACATCATCACCGAGGCGTTCGAGTACACGGACGGCGAGGTTGTGGTGTCCGACAAGCCGGGGCTGGGAGTTGAGCTGGATGAGGAGAAAGTTGAGCGCTACCGCGCGGACTGAACGTGAGTATTCATAGCATCGCAGTTTTAGGGGCGGGCAACGGCGGCTGCGCGGCGGCGGCGGATCTGACGCTACGGGGTTATGAGGTCCGGCTCTACTCGCGCGCCGAGAAAACGCTTGAGCCGATCCTGAAGAGAGGCGGTATCGAGTTGGTTGAGGCGGGCAAAAACAATTTTGCGAAGCCGTCGCTGATCACGAACAAGTTGTGCGAGGCGGTGGCGGGGGCCGATCTCATCATGATCGCGGCTCCCGCCGTTGCGCACGAGACGCTGGCGACAAATTTGGCAGGCTGCCTGAGCGACGGCCAGATTATTTTTCTCAATCCCGGTCACACGGGCGGCTCGCTTCACGTTGCCGCGCTGTTGCCCCGCCTCGGCGTCCCGGCGAAGGTCCAAGTATGCGAGACGGTCACGCTGACCTACATCTGCCGCTTGACCGGCCCGGCGCAAGTTGAAGTCTATCGTCGCACGGAGAATCTCCGCTTTGCCGCGTTTCCGGGGAAGTTGACCGCGCGCCTGTTGCCGGAGATCGGCGAGGTCTATCCCAAAATCATTCCGGCTGCGAATGTGCTGGAGACCGGGCTGTCGAATATCAACGCCGTCATGCATCCGGCGGGCATGGTGGGCAACGCGGGGCGGATCGAGGCCGGCCGGGGCGACTTCTATTTCTATCGGGACGGTATCACGCCGGCGATCGCTCACGTCATTGGCGCGGTCGATCGCGAGCGGATGGCTATCGGGCAACGCTTGGGGCTTCCGCTTCTTAGCTTCGTCGATATTTTTCATCAGGCCGGCCTCACCAGCGACGCGGCGCGGCAGAGCCAATCCATTTACCAGGCGACGCAGGAGAGCGCGGCCAACCGGACGATCAAGGCGCCGCGGACCTTGAACCATCGCTACTTGAATGAAGACGTCGGCTTCGGCCTGGCGCCGATCTCCGAGCTCGGGCGGCTTGTGGGCGTCGAGACGCCCGTGATCGATGCGCTCATCACCCTCGCCTCTGAGCTGAATCGAATCGACTACCGGTGTGAGGGAGTGACGCTAAAGAAAATGGGGCTGGCTGGGGTAAAGCCGGAGAATCTCAAGGCACTGCTTCACGAAGGGTTCGCAGCACCGGACAGGAGCGTGTCATGAGAGTCGGACTCTGCTTCGATGGTTTTTATTCGATCACCGAGATGGTGGAGCTGGCGCGGCTGGCGGACGAAGCGGGCATGCATTCGATATGGATGTCCGATCATCTGTGCTTTCGCGACTCTCTGACTTCCGCGATGGCCTTCCTCGCCACGACGAAGAGGATCACAGTAGTCCCGGCGCCGCTAAGCCCCTACACGCGTCATCCGATGGTTTCCGCCATGGCGATCTGCACGATGGACGAGCTCGCCCCTGGAAGAGTCTGGGCGACGGCGGGCACGGCCAACGCCGCGGCGTTGGCCGAGATCGGCGTCACGGTTACTCGGCCCCTGAAGACGATGCGGGAGTACATGACGATCCTGCGGAGCTTTTTGCGAGGGGAGACGGTGAAGTTTCAGGGTGAGATTTTTAGAATCAACGGCGCCAAGATGGGCTTCGCCCCGGCAGCCCACATACCAATCTATATGACCGCGGTGAAAACCCGGATGCTCAGGCTTGCGGGAGAGATCGGCGACGGCGTACTGCTGTCCGCGGGTTGCGCGCCGAAGTATATCGCGCAGTGCGCCGCGGAGGTAAAGAGCGGGGCGGAGAAAGCGAGGAACGGCGTTACGCGGCGCGATGTGGCCGGCTTCATCACGACGTCGGTCTCGTCGAACGCTCGCGAGGCGATCGACGCCAGCAAGGGTTACCTGGCCTATATATTTCGCAATAAACACCACGCCGAGAATATTGGCATGGGCGGGGGCCGGGTCGATCGGGAACGTCTCGCGGCGGCGATCGCGAATAGGGATTGGGAGGGCGCAAAAAAGTTTATAAGCGACGAGGTGGTTTACGCCCATTCCATCACGGGAACCCCAGCGGAGTGCCGCAGGCGGCTGGACGAGTTCATCGAAGGCGGGCTCGACCTTCCGGTTCTCCTGCCGATGGGGACGCAGGAGATGAGGAAGCAAGTAGTTGAACTGGCGCGACGGCTATAATAAACTCGGGGCTGCGTGGAGCGACATAGTGTTGGAATTCTCAGTGGAGGTGACCTGAAGATGCGTAAAACAAATGGGTTGTCGGTTGTGGGCCTGCTCGCCATCGGCACGCTTCTGTGTTCCCCGGTCGCTGCTCAGGCGCAGCCTGCGAACGTGGATGCGGCCAAGAAGGAAGGGGAGGTCGTGGTCTATGGCTCGGTCGTGCCGCAAGCCATGGAGGGCTTGAATAAAGGATTTGAGAAGAAATACGGCATCGAGGTCAAGTACTGGCGCGGCTCGTCGACACAGGTCTCGGAGCGCGCCCTGACGGAATGGCGCGCCGGCAAGCCGGCCTTCGACATCGCGGAGGGGAACCGGGGCGTTCAACTGATTATGAGAGACGAGGGGCTCTTCACGAAGTACATCCCGCCTTCATCGGACAAGTTTCCGGCGCAGTTTAAAGAGAAAGACGCTCTCATCACACCCTGGCGCGTGCTCCCGATCAGCATTCTCTACAACACCGACATGGTGAAAGCCGGCGATGTCCCGAAGACGCTGGACGATCTGTTGAGTCCCAAGTGGACCGGGAAGATCAGTATGCCCGACCCCACGCGGCACACGACCACGGCGCAGTTTCTCTGGAATCTCTCGAAATTCAAGGGCGACAAGTGGCTCGATTATGTCAAGGCATTGGCGAAACAGAAGCCGCTCCTGGTGGAATCCCTGGCGCCGGTTGCGCCGGCGATCATCAAAGGCGAGGTGCTGGTCGGGATCAGCTACATAAAATACCTGAAGCAATATAAAGGTCCCCTGGGCTATGTCCTGATGGACAAGTATCTGACCGATCCGAACTACATGAGCCTCAGCGGAAAGGCGGCGCATGGGAATGCAGCCAGGCTCTACATCGATTACGCCTGTTCGCCGGAGGGTCAGAAGGCTATCTCCGAAGACGGCGAGTTCGTCTTGTCCCCGGGAATCTTTCCGCCCATCAAAGATTCGGAGAAGGTCGCGCCGAACATGGTCTTCATGGACAATCCGTCCGAGGAAGAGTTCAAAAAGCTCATGGGCGACACGTTCCGGCAGATCTTCTTTGCCAAGTAGCAGGGCGCTGAAAGGCCCGTCCGTTCCGTTGCGCTCGAACCGCCCGCTCCGACGTGCTGTTGAGTGGAGTACTGGAGTGATGGAGTAATGCATTTAAAACCTAATACTCCAGTACTCCCATCCTCCAACACTCCATGTCCGTCGGACGCCTTCGCTCGACCGTTGATCTTTACGCATGTCGCTGCGGCTCAGGGTCGCCCTCATTGAGCTGATCCATGCGACCGCTTTTCCAAAATCCCCACACCGCGGTGGTCGCCGTCGTCGCCGTGGTGATCGGCTACCTGAGTCTCTCGCCGACGCTGATGCTCTTCTACGGCAGCTTTCTCAGCAAGCCGCTCGGCGTGCCGGGGAATTTTACCTTTGCCCACTACGTCCAGGCTTACGCCGACCCGTCGACTTACCAGCTCCTGCTCAACTCTTTTCTCTTTGCCGCCGGCTCCTCCCTGCTGGCTACAGCGCTGGCCGCCGCTCTGGCATGGATATCGGTGCGGACGAACGCTCCGTTCCGACGGCTGTTCGAGCTGACGGCGATCATTCCCAATATCTTTCCGCCGGTAATGCTGGCGGTCGCCTGGACAGTGTTGCTGAGCCCGCGGACGGGCCTGATCAACCGGCTATTTATGGAGCTGTTCGGCTTGGAAAGCGCGCCGCTCGATATCTACTCGATGTGGGGAATGGTGTTCGTCGAGGCGCTGATCACCACGCCGCTCGCGTTTTTAATTATCTCCGCGTCGCTCTATTCGATGGACCCGTCCCTGGAGGAATCCGCTAGAGTGGCGGGCTCCAGTAATCTGCAAATCGCCCGGCGCATCACCTTCCCGATCATCCGGCCCGCCATGCTCGCGGCGGCGACGCTCAATTTCGTGCGCGCGATCGAGAGCTTCGATACGCCGGCGATCATCGCGCTGCCGGCGCGGATCGAGGTCTTCACCACCAAGATTTACCGCGAGGCCGTCGGAGCCTTTCCGCCGAACCAGAACGTTGCCGCCGCCTATGCCGTCTCGCTGCTGCTGATCACGATGCTGTTCGTCTATTTCTACCGGCGGCTCACGATGCGCTCGGAGCGTTACGTGACCGTGACCGGGCGCGGTTATCGTCCGATGGTCATCGACTTGGGCAAGTGGCGCTATTTCGCCGCCGCGGTCGCCGCCGCGATCTTGCTGCTGATCGTCGTGCTCCCGTTCGTCGTGCTGCTGTATGCTTCCGTCGTAACCTATGTTCACGTGCCGGGAACGAAAACCTGGGATCTGCTGACGCTCGACAACTACCGCGGGAATCTGACGGATACGCGCACCTATCGCGCGCTAAAGAACAGCCTCATCCTTGCCGTCGGAGGCGCGACGCTGTGCATGCTCCTCGCGGCCGTGACAGCCTATGTAACGACGAAGACCAAGGCGGCGGGAAGAGGGTTAATCGAAGCGCTCACCTTCATCCCCTGGGCCTTTCCTGGCACGGCGCTCGCCATCGGACTGCTCTGGACCTATGTTTATATTCCGCTGCCGATCTACGGCTCGCTGTGGATTCTGTTGATCGGCTATATCACGCGCTTCATGCCTTACGGGCTTCGGACCATGACCAGCACCGTGGTGCAAATCCACGATGATATGGAGGATGCTTCGAAAACCTGTGGCGCCGGCTTTTTTTCGACGTTCCGGCGCGTGCTACTTCCGCTGATGAGACCGGGGTTCATCGCGGGTTGGATTATTCTAGCCACGATCTATCTGCGTGAGTTCAGCACGTCGATTTTCCTCTACTCGCCGGGGGCTGAGCCGATCGGTCCTTTGCTCTATCATTTCTACGTCGATGGGAACCTCGGGCCCATGTGCTCACTCGGCGTGATCGTGAGCGTTGTTTCTGTTTTGCTCATCATGCTTGCGCGTAGGATCGGTAAGGTTCGAGAGAATTTTGAGGGAGGATGAGAAGTAAAAAGTAAAAATGCAAAATGCAAAATGCAATGGAAGCGCTAGAAGCTAAGAAAATAATTGAAGCAGGACTGCGATACGAGGAGGTTAAGAGGCTTCTCGTAAAGCTCGTGCAGGCGGCGAGCCCGCAGACGGAATTGCTGGAAGAGGAGCCGAAGGTTCTGGCGCTGATTCGGGATGTCATCAAGCCGGAGCTGGAGAGTGCAGGGCTGCGGCCTGCGATCGATGACCAGGGAAATCTTCTCGTCAGGCTCGCCGGCAAGGGAGGCGGCAAGCGGCTCTTGCTCGTCGCCTATGCGATGAACGCCGCCCCTAGCACGATGAAGAATCCCTATTCGGGTGAGATCGTGGACGGAACGCCCTATGTGGCTCAAGGCGAGTGCATCTGGGGCCGGGGCGCCTGCGAGCAGAAGGGGAGCCTGGCGGCGATGATGGCGGCGATCAAGCTCATCGCCGGCAGCAAGGCTGAATTGCCGGCCGATCTTTACTTCGTCACGAGCACGGCGGGCGAAACGGGGCGGCATGATTCTCTGGCTCACGTGCTGGACTATGGCAAGGTAGAGGCCGACTGGGGAATCATCGACGGCCCTCCCGAGATACAGCTCGGCAACAAGGGGCGCGTCGATATTCTGGTGATTGTCCGGGGCAAGCAGGCGCACAGCAGCCGCCCGTGGGACGGCATCAACGCGATCGAGGGGGCGGTAAAAGTTTTGGAGAAACTTAAGCCGCTCATGCCTTATCCCTCCGAGCGCGCGCACCCCGATCTTGGCAAGGTCTCCTTGACGCCGACTTCGATCGAGAGCTTTCCCAAAGCGACGCACACGATTCAGAACGAGTGTCGGATCGTATTCGACCGCAGATTGCTTCCGGGCGACGATCCCGCGGCCGCGATTGAGGAACTCGAAGCGGCGATCGGCAAGATCGAGCCGTTTGAGATCGAAGTTCAGAGGAGAGATTTCATGTATCCGAGCGAAGTATCGAAGGACTCCGATGTCGCCCGAGCGCTCAGCCGGGCCGTCGAGACGATGCTCGGCTGCGAGGCGAAATACAGCTATTCGACGGCGGCCAACGACACCGGCCTGCTCAATGTAAGAGGGATTGAGGCCGTAAACTACGGCTCGCGGGATATCCGCTTCCAGCACACCGACCACGATCTCGTGTCGGTAAAGAACGTCTTCGAAGCGGCCAACGTATTTGCCTTCATGGCGCTCTGCCGGTAAGTCGTCGCCGAAAAATTACTCAAACGATAGCATCGCGCCGTGGGTCAGGCGGGAGTCGAATAGCGGTTTCTCTTTCGCGGTCGAACGAAGAGTCGCCGCGTAAGGCGAAGAGCCGTTTTGCTCAAGCCGCCGCGCGAGCGGACTCTTGCCGGCGGGCGTGAGAAACTTGAGCTTGTGCGGGCCGATTTCAAACGCCAGCCCGTAGGCCTCGATATCAGGCCGCTTCACGGCCGTTCCATCGACTCCCAGCGCGCTTCGATACCAATGGCTGACCTGCGGGAGATCTGCGACGGCGACGGTGATCGTACCGATACCAAGCGCTCCGTTTCGGTGCACGGTCTCTCGCGGAATCCGCTCTTCTCTCGGCGTCTCGTCCTGGATCAAAAACGGGGCGACTCCTCGATGCTCGCCGCGCGCGAGAGATAAGAGCCACTTCAGTTGATAGCCGTCCGGGCGCGTCCTGCTCCACGGAACGGGATCTTCGATCTTCACGCCGGCGGCGCGGAGTCTAATTGTGTCGCCGATCAGATCGTCCGTCTGCATGCAGAAATCGACGAAACCTTCGCCACGTTGAAGGGCGGCCCACCAGCGATGGTCGGGGTTGTCCCGATAAAATGCGATCAGCTCGATGTAGGCGCCGTCGGCGAAGGCGACCAGGACGTTGTGCGTGCCGACGGGGTGCTTTCCACCGGGGACAACAGTAAAGCCGAGCGTCGTGTAGTCTTTTGCCGCCGCATCCAGGTCGCGGACGGCAATGACGATGTGATCGATGCCGAGGAGCATGGAGGCTAAGAAGTAAACGCCGGGACGACTTCGTTGAGAAAGCGCTTGAGCTGGTAATCCTGCTCCCACGAGGTCAAGCGGAGCGTGATGTGCTGCAGGCCGGCGCTAAAGTATTCCTTTAACTCTTCGATGCAATGCTTCGGACTGCCGGCGGTGGTAAACCCCTCGACGAACGCCGCGCTGAAGTTCGAGGTGTAGTACTTATCGAGAAACGCCTTGCTCTCGGCCAGGGCCGCGTTGCGATCTTCATTGATATTGATGTTGTGGTAGAGGGCGTTGCCCAGCTTGCCGGGGTCCCGGCCTTCCTCCGTGGTCATCGCCAGGATGCGCGCCCACTGGCGGCGGAATTGCTCCGGGCTGACCTTGTTAGTCATCCAGCCGTCGGCGTAGCGCGCCACGCGGCGGAAGCTGCGCTCGATAATCGGTTCAGCGGCGCTCGCGCCGTCGCGCCACGTGAGCCCCGTGGGGTTGCTGGCGATCCAGATAGGGCAGGGCTGCTGCACGGGTCGCGGCTCCAGCGTAACATTCTCGAACTGATAGAAGCGGCCCTGGTGAGAGGCGTTTTTCTCCGCGAACAGTTTGCGCAGGATGACGATGCCTTCTCCGAGGCGAGCGGGGCGCTCTTTCGCCTCGATGCCCATCACTTTGTGTTCCAGCGCTTGCGCCGCGCTCTGTTCGTTCGGACCGCCGAGACAGACGCAGAGCCATGAGCGTCCGTTGGAGATCAGGTCGAGGCTCGCCCACTGTTGGGCGAAAAGTATCGGGTGGCGATGGACGAAGGTCGCCATGCAGCCGACGGCAAGACGCACTTTCGTCGTCACGGCGGCGAGCGCGGAAAGCAGCGCGACGGACTCAAGCCGAGGTTTGGCCAGCAGACTGTCGCCGACCCAGACCGCGTCGAACGCGCCGGAGGATTCCGCCTGTTGAGTCATGTGGATCAGGTCGCTCGCTTTCACCGCGCCGATGATGACGCCGCGGTTGGCAAGAGTAAGGCCGAAGGATGCATTCATGGTTCTCTGCGTACTCGAAGTGAGAACGGGTTGTCAAGGGACTAATCGGTGTAGGCAAGAGCGACCGCTCCGCTCATTCGCTCCAGCGCCCGGAACCGTCACTCCCGCCCCCGATCGGAGTCGAGGGCAGGCTCGAGCGGGAGTCCAGGATTGGGAGGGGCCTGGATTCCCGTTTGCACGGGAATGACTCAAGTACTAAGGTGCAAGCCTTGGGAGGATTTATATGGCGGCAAGCTTCAGAGATTATCTGCAGACTCTGCGCAAGCATGACGAGCTAATACAGATATCCAAGCCGGTCGATCTTCGCAATATCGCGGCGCTCGTGCCGCAGTCCGACAAGGCGCTGCTTTTTTCCAACGTGCGCGGCTACTCCATGCCCGTCGTCTCCGGCTTGCTCCAGTCGAGAAATCGGTTGGCGCTGGGGATGGGCGTGGAGTACGGCGGGATCGAAGCCAAGCTCCGTTCGGCGATGGACCATCCGATCAAGCCGAGGATTGTGAAGCAGGCGCCGGTGAAAGACGTCATCCTGACGAAGAACAAAGTGGATCTGTACCGGCTTCCCGTGCCGATTTTCTCCGTCATGGACGGTGGACCGATGATCACCGGCGCCGTGGTCATCGCGCTGGACCCCGAGTACGGGATGAACGCCGGGATGTATCGCCTTATGCTGAAAGAGAAAAATGTCACCGGCATCGACATCGTGACGCCGAACAATTTGCGACGCTATGCCGAGCGCGCCTTGCAGAAAAAAAAGCCGCTGCCGATCTCCATGTCGATCGGCGTCCATCCCTACGAAATGGTCGCGTCGACCTTCAAAGCCGCGCTGGGGGAGAATGAGCTGGGCTATGCCGGAGGGCTCAGGCGCAAGCCGCTTGCGCTCGCGGAAGGGGAGACGGTTCCCGTCCCCTGCATCGCCGACGCGGAAATTGTTCTTGAGGGCGAGATCATCCCGGAAGGCTGGACGCAGAGCGAAGGGCCGTCCTCGGAATTCAACCGCCTGATGGGCGGCATCCACCTCAACCCGCGGGTGCGGATTAAGGCGATCATGCACCGGCGCGATCCGATCTACTACGCGCTGCATATGCCGTGGGAAAATATCTGGATGAGCGCGCCGATCTACGAAGCGGCGGCGTTTCGCGTGTTGCGCGAGGCGGGTGTGGCGGCGACCGCGATCAACGTAACGCCGGGCGGCTGCTGCCACTGGCACATCGTCGCGGCGATCAAGAAACAGCCCGGCGACGGCAAGAACGCGATCATGGCGCTGCTTTCGATTGCCGACATCAAACACGTCGTGGTGACGGACGACGACATCGACATTTTCGATCCGGTCGATCTCGAATGGGCGCTGGCGACACGAGTCCAGGCGGATCGCGACGTGATCGTCGTCTCCAACGCGCGGTCGAAGCCGCTGGATCCGTCATTGCCTCCGACGAACGGCATCCCGACGACGGCGAAGATGGGAATCGACGCGACAATTCCGGAGAACGTCCCGCGAGAGCGCTACAGGCGGATCGTCTACGTCAACGAGGGAAAAGTTCAACTGAAGGATTATCTAGGATCGCAGGCGGACACGGGGCAGCGAAGCGTCAGAACCGCGGCGGCAGCCGACGCCGGCTCAGTCGAACAGAAGATTCTCGACAGCCTGTCAAAGTCGCACAGGTTCTTCGCGGATATTCTTGGACTGTTCCCTAGAGAAGATTTCGGCGCTATCGCCCGCGCGATCGGCGAGCTGACGAGCGCGGGAAAAATCACCCAGGACGGCGACGGAAAGTATCAACCGGCGGTGGAAGGCTTGAGCCAGACGCGGTAGCCGTTGTTGGGATAGTTGAGCGCGTCGATCTGGAATTGTTTCAACTCCGGCATCGCCCGGTCGGCAAAACGTTTCACAGACTTCATCACCTTGTCGTGTTCCAAGGCGCCGAAGGTAAACTCGCCTAGGAAACAGTCCGCGCCCGCCTGCGAGGCGATCTCCTTGATTTGCCGGACGACGGTATCGGGCGAGCCGCAGATGAAAGAACCCTCCTTGATGGCGTGATCGACATCGAGCAGCTCCTTTTTCCGCTCTTCGCGCGTGACGGTGGCGAGGTTCTCATTGCCGTAAGCGCCGTAGGCCCTGCCGCCGCCGACGCGGTGCCAGAAGTAAATCCAGTGCTCCTTGGCATCCTCGTAGGCCTGCTTATCCGTCTCTCCGACGTAGATTTCGCGCATCAGGGCGACGTGCGGCGCTCTGCCGTTGGGTTTGACCTTGCGGCGGACTTCACGGAAATAGTCGAAGATTTCCCGCACCACCTCCATTTTGGGCGGGCACCATTGCACGGTGCTCATGCCCTGGGTGGCCGCCGCTTCGACCGATTCGCGGCTGCGCGTCGGCATCCAGAGCGGAGGATGGGGTTTTTGTACCAGCGGGACGTTCAGCTCGGCATGCCGGACGTTGAAAAACTTGCCCTGATAGCTGTACTTGGGATTGGCCCACATGCCTTTCATGATTTCGAACGCTTCCCACATGACATCGTTTTTATTGTCCCACGGGGCGTCGTAAGCGCCGAAGGCGTACTTGCCGATGCCGCTGCCGATGCCGCATTCGAGACGGCCGCCGGTGATGTTGTCGAGCATCGCGACCTCTTCGGCGACGCGGACCGGATGCCATAGCGGGAGGACGTAGACGAGCGGGCCGAGGCGGATTCTCTTGGTCCGTTGCGAGGCGGCGGCGATCCAGGCGCCGGGGCTGGCGCATTCGGCGAAGCCCATGTCGAAATGGTGCTCGGCGACGAAATAGTAGTCGAAGCCGGCTTCGTCGAGAAACTGCACCATGTCCAGGTGGCGGGCATAGAGGTTCTGGTACGACAGCTCGGGCCGATCGTTTTTCTGCATGTGGTCAAAGACGCCGATCTTCATGCGGGCAGTATTATGACAACGCCGCGAAGCTTGCAAGAGAATTCCCTGAGCGGCGATCTGAGTGGAAAAGCCGTCGCAAGTCGCGTATGCTCAAAATGATAGATGGAGGGATAGAAGGATAAACCGTTGCCTGAAAGGCGCTACACACTTCCGGTTTGGACAGATACACGCATCAGGCATTATCATCGAACCGAAAGGGGCAAGGTGGTAAAATTCCTGATCCAGCTGGAAGTTGAAATCGAAGGTTCCTGGAAAGGAGTCATTCGTTACGACACGGCACATGGGTACG